>JANWZN010000120.1 GCA_025054575.1 Geminicoccaceae bacterium | reverse complement strand
CGGCTCGCCTTGGCGAGCATCACGGGCGAGGGGCCGTCCTCGAGCTTGTCCACGCGCACCGTCAGATAGCGAAGGACGTCCTCGTTGATCCGCTCGGTCCGCTCGAGCTCGGTGATCGCCGCCGGCGGCGCGTCGATGTTGAAGTGCAGATAGTGGCCCTTGCGGTTCTTCTTGACCCGGTAGGCCAGGTTGCGCAGGCCCCAATACTCGGTCTTGGTGACCTTGCCGCCCTGCTCGCTCAGCAGCTGGGCGATGGTCTCGCCTAGGGCTTGGGCCTGCTGCGCGGTCAGATCCGGCCGCGCGATCAGGGTGTGCTCGTAGAACGGCATGAAGGCTCCAGTCGGTCTCGAAATGCACGAACGGAGCGCCGACCGTGTCGCCGCTCCGTCCGATCGGAGCACCGCGCCTCGAGGCCTCGGCAGGTCGACCCGCCCCGCGCGGTGGCCACGGCACTATACAGAGGACGATCGCGCGCGCAAGGCTCGGCCACCGCGCCCGCTTGACAGCCGGTAAGCGCGCCGTAAGAGCGTCGCCACGCCGCCCCCTTTGGACATCCCTCGTGACCCGTTGCGCTGCCGTGTTTCCCGGTCAGGGCTCGCAGGCCGTCGGCATGGGCCGCGCGCTGGCCGATGTTTCGCCGGCCGCGCGCAGGGTCTTCGCCGCGGTCGACGAGGCGCTCGGGGAAGCCCTCTCGCGGCTGATCTTCGAGGGTCCGGCCGAGACCTTGACCTTGACCGAGAACGCCCAGCCGGCGCTGTTGGCGACCTCGATCGCGGCCGTGCGGGCGCTCGAGGAGCGGCTCGGGCGAGCTCTGCCCGAGCGGCTTCTGTGCGTGGCCGGCCACTCGCTCGGCGAATATTCGGCCCTGGTCGCGGCCGGGGCGCTCGATCTCGCCGACGCCGCCCGGCTGTTGCGGCTGCGGGGTGCGGCGATGCAGCGCGCGACTCCGCCCGGCACCGGTGCCATGGCGGCGATCCTGGGCCTCGATGCGGCCGTCGTGGTGACGATCGCGGCCGAGGCGGCAGGCGAGGAGGTCTGCCAGCTCGCCAACGACAATGCCGACGGCCAGGCGGTGGTGAGCGGCCACAAGGCCGCGGTCGAGCGCGCGGTCGCCCTCGCCAAGGAGCGCGGTGCCAAGCGTGCGGTGATGCTGCAGGTCTCGGCCCCGTTCCATTGCGCCTTGATGGCACCCGCCGCCGAGGAGCTCGCCCCGGCACTCGCCGCCACCCGCTTCGCGCCACCCGCGGTGCCGCTCGTGGCCAACGTCACGGCCGAGCTCGTGCGCGATCCGGCGCTGTTGCCCGAGCTCCTCCTTCGCCAGGTGACCGGGCGGGTGCGCTGGCGCGAGAGCATGGCCACGATGGCGGCCATGGGCGTCGATCTCGTGCTCGAGCTCGGCGCCGGCAAGGTCCTCTCCGGTCTCGCCAAGCGCGGCGTGCCGGGGGCCCGCGTCCTCTCCCTCGGCGAGCCGGCCGAGCTCGACGCCGCCGCCGCGGCGCTCGCCGGCTGAGCCGCGCGGTGTTCGACCTTTCCGGCAAGACCGCACTCGTCACCGGTGCCTCGGGCGGCATCGGCGGGGCGGTCGCGCGCACCCTGCATCGCGCCGGCGCCTGCGTGGTCCTGGCCGGCCGGCGGCGCGAGGCGCTCGAGGCGCTCGCGGCCGAACTCGGCGAGCGGGCGGTCGTGGCGGTGGGCGATCTCGCCGAGCCGGGCGCGGCCGATGCGCTCGTGGCCACAGCCGAAGCCGCGGGCGGGCTCGCGATCCTGGTCAACAATGCCGGCATCACCCGCGACCAGCTCGCCTTGCGGATGAAGGACGAGGACTGGCAGGCGGTGATCGACACCAACCTCACGGCCTGCTTCCGTCTTTCGCGCGCGGCCTTGAAGGGCATGATGCGGCGGCGGTACGGTCGGATCGTCAACATCGGCTCGATCGTGGGTGCCACCGGCAATCCGGGCCAGGTCAACTACGCCGCCGCCAAGGCGGGGCTCGTGGGCCTCACCAAAGCGCTCGCGGCCGAGGTCGCGAGCCGCGGCATCACCGTCAATTGCGTGGCACCGGGCTTCGTCGTCACGGCGATGACCGATGCCCTCGACGAGAAGCAGCGCGCGGCGCTGATCGAGCGGATCCCGACCGGTCGGCTCGGGACGCCCGAGGACGTGGCCGCCGCGGTGCTCTACCTGGCCTCGACCGAGGCGGGCTGGGTGACCGGCCAGACCCTGCACGTCAACGGCGGGATGGCGATGATCTGAGCGGCCGCGCGCTGGCCAAGCCAGCGGCCGTCGTGTACAAGCCCGCCGGCCTCGGCGGCGGGCGAACCCCAGGGAACGCGCGAGCGCTGTGACGGAGTGTCGGACCCCATGAGCGATATCGCCGAACGCGTGAAGAAGATCGTCGTCGAGCATCTCGGCGTCGACGAGGCGAAGGTCACCGAGAACGCCAAGTTCGTCGACGATCTGGGCGCCGACAGCCTCGATACGGTCGAGCTCGTGATGGCCTTCGAGGAGGAATTCCAGGTCGAGATCCCCGACGACGCGGCGGAGAAGATCCAGACCGTCAAGGACGCGATCGCCTACATCCAAGAGCACAGCGCCTGAGCCGAGCGGGTCGCGGGCGGGGGCGCACACGGTGCTGCGCAGGGTGGTGGTCACCGGTCTCGGTCTCGTCACGCCCCTGGGCTGCGGGGTCGAGACGAGCTGGCGGCGGCTTCTGGCTGGCGAGAGCGGGATCCGTCGGATCGAGCAGTTCGACACCTCCGATCTGCCGGCCAAGATCGCGGGCCTCGTGCCGACCGGCGAGGCGCCCGGCGCCTTCCGCGCGACCGATTTCGTCGAGCCCAAGGATCTGCGGAAGAACGATCTCTTCATCGTCTACGGGATCGCCGCCGCCAAAGAAGCGCTCGCCGATTCGGGCTGGCAGCCCGAGAGCGAGGAGGAGCGCGAGCGCGCAGGAGTCCTGATCGGCTCGGGGATCGGCGGGCTCAAGACGATCGCCGAGACCGCGGTCGAGCTCGAGGCCAAGGGCCCGCGGCGGGTGAGCCCGTTCTTCATCCCGGCCTGCCTCATCAACCTGGTCTCGGGCCAGGTCTCGATCCGCTTCGGCCTCAAGGGCCCGAACCATTCGGTCGTCACCGCCTGCTCGACCGGGGCGCACGCGATCGGCGACGCGGCCCGGCTGATCGCGTTGGGCGATGCCGACCTCATGGTCGCGGGCGGTGCCGAGGCCGCGGTCTGCCGGCTCGGGATCGCAGGCTTCGCCGCTGCGCGCGCCCTCTCGACCGGCTTCAACGACACCCCCGAGAAGGCGTCGCGGCCCTGGGACCGCCGGCGCGACGGCTTCGTCATGGCCGAAGGGGCGGGTGTGGTCGTGCTCGAGGAGCTCGAGCGGGCGCGCCGGCGCGGCGCCAAGATCTACGCCGAGATCAAGGGCTACGGTCTCTCGGGCGACGCGCACCACGTCACCGCCCCGGCCCCGGACGGCGACGGCGGCTTCCGCTCGATGCGGGCGGCACTCAAGAACGCCGGGCTGCGGCCCGAGGACATCGACTACATCAACGCGCACGGCACGAGCACGCCCTTGGGCGACGAGATCGAGCTCGGGGCGGTGCGCCGGCTGTTCGGCGAGGCCGCGACCAGGCTCTCGATGTCCTCGACCAAGTCCGCGGTCGGGCATCTCTTGGGGGCGGCCGGGGCGGTCGAGGCGATCTTCTCGATCCTCGCGATCCGCGACCAGATCGTGCCGCCGACCCTCAACCTCGACGAGCCGTGCGAGGGGTCGGAGGGGATGGATCTCGTGCCGCACCGGGCGCGGCCGCGCGAGGTCCGCGCCGCGCTCTCGAACTCCTTCGGCTTCGGCGGCACCAACGCCACCCTGATCGTGACCCGGCCGGAGCTCGGCTGAGCCGCCATGCGACTCCTGGCCCGGCTCGCGGGCGGGATCGCGGCCATAGCCCTCCTCCTCGCGATCGCGGGCTTCGTGGGCTGGCGCTGGCTCGAGCGCTGGCTCGACACACCGGGACCGCTGCCCGCGGAGACCGTGCTCGTCGTGCCGCGCGGCGGGCTCGAGGCCACGGCCGGGCTCCTCGAAGAGACGGGCATCGTCGATCGCGCCTGGGCCTTTTCGCTCGCCGCCCGGCTTTCGGGCCGCGAGCGGGCGCTCAAGGCCGGCGAATATCGCTTCGCGGCCGGGATCGCGCCGCGGGCGGTGCTCGACCTGCTCGAGAGCGGCCGGGTCGTCTTGCACCGGATCACGGTGCCGGAAGGGCTCACCACGGCCGAGGTGCACGCGCTGCTCGAGGCGGCCGAGGTGCTCGACGGACCGTTGCCCGAGCCGGGGCCCGAGGGGACGTTGTTGCCCGAGACCTGGCTCGTGCCGCGCGGCGAGCCGCGCGCGCGGCTGCTCGAGCGGATGCGGGCGGCGATGCGGGCGACGCTCGAGGAGCTGTGGGCCGCGCGCGCCCCGGGCCTGCCCTATGCCGATCCGGCCGAGGCCGTGATCCTGGCCTCGCTCGTCGAGCGCGAGACGCCCAAGAAGGAGGAGCAGCCGCTCGTCGCCGCGGTCTTCGTCAACCGCTTGAAGCGGGGCATGCGGCTGCAGAGCGATCCGACCGTGGTCTACGCGCTCACCGGCGGCCGCAACAGCCTCGAGCGGCCGCTCACCCGCAAGGACCTCGAGATCGACCATCCGTTCAACACCTACCGCATCGACGGCCTGCCGCCTGCCCCGATCGCCAACCCGGGCCGCGGCGCGCTCGAAGCGGCGCTGAAGCCGGCCGCGGTCGACTATCTCTATTTCGTGGCCGACGGCTCGGGCGGCCACGCCTTCGCCCGCACGCTCGCCGAGCACAACCGCAACGTCGCCCGCTGGCGGCGGATCCGCGACGGCCGGGCCGCACCCGAGGACGGCTGAGCGGTCGGCATGGGCGGCCCACCTCGTCGCGTCTTGGTAGAGGAGCGCGCGCCTGCTAGGCAGCCGCGCGTCCCACGGGCGATCGGAATGCCACCGTGACCCTCGAGGCCCCGCTCAAGAGCCCGCCGCGCTATCAGCGGCGCGGGCTCATGCTCGTCCTCTCTTCGCCCTCGGGAGCCGGCAAGACCTCGATCTCGCGCCGGGTGCTCGAGCTCGAGCCCGAGGTCACGATGTCGGTCTCGGTGACCACGCGGCCGAAGCGGCCGGCCGAGGTCGAGGGCCGCGACTACTACTTCGTCGACGAGGCGCGCTTTCGGGCGATGGTCGAGCGCGGCGAGCTGCTCGAGCACGCGCTCGTCTACGGCCACCATTACGGCACCCCGCGCGCCGCGGTCGAAGCGGCGCTCGCGGCCGGCCGCGACGTCTTGTTCGACATCGACTGGCAGGGGGCGCAGCAATTGCGCGAGGCGGCGGCCGACGACGTCGTGGGCGTCTTCATCCTCGCCCCCTCGCTCGCCGCCCTCGAACAGCGGCTGCGCAGCCGCGCCCAGGACAGCGAGGAGGTGGTCCGCTACCGGCTCGCGCGCGTGGCGGCCGACGTCACGCACTGGGCCGAATACGAGTACGTGCTCATCAACCACGAGCTCGAGGCGAGCGTGGCCGCGGTCCGCGCCATCCTCGCGGCCGAGCGGCTCAAGCGGCGGCGTCAGCCCTTTCTCTCCGAATTCGTCCAGCAGTTCCGCACCGGTTCCGGCGAGGGCTGATCGCCGCCGGCCGGCAGGAGCAGGGCCAGCCGGCGGAAGGTCTCGGGTGTCAGATCCTCCGCCCGCGCGCTGCCCGGGATGCCGAGCCCGGCGAGCACCGGCTCGGGCTCCGGCCAGAGCGGCTTCAGGCTCTGCCGGAGCATCTTGCGGCGGCGGCCGAAGGCCGCGGCCGTCAGCCGCTCGACCCGGGCGAGGAGCTCCGCGGGCGGGCGGTCGGGGCGAGGGACGAGGCGGACCAGGCTCGAGGTCACCTTGGGCGGCGGGCTGAACGCCCCCGGGGCGAGGTCGAAGAGGCGCTCGACCCGGCAGACGAGCTGCGCCAGCACCGAAAGCCTCCCGTATTCGGCGCTGCCCGGGGCGGCGACCAGCCGCAGCGCCACCTCCTTCTGGAACAACAAGACCATCCGGGCGATCGCATCCGCCTTGCGCAGCCAGCCGAGCAAGAGCTCGGTGCCGATGTTGTAGGGCAGGTTGGCGACGATCACGAGCGCACCCGGCGGCGCCAGCCCCTCGATCGAGAAGGTGCGCGCGTCGGCTTCGACGAGAAGGAGCCGGCCGGCGGCTGCAGCCGCGAGCTCGGCGAGGGCCACGAGACAGCGCGGGTCGCGCTCGACCGCGACGACGCGCGCGGCACCGGCGGCCAAGAGCGCGCGGGTGAGCCCGCCGGGCCCGGGCCCGACCTCGAGCACGGTCGCCTCCGAGAGCGGGCCCGCGGCGAGCGCGATCCGGCCGAGGATGCCGGGGTCGAGCAGGAAATGTTGGCCGAGCCTTTTGTCGGCCGCGAGCCCGTGCCGCCGGATCACCTCGGTAAGCGGCGGCAGCCGGGCGAGCGCGTCCGCGATCGGCGCGGAAGGGGGCGGTTCAGGCGCGGATATCGATGAAGGCCCGGCGGCGCAGCTCGCGCAGCCGGCGATCGGCCAGGCGCTGCAGCTGCTCGTCCTCGAGGCGGCGGCGGATCTCGGCCTCGCGCCTCGCCGGATCGACGCCGGCGGCGGCGCGGCGGTCGCGCAAGAGGACGAGATGCACCCCTTGCGCGGTGCGGATCGGCGGTGCGACGGCCCCCTTCTCGAGACCCGCCAACGCGTTGCGGAACTCGGGGCGCAGCAGGCTCGCGCGCACCCAGCCCAGTTCGCCGCCTTCGGAAGCACTGGGGGCGGCCGAGATCTGCCGTGCGAGGGCGGCGAAATCGGCCTCCTGGCGGATCGAGCGGGCGAGATCGCGGGCCTCGGCCAGCACTTGCGCCTCCTGGTCGGGGGCGTAGACCGGCAACAGGATCTCGCTCAACAACAGCTCCTCCTCGGCCGCCTCGCCGCTTCCGAGGAGCTCCTCGATCTGCTCGCGGCTCACCGCGACGCGCGGCCGCAGCTCGCGCTCGACGAGCTTGGTCCAGGCGATCTGCGCGGCGAGCTGGCGGCGGAAGACCTCGGGCTCGACGCCGAGCCGGCGCAGGGCCTGGGCGAGACCCGGCGGATCGAGCCGGTTGCGCTGGGCGATCGCGGCGAAGGCGCGGTCGATCTCGGCCTCGCTCGCCTCGAGCCGGAGCCGGCGCGCCTCTTGCAGCTGCAGCTTTTCGTCGATCAGCCCGCGCAGCAGCTGCGGGGCGAGCCGGCGGCGGGTCTCGGCATCGTCGGGCAGGCCGGCCGAGGCCAGAGCGAGGCGGACGCGATCGGCGAGATCCTGGCTCGTGATCGCCTCGTTGTTGACCACCGCCACGATCCGGGTGCCGGCCGCCGGCACTTGCGCGGCGGCAAGAGCCGGCAGGACCGCGCTCAGGGCGAAGCCTCCTAGCAGACGACGCCGATCGAGGCCCCGAACGCGCACGGATCGAGCTCCCTTCAGTCCTCGGCCGCGGCCGGCCCGCCGAGATTGGTCAGGCTCACGCGGATCTTGAAGCTGGTCTCCTCGTCGAGATCGCCCGTCCGGGTGAACCGCTGCTCGAACCCGGCCACGACCACGAAGCAGGGGTGGGTATAGAGCAAGCCCACCATGTTGGATATCGTGCGGTCTTCGTTGAGATCGCGGCGGGTGCGGAAGGCCAGCGCCAGATCGTCGAGGAACTGCAGGCGCACCCCGGCCCGCAGCTCCTCCCGCGCGCGCGGGCCGAGCCCCGAGGGCTCGTCGGCGAGCCGCAGCCAGCCCACGTCGAAGCGCAGCCGGTCGGGTCCGAAGCTCGCGAACAAATCGCTGCGGCGGAACACGTAGTCTTCGCGGTCGAGGCGGAAGCGATAGGCGAGGTCGAGATACTCGCTCGGCCGCAAGTCGATCCGGCCGACATAATCGGAGAAGTTCTTGCGCACCCCCGAATCGGCCGGGACGGTCTCGTTGCGCCGGACCTGGAAGCTCTGGCCGACCACGCCCGCGAGCTCGATCCCGCCGGGGCTGCGCGAATCGAAGCGCAGCCCGTAGGCGAGCCGGGTGCCGCCGTCGATCCGATCGAGGCCGGGAAAGCGCGACGGCTCGAACAGGTTGGTCTCGTCGAACTCGAAGACCTGGCTGTCCTCGTTCGGGATCCGCCGGTCGGGGCCGCGGTTCGGGCTCGCCTTGAAGGCGAGCGTCGGCTCGAGGACGTGCGTCCAGCTGCCGGTGGTGCCGAGCAGCGGCCAGCTCCAGTCGAGCAACAGGCGCGGCAGCACGCGACCCCGGACCTCGGTGCCGCCTGTGCTCGCGAAGGTGACGGGATCGCCGTTGTAGAGATAGGCGTCGCTGCGCAGATCGAGCCGCAGCCGGCGGACGTCGCCGATGGCGCCGATCCCGGGCAGCTCGAAGCCGAGCGTGGTCGAGAAGCGGCGGGTGTCGAGCCCGCTCGGCCGGGTCAGGGCGACGAGGCTCGAATCGAGCGTGAGCATGCCGCCCTTTGCGAGCGGCGAGCTCACGAGCCGCGCTTCGGCCAGGGGCAGGACGATCGGGAAGGTGCCCTGGCGGTCGTCCTCGCGCAGGCCCTGAAAGGCCAAGGCCTGGAGCGCCAGGTAATCGCGCCCGACCACCTTCTGCACATAGGCGCGGTTCTCGAGCACGTCGTCGGCGCCGTAGCCGTAGCGCTTGCGATAGGTGTTGTCGGAGGAGAGCGCCAGATCGAAGCCGGCGTCCCAAAAGGCCCCGAGGCGATAGCGGCCGCGCCCGTCGAGATGGCCGCGCAGCTCCTTGCCCTCGGGCTCGCGCCCCTGCCGCGCATAGGCATCGGCGTAGGTGAAGCTGCCGGCCAGGCGCGTCTCGCCGAGCTCGCGCAATTCGCGATACTCGCCCGCGAGGACGACGCCCTGCTCGCTCGTGAAGACGGGCGAGAAGGTGAAGTCCCGGTTCGGCCCCAAGACCCAGTGATAGGGCACCTCGAGGGTGAGGCCGAGCGAACTGCTCGAGCCCGCGCTCGGGACGAGAAAGCCCGAGCGGCGCTCGACCGTGGGATCCGGATGGCGGAACCAGGGCGTCCAGAAGACCGGCACGCCCGCCACTTCGAAGCGGGCGTCCTCGTAGGTGACGTCGCGGGTGCGGCGGTCGTGGCTCACCTTGCGGGCGCGGATCTGCCACAGGGGCGGGCTCTTGCCGTCGGCGCACAAGGGGCAGGGGCTGTAGACCGCGTCCTCGAGCACGGTCGTGGTGCCCT
>JANWZN010000011.1 GCA_025054575.1 Geminicoccaceae bacterium | reverse complement strand
CGCCGCAGACGATCGTCGTCCCGGGCAAGGTGAAGCCCTGCTCGGGCCCGATGACGTGCACGATCCCCTGGCGGATGTCGTTCATCCCGAACAGGCGGATGCCGAACTCGCGGCAGTTCTGCTCGAGCGTCTCGACCTGGAGCCGCGAGACCGGATCGGCGATCCCGAGCCGGCGGTCGGTGGTCGGCACGTTGTGGTCGGGCACGGCCAGGGTGAGGTCGGGACGGCGCACCTTGCGGCCCGTGACGCGGAGCCCCTCGAAGGCCTGCGGGCTCGTCACCTCGTGGACGAGGTGACGGTCGATGTAGAGGAGGCAGGTGCCGTCGGGCTGCTGGTCGACGACGTGGCTGTCCCAGATCTTCTCGAAGAGCGTGCGGCCCACGGGCGTTCCTCCTCGCGCGCGTCCGTCCGGAACGGGATCAGGCCTCGGCTGCGGGCTCGCTCGCCCCGGCACCGGCGGCCTTGGGCTCGGTCCGCCGCTCGGCGATCCGCGCCGCCTTGCCCGTGCGGCCGCGCAGGTAATAGAGCTTGGCACGCCGCACCTTGCCCTTGCGGACGACCTCGATGCTCTCGATCCGCGGGCTGAACAGCGGGAAGATGCGCTCGACCCCTTCGCCGTAGGAGATCTTGCGAACGGTGAAGGAGGAGTTGATACCGCGGTTCTTCTTGGCGATCACGACGCCTTCGAACGCCTGGACGCGCTCGCGATTGCCCTCGATCACCTTGACGTTGACACGGACGGTATCGCCGGGTCCGAACTCGGGGATCGGCCGCTCGGCGGTGAGCCGCGCGATCTGCTCGCGCTCGAGCTCCTGGATCGGATTCATGGTGGTTCCTCGCTCAGGCTTCCTCGGCGGTCCGGGGCAGGGGCGGCGCCGCGCGGTCGCGGGCGGCGGAGCATGCGAGCTCGGCGGCTTCCGTCAAGAGGTCGGGTCGCCGCGCCCGGGTGATCTCGAGCGCTTTTTGCCGGCGCCAGGCGCGGATCCGCTCGTGGTGGCCGGACAGCAGGATCTCCGGCACCTTGCGGCCTTCCCATTCGGCCGGTCGGGTATAGTGCGGATATTCGAGCAGGCCGTCGGCGAAGCTCTCCTCCTCGAGCGAGGCGGCGTCGCCGACCACGCCCGGCAAAAGCCGGACACAGGCGTCGATCACGACCATGGCCGCGAGCTCGCCGCCCGAGAGGACGAAGTCGCCGATCGAGAGCTCGCGGAACGGCCGCGCCTCGAGCACGCGCTCGTCGACCCCCTCGAAGCGACCGCACAGGAGAACGATACCCGGACCGGCCGCGAGCTCGCGGACGATGCGTTGATCGAGGCGCGTACCGCGTGGCGAGAGATAGACGAGCGGTCCGGGCGCGCCGCGCGCTTGCACGCTGTCGACCGCGCGGGCGATCACGTCCGCGCGCATGACCATGCCGGCACCGCCGCCGAAGGGCGCATCGTCGACCGTGCGGTGGCGGTCGGTCGCGAAATCGCGCAAGTCGACCGGGTCGAGCCGCCAGAGCCCGCGCGCGAGCGCCTTGCCGGCGAGCGAATGGCCGAGCGGTCCCGGAAACATCTCCGGGAAGATCGTCAACACCGTGGCGGTCCAGGGCGCGCCGCTCATGCCGCGCGCTCCGCGGCGGGCTCGCCGGACGGCCCGGCCTCGATCTCGGCCGGACGCACGATCACGAGCCGGCCGCCCTCGAGGTCGACCTCCGGCACGACCGCGCGGGTGAACGGCAGATCGACGCGCTCGCCGCGTTCCGTTTCGATCTCGAGCACATCGCCCGCGCCGTGATCGTAGACGGCGACCACCCGGCCGAGCCGCCGACCGCAAGGCTCGACCGCCTCGAGGCCCAAAAGGTCCTCGTGGTAGAACTCGTCGGGGCCAGGCGCCGGCAGGCGCGCGCGGGGGACGAACAGCGCCTTGCCGCGCAGCCGCTCGGCCGCGTCGCGATCGCCGATCCCGGGGGCGCGGACGACGACGCCGCCCGGCACCCGGTGGAGCACCTCGAGCGCGAACAGCTCGCGGCCCGCCTCGTCGCAGACCGGTCCGTAGGCGGCGACGTTCTCCGGGCGCTCGGTGAAGCAGCGCAAACGGAAGGCGCCGCGCACCCCGTGCGGTGCGGTCACGACCGCCAGACGAACGAGCCGCGGGCGCCGGCGCATCGATCGGATCCCGGCCTCAGCTCTTGGCCTCGGCCTCGGCACGCTTCTTGGCGAGCTCTTGCGCCTTCTTGCCGGTGCCGCGCAGACGCGGCGCCTCGCTCACGATGCCGGCCTTGAACAGGAAGCGGTGGACCCGATCGCTGGGCTGCGCACCCTGGCTCAGCCAATAGCGGATCCGCTCCTCGTCGAGCACGATCCGCTGCGGGTGCCCGTCGGGCAGCAGCGGCGCGTAGCTGCCGAGCCGCTCGATGAAGCGGCCGTCGCGACGAGCGCGCGCATCGGCGGCGACGATCCGGTAGAAGGGGCGCTTCTTGGCACCCCCGCGGGCGAGGCGGATACGAACGGCCATCTGGGTCCTCTGTGCTGTTGCCTGGTCGGTTGCGATCCGGAACGGGTGATCCGAGCGGTGCGCGACGTCAGCGCGGCATCAGGCCCGGCGGCAGGCCGGGTGGCAAGCGGCCGCCCAACAGGCGCTGCAGGCCCCCGCCCTTGCGCATCTGCCGCATCATGTCGCGCATCTGCCGGTGCTGCTTGAGCAGGCGATTGACCTCGCTGACCTCGGTGCCCGAGCCCTTGGCGATCCGCCGCCGGCGCGAGCCGTTGATGATGTCGGGGTTGCGACGCTCGGCGGGCGTCATCGAATCGATGATCGCCATCTGGCGGATCAAGAGCCGGTCGTCGAGCTTGGCCTCTTCGAGCTGCTTCTTGACCTTCTGGATGCCGGGCAGCTTGCCGAGGATACCGCCCATCCCGCCCATCTTGCGCAGCTGCTGGAGCTGGCTCTTGAGATCCTCGAGGTCGAACTCGCCCTTGACCATCTTCTTGGCGAGCTTCTCGGCCTGCTCCTTGTCGAGCGTCTCGGCCGCCTTCTCGACCAGGCTCACCACGTCGCCCATGTCGAGGATGCGGGCCGCCACCCGTTCGGGATGGAACGGCTCGAGCGCGTCGAGCTTCTCGCCCGTGCCCACGAACCGGATCGGTCGACCCGTGACCTGTCGCATCGACAAGGCGGCACCGCCGCGCGCGTCGCCGTCCATCCGGGTGAGAACGATCCCGGTGATGCCGACCCGCTCGTGGAAAATGCGTGCGGTGTTGACTGCGTCCTGGCCGGTGAGCGCGTCGGCCACGAGCAGGGTCTCGTGCGGCCGCACGAGATCGCGGATCCGGACGAGCTCCTCCATGAGCGCTTCGTCGATCGACAGGCGCCCGGCCGTATCCAGGATCAAGACGTCGTAGCCCTCGCGGCGGGCCGTCTCGAGCGCGCGGCGGGCGATCTCGAGGGGCGGCTGGCCCGGGACGATCGGCAGCGAGGCGACCTCGACCTGGCGTGCCAGGACCTCGAGCTGGTGCTGGGCCGCCGGGCGCTGGACGTCGAGCGAGGCCAAGAGCACCTTCTTCTTCTCTTTGAGCTTGAGCCGGCGGGCGAGCTTGGCCGCAGTCGTCGTTTTGCCCGAGCCCTGCAGCCCGGCCATCAAGATCACGAAGGGGGGCGAGCCCGCGAGCACGAGCTCGCCCGTGCCGGCACCGCCCAAGAGCTCGACGAGCCGGTCGTGGACGATCTTGACGACCATCTGGCCGGGCGTGATCGAGCGCAGGACCTCCTGGCCCACCGCCTTTTCGCGAACCCCGGCCACGAACTCCTTGACCACCGGCAGGGCGACGTCGGCCTCGAGCAGCGCCACGCGGATCTCGCGCAACGCCTCCTCGACGTCCTTCTCGGAGAGGACGCCGCGCCCTTTGAGCCGGTCGAACACCCGACCGAGGCGGCCGGTGAGGTTCTCGAACATCCCTACGCCCGAAAGCGCGCGTGCCGACCTCCCTCGGAGGCGGCACCGCGCGCCCGATTTCGCTACCGCTTGCGCGCGCGGGCGAGGTGCCCGCGAGCCCACGACACATGCGCCGCGGGCCGGGTGGAGTCAAGGACGAGCCGAAAGCGTCGGCCACGGCCGCGGTTGCGCGCGGCGGGTGCGGCGCCTATCTGCGGCGCATGGCGCGCTCGCTCCCCTTCACCAAGATGCACGGGCTCGGCAACGACTTCGTCGTGATCGACGCCCGCGAGGAGACGCTCGACCTCTCGCCCGAGGCGATCCAGCGGCTCGCCGACCGCCGGCGCGGCGTGGGCTTCGATCAGCTCGTGGCGATTGCACCCTCGGAGATCGCCGACGCGCGGCTCTTGTTCTTCAATGCCGACGGCAGCGAGGCGGGGGCGTGCGGCAACGGCACCCGCTGCGTGAGCCGGCTCTTGATGATGGAAGGCGATCGCGACGAGCTCCGGCTCGAGACCAAGGGCGGGCTGTTGCGCGCCCGGCGCCGGCGGGACGGGCTCGTCACGGTCGAGATGGGCGTGCCGCGCACCGACTGGCGCGACATTCCCCTGGCCGTCGCCTGCGATACCCTCGAGGTGCCGCTCGACCACGCGGGGCTGCCGCGGCCCACCGCCACGAGCATGGGCAACCCGCATGCGACCGTCTTCGGCGACGATCTCGCCGCGCGCGACGGCGAGCGGCTCGGGGCCGAGCTCGAACGCCACCCGATCTTTCCCGAGCGCGCCAATATCGGCTTCGCCATGCGGATCGGCCCCTCGACCATCCGCCTCAAGGTGTTCGAGCGCGGCGCCGGCCTCACCCCGGCCTGCGGCACCGGCGCCTGTGCCGCCATGGTGGCGGCGCGCCGGCGCGGGCTCGTGGGCGAGGTCGCGAGCCTGATCCTCGACGGTGGACCGCTCGAGATCGCCTGGGACGGCAAGGGACCGGTCTCGATGACCGGCCCCGTCGCGGTCGTCTTCGAAGGCCGCATCGCGGCCGAGCTGCTCGAGGGCCGGACCCCTTGAGCGGGCCCGAGATCCTGACCCTGGGCTGCCGGCTCAACGCCTTCGAATCCGAGGTGATGCGCCGGCACGCACGGGCCGCGGGGCTCGAGGACGTGGTCGTCGTCCACACCTGCGCCGTCACCGCGGAGGCCGAGCGCCAGGCCCGCCAGGCGATCCGTCGCGCCAAGCGGGCCAACCCGAACGCCCGGATCGTGGTCACCGGCTGCAGCGCCCAGCTCGCGGCCGAGCGCTATCGGGCGATGGACGAGGTCGACCACGTGCTCGGCAACGCCGAAAAGCTCGATCCCGCGGTCTGGCGGGCCCTCGCGCGGCTGCCGGCCGGTGCGAAGCGGGTCGAGGTCGGCGACATCATGGCGGTCAAGGAGACCGCGGGGCATCTCCTCGACGGCTTCGACGGGCGCACCCGCGCCTTTCTCGAGGTCCAGCAGGGCTGCGATCATCGCTGCACCTTCTGCATCATCCCCTTCGCACGCGGTCCCTCGCGCTCGGTTCCCGTGGCCGAGGTGGTCGCGCGCGCCCGCCGGCTGCTCGACGCGGGCTTCCGCGAGATCGTCTTGACCGGGGTCGATCTCACCTCCTGGGGCCACGATCTCGACGGCGCGCCACGGCTCGGGCGGCTCGTGGGGGCGCTTCTGGACGAGCTGCCGGAGCTCGGCCGGCTGCGGCTCTCCTCGCTCGATCCGGCCGAGCTCGACCCCGAGCTCGAGGAGCGCCTCGGCTCCGAGCCGCGGCTGATGCCGCATCTCCACCTCTCGGTGCAGGCGGGCGACGATCTGATCTTGAAGCGGATGAAGCGGCGCCACGATCGGGCGACCGTGATCCGACTGGCCGAACGGTTGCGCGCGATGCGGCCCGAGCTCGTCTTCGGCGCCGATCTCATCGCCGGCTTTCCGACCGAGGACGAGTCGATGTTCGAGCGCACGCTCGAGCTCGTCGAGGAGGCCGGGCTGACCTTCCTCCACGTCTTCCCTTATTCCGCACGGCCGGGCACGCCGGCTGCGCGCATGCCGCAAGTCCCCGCGGCGGTGCGCAAGGAGCGGGCGGCGCGGCTCAGGGAGGCCGGGGCCCGGCGGCTTTCGGCCTTCCTCGCCGCCCAGATCGGGACCCGGGTGCACGGGCTCGTCGAGCAGGGCGGCCGTGGCCACACCGACCAGTACGCGCCCTTCCGGCTGGCGGGCGAGCCCGTGCCGGCCGGAACGCTCGCCGAGTTCGAGGTCGAAGACGCTCGAGACGGTGCTCTCCTCGTGCGATTGGTGCGGCCGGCGGGTGTTGGAAAGCGCGCCGCATGAGCGAGCAGAAGATCGGCTGGCTCGGCCGGCTGCGCGCCGGGCTCAAGCGCTCCTCGACCGCGATCAAGGAGCGGCTCAAGGCCGTCGTGCGTCGCCGCCGGCTCGACCAGGAGACGCTCGACGAGCTCGAAGAGGTCCTGATCGCCGCCGATCTCGGCGTCGAGACGGCGCAGAAGCTGATCGCCGCTCTGAAGAAGGAACGCTTCGGCAAGGAGGTGAGCGAGGAGGAGGTGCGCGCCTTCCTGGCCGAGCGGATCGCCCTGATCCTCGAGCCCCTGGCCCAGCCGATCCCGCACCGGGTGCGCTACCGGCCGCAGGTGGTGCTGGTCTGCGGCGTCAACGGCACCGGCAAGACGACGACGATCGGCAAGCTCGCCAAACAGGCCAGAGACGCGGGCCTGTCGGTCGTGCTCGCGGCCTGCGACACCTTCCGCGCCGCCGCGGTCGAGCAGCTCGCGATCTGGGGCGAGCGCAATGCCGTGCCGGTGATCCGCGGCAAGGAAGGGGCCGACCCGGCCGGCCTCGCGTTTACTGCCCTCGAGAAAGCGCGCGCGGACGGGGCCGATCTTCTTTTGATCGATACGGCGGGACGGCTGCACAACAAGCAGGCCCTCATGGACGAGCTCAAGAAGATCGTGCGCGTGCTCAAGAAGCTCGATCCGGACGCCCCGCACGATACGATCCTCGTGCTCGATGCGACCACGGGTCAGAACGCACACAATCAGGTCGAGACCTTCAAGAGCATGGTCGACGTCTCGGGCCTGATCGTCACCAAGCTCGACGGGACGGCCAAAGGCGGGGTGGTGGTGGCGCTGGCCGAGCGCTTCGGCCTGCCGATTCACGCCGTGGGCGTAGGCGAGGGGATCGAGGACCTGCGGCCGTTCGAGGCCCGCGCCTTCGCCCGCGCCCTGCTCGGCCTCGACGAGCAGGACCGCGAGGAGGAGATCGCTCGCGCTTGAGCCGCGAACGAGCGAGGAGGCATGCAGCACAATCTCGTCGAGACGATCCTCGGTGCCGTCGTCCTCGCAGCCGCGATCGGCTTTTTCGGCTGGGCCTACGGCCAGAGCAGCGCTGGTGATCCGGGCGGCTACACGCTCGTGGCGCGCTTCGAGCGGGTCGACGGGCTCGAGGTCGGCGCGGACGTCAAGATCGCCGGCATCAAGGTCGGCCGGGTGTTGGCGCAGGACATCGACCCCGAGACCTTCCGCGCCCTGGTGCGCTTCTCGGTCAAAAAGGGGATCGAGCTGCCGGCCGACAGCACGGCCGCGGTGGCGAGCTCCTCGCTCCTGGGCGGCAAGTATCTCTCGATCGTGCCGGGCGGCGAGGATCGGATGCTCAAGCCTGGCGAGGAGCTCACCTTCACCCAATCCTCGGTCAATCTCGAAGACCTGATCGGCCGCTACGTTTTCAGCGGCCAGGCTGCAGGCGGCGGCGCGCCGGCCGGCCGCGCCGGGGAGAAGGCCGAATGAGAAAGCCAGCGGGCCTATCGATCCTGCTGGCGCTCCTCCTGCTTCCGGCCGCGACCGCGTGGAGCCGGCCGAGCGAGCCGCATCGGATCGCCGTGTTGCGCACCCTGGACAAGGTGACGGCACGGGTCGGCACGATCGAGGCGCCGATCGATACCGCGACGCGGTTCGGCACGCTCAGGGTCACCCCGCGCGCCTGCCTCGTCGCCCCGCCGATCGAACCGCCCGAGCGCGCCGCTTTTCTCGAGATCCGCGAGCAGGACGGGCCGCAGCGAGGCGAGGTGGTGCGGTTCCAGGGCTGGATGTTCGCCTCGAGCCCGGGTCTCTCCGCCCTCGAGCATCCGGTCTACGACGTCTGGCTCTTGGATTGTCGCGAGCCGCTCGCCGCGCCGTCCTCCGCCACGAGCCGCTGAGCGTAGCAGCCCGGCTCGCGCGGGAAGACCGCCGGCCGGGCGAGTGCTGCTTTGAGCCGCAAGAGATAGGCAGCACGGGGGATCTCGATCGCGCCGAACCGGCGCAGGTGATCGGTCACGAACTGGGTGTCGAGGAGCGTGAAGCCGCCCGCGCGCAGGCGCGCCACGAGCTCGACGAGAGCGACCTTGGAGGCATCGGGCACGCGCGAGAACATCGACTCGCCGAAGAAGGCCGAGCCCAGGACGACGCCGTAGAGCCCGCCCACCCGTCGCCCGTCCCGCCAGGTCTCGACACTGTGGACATGGCCCATCGCCGCGAGCTCGGCATAGAGCGCGATCAGCTCGTCGTTGAGCCAGGTCGAGGGCCGCTCGGGGGTCGCTTCGGCGCAGGCCTCGATCACCGCCGGGACGTCCGCGTCGATTCTGATCTCGAAGCCACCGCGCCGGATCACCTTCTTGAGCGAGCGCGGGACGTGCAAGCCGTCGAGCGGCAGGATGCCGCGTCGCTCCGGGTCGACCAGGTAGACGACCGGGTCGTGCCGGCCGTCGGCCATCGGAAAGCGCCCGGTCGCGTAGCAGCGGAGCAACCGGTGCGGGGTGAGCAGCACCAAGCCGGTCGCGCCCGCGCCGCCCCTCAGCCGCGCCAGCCCTGGAGGAACTGGCCGAGCCAGCGGGTATCGTAGCGCCCCTCGCGCACCTCGTCGGTGGCGAACAGCGCCCGCAGGAGCGGCAGGTTGGTCGCCATGCCGTCGATCACGTACTCGGCGAGCGCGCGCTCGAGCCGGCGGATCGCGGTCGGCCGGTCGACGTCGTGGACGATCAGCTTGGCGATCAGGCTGTCGTAGTGCGGCGGCACCGTGTAACCGGCGTAGAGCGCGGAATCGACCCGCACGCCCGGCCCGCCCGGCGGGTGATAGGCCCGCACCCGCCCCGGCGCCGGCACGAGGGTCTTCGGGTCCTCGGCCGTCACCCGGACCTCGATCGCGTGGCCCTGGATGCGGATCTGCTCCTGACGCAGGCCGAGCCGCTCGCCGGCTGCGATCCGGATCTGCTCGCGGACGATGTCCACCCCGGTGACGAGCTCGGTCACCGGATGTTCGACCTGCAGCCGGGTGTTCATCTCGATGAAGTAGAAGCGACCGTCCTGCCAGAGGAACTCGACCGTGCCGGCGTTGGCGTAGCCGAGCCGCTGCAGGGCGCGGGCCACCCGTTCGCCGATCTCGGCGCGTTCGCGGCCGCCGAGAACCGGCGAGGGAGCCTCCTCGACCACCTTCTGGTGGCGGCGCTGGAGGGTGCAATCGCGCTCGCCCAGATGCACGAGATTGCCGTGCTGGTCGCCCAGGACCTGGACCTCGATGTGGCGCGGCCGGTCGAGGTAGCGCTCGAGATAGACGCGATCGTCGCCGAAGCCGAGCTTGGCTTCGCGCCGGGCGAGCCGGAGCGCCTCCTCGAGCTGCGAGCGGTTCTGCACCACGGTCATGCCGCGCCCGCCGCCGCCCGCCGCCGCCTTGATCAGCAGCGGAAAGCCGATCCGTTCGGCCGCGGCGAGCGCTTCGGCTTCGCTCGCGATCGCCTCCTCGGTGCCGGGAACCACGGGCAGCCCGAGCTCGGCCGCGGTCTTCTTGGCCAGGATCTTGTCGCCCATGAGCCGCAGATGCTCGGGCGACGGGCCGATGAAGGTGAAGCCGTGCTCGATCACCATCTGGGCGAAGTCGGCGTTCTCGGAGAGAAAGCCGTAGCCCGGATGGATCGCATCGGCACCGGTGATCTCGGCCGCGGCCAGGATCGCGAGCGGGTTGAGGTAGGATTCCGAAGCCGGCGGCGGGCCGATGCACACGCTCTCGTCGGCGAGCCGGACGTGCATCGCCGTCGCGTCGGCCGTCGAATGGACGGCGACGGAGGCGATCCCGAGCTCGCGGCAGGCGCGCAAGATGCGCAGCGCGATCTCGCCTCGATTGGCGATCAGGACCTTGCGGAACAAGGGCTCACTCGATGATCATGAGGGGTTCGCCGAACTCCACGGGCTGCGCGTTCTCGACGAAGATGCGGGTGATCCGGCCGCTGCGCGGCGCCCGGATCGAGTTCATGACCTTCATGGCCTCGATGATGAGCACGGTCGCTCCCTCGCGCACCTCCTGGCCGACGGTCACGAACGGGGCGGCTCCGGGCTCGGGTGCGAGATAGGCCGTGCCGACCATGGGCGAGGTGAGGAGCCCCGGATGGTTGAGCTCGCTCGGGGCGGGCTCCAGGGCGAGGGGCGCATTCGCGCTTGCCGCCGCCGAGGGCGCCGCCGCCGTCACCGTCTGCACCTCGACGGTCTGCTGGATCTGGCGGGCCACCCGGATGCGCGCATCGCCCTGGCCGATCTCGATCTCGGTGAGACCGGTGCGCTGCAGGAGCTCGGCGAGCTTCTCGACGTAGCCGATGTCGATGTCGATGCTGGCCATCCGCCGTTCCGACAAGCCGCGGCCGCGGGTCCCGGCCACGAGCGCCGCCCCATGCCCGATTCGGCGCCGTTTCCCGGCGCGGTTCGACCGGCCGAAAGGTCGCTGCGGGCAACGACGAAGGCGCGGCGGCAACCCGGCACCGTCGCGCGGCCTGCTCTATAGCAGCCCCCGCTCCGGCTGCAACCGTCGATCGAGCGAGGGCCGCGGCGGCACCGCCCGGCGTCACCGAACCGTCACGCGTTCGGATCGATCCGCACCACGATCCGGCCCGCGACCTTCCCCTCGAGGAAACGCGGGGCGATCGCTGCGACCTCCTCGAGGCCGATCACGCTCGTGAGCCTGTCGAGCTTGTCCGGATCGAGATCACGGGCGAGACGAGCCCAGGCCGCTTCGCGCTCGGCCATCGGCGCCAGCGCCGAATCGATCCCGATCAGACGGACCCCGCGCAGGATGAAGGGGAAGACGGTGGTGTGCAGCTCGACCCCGCCGGCGTTGCCGCAGGCCGCGACCGTTCCGCGGTAGCGCATCGCCTTGAGCAACCCGCTCAGGACCGGGCCGCCCACCGTATCGACCGCCCCGGCCCAGCGCGCCGAGGCGAGGGGGCCGGCGCCGGGCTCGGCCACGCTCTTGCGATCGACGATCTGCTCCGCGCCGAGCTCTCGCAAGAGCGGCCCCGACTCGGCCTTGCCGGTCGAGGCCACCACCCGATAGCCGGCGCGCGCGAGCAGCATCACGGCGATCGACCCGACGCCGCCCGCGGCACCGGTGACCAGCACCTCGCCGTCGCCCGGCCGCACGCCCTCGCGTTCGAGGGCCATCACGCAGAGCATCGCGGTGAACCCGGCGGTGCCGATCGCCATCGCTCGGCGCGGGGTCATCGCTTCCGGCAGCCGCTGCAGCCAGGCCGCCGGCAGCCGCGCCTTCTGCGCCAGCCCACCCCAGTGTCGCTCGCCCATGCCCCAGCCCGTGACCAGCACGAGCTCGCCCGGCCGCCAGGCCGGGTCGCTCGACGCGACGACCCGGCCCACGAGGTCGATCCCCGGCACGAACGGGAAGGAGCGGACGATCTTGCCGGCACCGGTGATCGCGAGCGCATCCTTGTAGTTGAGGGTCGAGCAGAGCACCTCGAGCAGGACCTCGCCCTCGGGCAGGGCATCGGTCGACAGGCTCTCGAGGCGCGGCACGGTGCGGCCGTCCTCCTGGTGCAGCACGAGGGCCTCGAAACGCTCCGCCATGCTCGGCTCCTTCGTCGCGCGGCGATCGCTGCCGGCCGCTTCTGGCGCGGAGGCGCCCGGCTGTCGAGGGTGCCCTCGCGCGCACCCGCGGCCGGAGGGCCCGGCGAGGAGTGGCCGGCGCACGCCGGCCTCGGCCGCGCGGAGGGTGGAGATGCGGCGCCCGTCGGGTTAGAGCGTCGCCGTCGCCGCCGGCTTTCGCCGACCGGTCCCCTCGTTGTCGTCACGAATGGAGCACCGCACCATGGAGCGCTCGCTCGAGCGGCTGATTTTCGCGAGCCGATGGCTCATGGCGCCCTTCTACGTCGGGCTCGTGATCGCGCTTGCGATGTTGCTCGTGAAGTTCGTGCAGGAGCTGCTGCACTACATCCCGGGCGTGCTCTCGATGAAGGAGAGCGATCTCGTGCTGGCGGTGCTGGCACTCGTCGACCTGACGCTCGCCGGCTCGCTCGTGCTGATGGTGATCTTCTCGGGCTACGAGAACTTCGTCTCGAAGATCGAGACCGCCGACCACACCGATCGCCCGGAATGGATGGGTACGCTCGACTTCTCTGGCCTCAAGCTCAAGCTCGTCGCCTCGATCGTCGCGATCTCGGCGATCCATCTCTTGAAGGCGTTCATGAACGTCTCCGCGGTGAGCAAGGACGACATCTTCTGGCTCGTGGTGGTCCATATGGCCTTCGTGATCTCGGGCGTGCTCCTGGCGCTCATGGACTGGATCTCGGAGAAGGCCAAAAGCGCCCACGGGTGAGGTCGGCGGGGAAACCGATCGCCGCGGTCGATCGCTCGGCTGCTCCGGCCGCTCGGGCGAAGCCCGCGAGCGAGCCGACATGGCGGGCCCGCGCGATCGTCGTCCTGCGCAGGCGACCCTGCCCCCGTGTCTCGCCTCGCGAACAACGACGGCCGTCGAGCGTCGCTTCGATCAGAAGACCGTTCGAGGTCGCCCGGGCTGCCGGCGCGGGCAGCGCTTCGCGAGGGTGATGCCGCGCCGGGCGTGGGCAGCCCGGAGCCGCCCCCGTCTCGCTCTTCGCAGGAAGGTTCGGGGCCGGCTAGGAGGGCCGCCGAGCCGAGCGAACGGGGAGGCAAGCGATGCGCGCATGGCCGACGACGGCGGCGGCCGGGGCCTTGCTGATGGTGGCGGGAGCGGCGTCGGCGGAGACGCTGCGTCTCGTGACCGGACCCCAGGGCGGCGTCTGGGTGCCGCTCGGCGGGGCCCTCGAGGGCATCTGGGAGCGGGCTCTGCCGGGCGTCAGCGTGCAGACGCTGCCCGGTGCCGGCATCGCCAACGTCCGCGGGGTCGACGAGGGCGAGGCCGAGATGGGCTTCGGCAACACCGTCTCGACGGTCGACCGCCACAACAGGGCGGCACCCTTCCCGAAGAAGACCGAGCACTTGCGCAACCTCGTGACCTCTACCCACAATATTTCCAGATCGTCGTGCTGGCCGACGCCGGGATCAAGTCGGTCTCCAACCTGGAGGGCAAGAGCCTCGCAGTACAGACCCGCGGCGACACGGCGGAGATCGTCACCCAGCACGTACTCCAGGTTTTCGGCCTCTCCTACAACGACCTCAAGGTCAACTTCATGGCCTCCTACAACGACGCCGTCTCGCTCATGAAGGACGGGCACGTCCAGGCCTTCACCCTCGGCACGACGATCCCTTCGGGTGCCGTCATGGACCTCGCCTCCGCACGCGACATCGAGCTCCTCCCGCTCGACGACGACGAGATCGCCGCCCTGCGCAAGATCAAGCCCGGCCACGCCGCGGTGCCGATCCCGGCCGGCACGTACCCCGAGCAGAGCAAGGAGGTGCAGGCGGTCGGCTACGCCACCCACCTCTTCGTCTCCTGCAAGCTGCCCGAGGCGCAGGTGACGACGTTGCTGGAGGCCCTGGTCGCCAATCTCGGCGACCTCGTGGCGGCCAACGAGGCGATCCAGGGTCTCGCGCCCGAGGCGATGGCGCAGGACATCGGCGTGCCCTTCCATCCTGGGGCGGTCGCCTTCTACCGGGCGCAGGGCGTGCTCTGAGGGGCGGCGGGGCTCGCGCGGGCTCCCGGCACCGACCGGTCGATGAGCGAGGAGCGTGCGAGCGGGCCCGGTCCCGCCCGCCGGGCGGTCCGGGCGATCGCTGTCGCCATGGCGCTCTGGCACCTCTGGGTGGCCGCGATGGGCCCCCCGGTGGCGATGATCTTCCGCGCCCTGCACCTCCTCTTCGCCCTCCTTCTCGCCTTTCTGCTGGTGCCGGCCCGTCCCGGGCGCGGCCGGCCGGGGCTCGAGGATCTTCTCCTCCTCCTGCTCGGCGCCGTGGTCACCCTCTACCCGGTCTGGACCTACGAGCAGCTCGCCAATCGCATCCCGTATATCGACGAGCCCGGCCGGCTCGGTCTGGCGATGGCCGCGCTCGGCGTCCTGCTCGTGCTCGAGGCGACCCGACGCCTGCTGGGCTGGGCGCTGCCGGCCACCGCCGCGGCCTTTCTCGTCTACGCGCTCGCCTTCACGACGATCGAGCCCGCGACGCTGCTCGATCAGCTCTACCTCACCACCGAGGGCGTCTTCGGCTCGGTGCTTGGCGTCTCGGCCGCCTACGTCGTGGTCTTCGTGGTGTTCGGCAGCTTCATGGAGCGCTCTGGCACCGGCCGCCTGTTCACGGATTTCGCGATCGCCGCCACCGGCCGCAGTGCCGGCGGGCCGGGCAAGGTCGCGGTGCTCTCCTCCTCCCTGTTCGGCACGGTTTCGGGCAGTGCCGTGGCCAACGTCATGGTCACCGGCCAGATCACGATCCCGCTCATGAAGCGGACCGGCTTTCGGCCGGCCTTCGCCGCGGCGGTCGAGGCGGTGGCCTCCACAGGCGGCCAGATCATGCCACCGGTGATGGGGGCCGCGGCCTTCGAGGTGGCCGAGTTCGTGGGCGTCTCCTACCTCCAGGTCACGATCTGGGCGCTCGTACCTGCACTCCTCTTCTACCTCGCGGCGTTCGCCACGGTGCATCTCGAGGCCAAGCGGGCCGGCCTCGCAAGCCTCGCCGAGGCCGAGGTGCCGAAACTCGGCACGGTGATGCGCGAGCGCGGTCATCTGTTCGTGCCCATCGGCCTCCTGCTCGCCACCCTGCTCGCCGGTTACAGCGCGCCCCGGGCGGCGCTCGTCGGGCTCTTGGCCTGTTTCCCCGTGGCGCTCCTGCGGCGCGGCACGCGCGAAGGTCTGCACTGGCGCGTGCTTCTCGACGCTCTGGAGGACGGCGCCCGCAACACCGTTCCGGTCGCGCTCGCCTGCGCCTGCGCCGGGATCGTGATCGGCACGATCGCGCTCACCGGTCTCGGCATGACGCTCACCGCTCGGCTCGTGACACTCGCGCAGAACAGTCTCGTCCTCGCACTCGTGATCACGATGGTGGCGGGCATCGTCCTGGGCATGGGGGGATGCCGACCACCCCGGCCTACATCGTGATGGTGGCGCTGCTCGTGCCGGCGCTGGTCGAGCTCGGGGTGGCGACCCCGGCAGCGCACATGTTCGCCTTCTATTTCGCCATCCTCTCGGCGATCACCCCGCCCGTGGCGCTCGCCGTCTACGCCGCCGCGGGGCTCGCCAAGAGCGAGCTCTGGGCGACCGGCCTCGAGGCGGTACGGATCGGGGCCGCGGGTTTTCTCGTCCCGTTCCTCTTCGTCTATCGCCCGGAGCTCCTCCTGATCGGCGCGCCCCTCGACGTCCTGCTCGCGGTCGGCACGGCCGGGCCGGGGGTTCTCGCGCTGGCGGCCGCTTTGGCCGGTCGGCTGTTGCGAACCTGCACGCTCCTCGAGCGGCTCGCTCTGGGCCTCGCCGCGGCGCTCCTCGTGAGCCCGGCCCCGATCGCCGCGGCGGCCGGTGCGGTGCTGCTCGCCGCGGTCGCATTCCTCCAGTCCCGCCGGCCGGCGGCCGCGCTCCCGGGAACGTGAGCGGCCGGAACGGGACGGGCGGGCATCGGCGCCCTATCTCGTCGGAGCGAGAGAGGACAGCCGAGGTCGCCGCCATGCCCCGCCCGCTTCGCCATCGGCCCTGGCAACTACCCGAGCGGCTCGTCACCCCCGAGCCGCTGGTGCTCGGCCGCCGCGCGCTCTTGGGCGCGCTGGCCGCGCTCGCCGGTGCGGGTGTCCGGCTCGCGGACGCCGCGGTCCCGCGCAACCCGCGTTACACGGCCGACGACAGGAAGCTCACCGACGAGAAGCTCGCCACGACCTACAACAATTTCTACGAGTTCGGCTCGCACAAGCAGATCGCGAAAGCGGCCGAGGCCTTGAAAACCCGGCCCTGGACGATCCGGATCGAGGGCCTCGTCGAAAAGGAAACGACGCTCGACATCGACGATCTCTTGGCCAAGGTGGCGCTCGAGGAGCGGATCTATCGGCTGCGCTGTGTGGAGGCTTGGTCGATGGTGGTCCCCTGGACCGGCTTCCCGCTCGCCGACCTGGTCGCCCTCGCCCGCCCGCTCGGCTCGGCCAAGTACCTGGTGATGCAGACCTTCCTGGACGCCCGCACGGCCCCCGGGCAGCGCGCCTTCTGGTATCCCTGGCCCTACACCGAGGCGCTCACCCTGGCCGAGGCCACCCACGAGCTCGCCTTCCTGGTCACCGGGGCCTACGGCAAGCCCCTGCCGAACTCCATGGGCGCGCCGATCCGGCTCGCGGTGCCGTGGAAGTACGGGTTCAAGAGCATCAAGTCGATCGTCGCCTTCCGCTTCGTCGAAGACCGGCCCGAGACCTTTTGGGAGGAGATCGCGCCGCACGAATACGGCTTCTGGGCCAACGTCAACCCGGACGTGCCGCATCCGCGCTGGAGCCAGAAGACCGAGCAGCCCTTGGGCGAGAGCGAGAAGATCCCGACGAAGATCTTCAACGGCTACGGCGAGTGGGTCGCCCATCTCTATCCGGACCTGCGCGATCCGGTCTATTTCCGCTGAGGCACCCGCCGCCGCGCGCGCCCCTCAGAGCCGCACGAGCTCGAAACGATCGACGTCGAACAGGCCCATGTCCGTGATCTTGAGGTGCGGGATCACGGGCAAGGGCAGGAACGAGACCTGGAGGAAGGGCTCGGGCAGCCGGCAGCCGAGCTCGCGGGCGGCGGCCCGCAGCCGCCGCAGGGCGAGCGTGACCTCGGCGAAGGTGCGATCGGACACGAGCCCCGCGATCGGCAGCGCGAGCTCGGCCACGACCCGCTCGGCCGTGGCGACCACGAACCCGCCCCCGAGTTCGGCCACCCGGTTGGCGGCCAGCGCCATCGCCGCGTCCTCGACACCCACGACCGTGAGGTTGTGGCTGTCGTGGCCGACCGAGCTCGCGATCGCCCCTTCCCGCAGCCCGAAGCCCTTCACGAAGCCTTTGCCGATATTGCCGTTCTTGCCGTGCCGCTCGATCACGGCGACTTTCGCGAGGTCCGCTTCGGGATCGGCCAGGAGCACGCCATCGCGACGCGGCGGGGTGGCCAGGAGCCGCTCGGTGATGATCTTGCCCGGGATCACGCCGATCACCGGCAGGCTCGCCGCGGCCGGTGCCGGCATCCGGAAATCGGCCGGCAGGAGCCTGCGCAGCCGTACGCTCGCCCGCCCCACGGGCGCGGGGCCGGGGCCGAGGCCGGCGAGCGCCTCCTCGGCGAGCCGCCCGCCCACGATCACTTGCGAGACCGCGCAGGTCTCGAGATCGTCCAAAAGCACGATGTCGGCGCGGCGGCCGGGGGCGAGGAAGCCCCGATCGGCGAGGCCGAACGCCCGCGCCCCCGACCAGCTCGCGACCCGATAGACGTGATGCGCCGGCGCGCCCGCGCGGATCGCCGCGCGGACCAGGAAGTCGAGGTGACCCTCCTCCTCGACGTCGAGCGGATTGCGATCGTCGGTGCAGAAGGCGAGGAAGGGCGAGGTGTCGGCCGAGATCAACGGCGCCAGCGCGTGCAGATCTTTGGAGACCGAGCCCTCGCGAACCAGAACCTGGAAGCCCTTCCTGAGCTTCTCGAGCGCTTCGGCGGGACCGGTCGCCTCGTGCTCGCTGCGGATGCCGGCGGCCGCGTAGCCGCACAGCGCCTTGCCGGAAAGGAGCGGGCAATGGCCGTCGATCGGCCGGCCGGCGAAGGCCTCGAGCTTGGCCAATAGGCCGGGATCGCGGGCGAGCACGCCCGGGAAGTTCATCACTTCCGCTAGGCCCAGGGCTTTGGGGTGGGCGAGCAGGGGCAGGAGGTCGGCGGCCTCGAGCCGTGCGCCCGCCGTCTCGAAGGCCGTGGCCGGCACACAAGAGGAGAGCTGGACCCGTAGATCGAGCGGCAGGACCTCGGCCCAGGCGAGCATCCAGGCGATTCCCTCGACGCCCAGCACGTTGGCGATCTCGTGCGGGTCGCAGATCAGCGTCGTCACACCCCGCGGCAGCACGCAGCGGGCGAGCTCGGCCGGGGTGAGGAGCGAGGATTCGACGTGGAGATGGGTGTCGACGAAGCCGGGCACGGCGATCCGGCCGCGGCCCTCGATCACCCGCGCGCCCTCGTAGCGCTCGAGCGTGCCGACGATCCGCTCGCCGCAGATCGCGATATCGCCCGGCAGCAACTCGCCCGTGAGGAGATCGAGCAGGCGGACGTCGCGGATCACGAGATCGGCGGGCTCGGCTCCCGAACCCTGGGCGATGCGTCGGGCGAGGTCGGACACGTCGGCGCTCCGGGCGATGCTGCGCCGCGAAAGATGCGCGCGCGGCCGCGTCCCCGCCAGCCCCGCTGGGAGGTTCGCGCGCGGCGGAATCGTCGGCAAGCCCTGGCCTCGACCTTTTCGAAGAGCGGGCCGCGCCGCAGCCACCGTGATGCGTGCGGAGGGCGGTTGTGCGTACCGAAGGGTATCGCGGCCGATCCGGACCAGTGGCCGCCACGAAGCACGCGTTGCCGCCGGGCGAACCGTGTGGCCCCGTTTCCGCCCGTGGTTTGCTTGGTCGCGGGAGAGGCACGAAGCAGATCGCGGAGGACGGCCATGTGCTTCCGCCTCGAGCCGGGCTCGGCAGGGCGTCGGCATCCTCCGGGGGCCCGAATCGCTCGCCGAGGTGGTCGCTGGCGTCGGCGTCGTGGCCACCTTCTGGCTCGAGGCAGATCGGAGAGAAACGACGGCTGCTGCGTGACGCCGGCCCTGGTGGCCGGGTGTTCCGGATCTGGAAATTCCGCACGATGTGCCACAATGCCAGCGATCCGGGCGGACGGCGACTCACGCTCCGCAACGATCCGCGCGTGACCCGCGTCGGTGCCTTCCTGCGTCGGACCAGCCTCGACGAGCTGCCCCAACTCTTGAACGTGCTAACGGGAGAGATGTCGCTCGTCGGGCCGCGCCCGCATCCGCTCGAGGCCGTGGCCGGTGGCCGTGCCTACGCCGAAGTTGTTCCAGACATTGCGCGCCGGCTGCGCGTCAAGCCGGGAATGACCGGGCTCGCCCAGGTGGAGGGTTGGCGCGGAAACACAGACACTGAGCGAAAGCTCGTCGAGCGGGTTCGCGCCGACCTCCGCTACATCGACAACTGGTCCTTCTGGCTCGACATAGAGATCCTGTTCCGCACACCGCTCGCCAGCCTTCTAACCGAGGAGGCCTACTAACAGACGGGCCCGGCTCACCGTCACACTCCGGCGCACGCCAATACAAGCCACTGGCTCGACGCATAACTAACCGCCACCCAATGGCACCAGCGCGGCCGATCGCGCTCCGTCCTCTCGTTCGTACCGCGCAGGTGCGCGGGCCTTCAGCGAAGAAGACGGACGACGCGTTCGCCGGTCGCTGCGACCCAATTAGAGCGTCACCTCTCGCTGCGACGAGCGGTCGTGGCCCGCGTCCTATCGGCAAGGGGGCCATGCGATGAGCACCGGCGCAGGACCCGCCGGCCTCCGGGTGGCGCTGGTCGATCCCGGGGACTTCACGCCGCCTCACAACGAGGCCTTGGCCCGTGGGCTCGCGGAAGTCGGGTGCACCGTCCGCCTCTGGGGCATGGCAGGCCGGCCGCCGACGGACCCGCGGATCGACAAGATCTGCCACTTCTACCGCTTCGCCAACGGCCGTCTCGCCCGTAAGTTGCCCGAGAGCCTGGTATCGCTCGTTAAAGGCCTCGAGCACGGCCCGCAGCTCGCGTCGATGGCCGGCGTCTTCGAACGGGAAGGGATCGACGTCCCGCACATCCAGTGGTCCCCGCTGCCCCTGCTCGACAGGCTCTTCGTCGAGCCGCTGGCGCGACGGGTGCCGGTCGTCTTCACGGTGCACGATTCGCGACCCTACAACGGCAGCCGTGGTGGCCCCCTGGTCTGGGGACTAGAGCGCTTCCTGGGCTCGGTCGACGCTCTCATCGTCCACACCGAGGAGGCGCGCGGGCGAATGATCGCCGCCGGTCATCCGCCCGAGCGGGTTCATCACGTGCCCCACGGGCTGATCGACCTCGGCAGCGAGGCACCGCCACGGCCCATAACCCGCGACCGGCCGATTCAGCTCGTGATGGTCGGTGCCATGAAGCCTTACAAAGGCATCGATCTGCTGCTCGCGGCCCTGGCCCGACTGCCGGCGCCGCAACGCGCTCGGCTTCGGGTCACGATCGCCGGGCGCGTGTTCATGGACCTCACTCCTTTCCGGGAGCTGATCGCTCGGGAAGGGCTCGGCGCGATCGTCGAATTGCGCCCTGGCTGGCTCGCGGACGGCGAGCTCGCCCGGATGGTGGACGAGGCCGACGCCTTGGTGCTTCCCTACCGACTGATCGATGCGAGCGCCGTGGCGATGGGCGCCATCGCGTCGGCGCGGCCGGTGGTGGCGAGTGCCATCCCGAGCTTCGCCGAACTGTTCGGCGGTGGTCGTGGCGGTATTCTCTTTCCGCCCGAGGACGTCGCGGCCCTGGCTCGGGTCCTCGGCGATCTCGCCGAACGGCCCGAACAGCTCGTCCCGCTCGCCCGTGCCATGGCCGAGCAGCGGGCCCGCCACCCGAGCTGGGCGGAGATCGGCGACCGCAGCTCGCGGTCTATCGGCAGGCCCTGGCCCGCGCAGCGACTTCCCGGTCGCTGCCGGCGGCACCTCCGATCGGATCCGCGGCGCGGCCGTGAGCGACGCTCGGGCGACCGCCGGGCCGGATCCGCCGCGACCCGCCGGCCGGCGCCCGGGACGAGCGTCCTGCTCCCTCGCGAGGGTCCAGCTGGCAGGAATCCGCCCTTGCCCGTCGCCAGCGAGGTCGTCCCGCGCACCGCCGTCTGGCGGGTCGTCGAGGTCGTCGGCGGCGAGCCGCTGACCTTCGTTGTCGCCCTCCTCGTGGCGAGTCTGCTCGGGGCCGGAAGATTTCGGCCTGGCGGCGATCGCCACTGTCACGTTGGCCTTGCCGCTTCTCGCCGCCCGCTTCGCAGACGCGGAGTCGATCGTCCAGCATCTGCGGCCGACCGAGCGGCTCTGCACCCCGCGCTCTGGGCCGACCCGGGCATCGGTCTCGCCGCCACCCTTGTCGTGGCGGTCGCCGCGATGCCGATCGTGGCCTTGGCCGACGAGCCGCGGCTCGCGCCGATCCTCCGCGCGGCGGCCCCGACTTGCCTTGTTCACGCCGCCACCTCCGTCAGCATCGGCCTTCTCCACCACCGCTTCGCCTATCGCGGCAGCGCCCTGCACCCGCTCCTTGCCCCGGCGTTCTCCTATGCCGCGGGCATCGCGTTCGCCGGACTGGCGCCCGGGCACTGGTCACCATGCGGATCCTCGACGCCCTCGCGCGCTTGGTCACCGAACTCCTCGCGAGCCGCCCTCGACCACGTACCCGCTTGGGCTGCAGCGAAGCTCGCGATCTGGGCGTACCGGTCCCGGCCAAGCCCTGCCCGACGCCAGCGCCACCGCGGCAACGCTCGCCTCGGGCGTCTTCCTGCCGGCCAGGACCGTCGGCTTCTTCGACGTAGGAAAGCACCTCGTCCAGCAAAGCCTGATGCTGACCGGCGGGTCGGTCGCCGATCCGTCGCCGCAGGCGCTGGCCAGTCTGCAGGGCGAGCACGGCGCGCAAGTCCGAGCCGCGCGCCGCTCCCTCGAGCTCGCCGCGATGGTCTGCCTCCCGTCGTTCCTCGGCATGGCACTGGTGGGCGAGCCGCTCGTCCTCGCGCTCCTCGGCGCGGGCTGGCACGGCACCGTCCCGGTGCTGCGGGTGCTGGCGCCGTCGGGCGTGGTGCTCGGGCTGGCGGCGGTCGCGAGCCGAGTACTCCTCGCCGCGGGCCACCCGAGGACCGGCCTGGCCGCGACGGGGTTCACCCTGGTGCCGGCAGCCGCTGCCACCGCCCCCTCGGCTCCCGTCCTTCTGCTGCCGCCGTTGCTCGGCCGGGTCGTGGTTCAGCCCGGCTGCCTGCGCCTCGTCACCGGCCTTCTGGCGCCTCGCCTCGGGCTCGGCGTGCGCGTGCTCGAGGGGGGCCTCCTGCCCCGCCTCGCGGCGGGTGGCGCCATGGCCCTCGTTATCCTGGTCTTGCCCCCGGTCGGCACTGCCGGCCCGGCACCCGTCGCCCGGCTCGCGATCGAGCTGCCGCTCGGCGTTCTGACCTTCGGTGTCGCCTTGCGGCTGCTCGACGCCAACCTTCCTCGCGACCCTGCTGGGGCTGGCTCGCGGCGGTCTTGCCGGACACCCGCCCGGAGCGCGCTGAAGGCCGTTCGGGCTTGCCGAACGGCGTCGCCCGATCTAGAACAAAACAAGAACAACCTCCGTCGGAGACGGTATGGACGACCGGCTCGCGGCCCTGCGCGCCCGCATCCGAGCCCTCGAAGGAAGAGGCGCGGGGCTCGCGGTCCCGCCCGTCGCCCTCGGCCCGGCGCTCGCGAGGCTCTTGCCCGAAGGCGGGCTCGCCCGGAAAGCGCTGCACGAGCTCGCCGGTCCCGCCGCCACCCTCTTCGCCCTCGCGATCGCGAAGGCCGCCCTCGACCGCCCGGGCCTGCTCGTCTGGTGCCTGGACGAGGCCGGGCTGCGCGCCCGCGGGATCCCCTGGCCGCCCGGGCTCGCCGCCCGCGGGCTCGATCCCGACCGGCTCCTGCTGGTCCGCGCCCCCGATGCCGCGGCCCTGGCCCGCGCGGTCGAGGAAGCCTCGGCCTCGCCGGCTGCTGCGGTCGTCGTGGCCGAGCTCGCCCGCGCCGATCTCGACCGCACCCGCCGCCTGCAGCTCGCGCTCGAGCGCGGTGGCGGGCTCGGGCTGCTCCTGCGCCCCGCCCGCGATCCGGCCCCGAGTGCCGCCACCACGCGCTGGTGGGTGGCACCCCTGCCGGTGGGCGAGGGGCCGCCGCGGCTGCGGCTCGAGTTGTGGCGGGCCAAGAGCGGGGTGGAAGGTGCCGTGGAGGTGCGGGTCGATGAGCGGACGCTGGCTCTCCATCCTGCTCCCGCGCTGGCCGATCCAGCGGCTGCGGCTCCTGGCCCGGCGCAGCGGCGCGTCCTGGCCCGAGGCTGAGCCGCTCGCCCTCGTCGCACCCGCAGCGGGCGGGCCGCGGCTCGTCGCGGTGAACGCGGCGGCCGAGGCGCTGCGGCTCGGCCCCGGCCTCCTCCTCACCGATGCGCGGGCCGCCTGTCCGACGCTGCGCGTCCTGCCGGCCGCCCCCGAAGACGACGCCCGCGCGCTCGAGGCCATGGCCCTCTGGGGTACGCGCTGGAGCCCGCGGGTCGCGGTCGACGGCACCGACGGGCTGATGCTGGACGTGCTCGGCTGCGCACATCTCTGGGGCGGGGAGGCGGGCCTGCTCGCCACGGTCGCCGCGGCGTTCGCCAGGCTCGGCCTCGAGCACCGGGCAGCACTCGCCGACCGCCGGCTCTCCGCGCGGATCTGGGCCCGCTTCGGCCCGGGCGGGATCCTGCCGGGCCCGCGCGCGCTCGATCCCCTCCCGGTCGACGCGCTCGGGCTCGACGCGGCGACGGCTGCGAGCCTGCGCCGGCTGGGCCTGCGGACGATCGCCGAGCTGCGTCGCCTGCCGCGCGCGGCACTCGCCCGTCGCCTCGGCCTCGCGCTCGCCACCCGCCTCGACCTCCTCGAGGGAGGCCCGGAAGGGCCGTTCGTCCCGCTCGCCGAGCCGGCCCGCTTCTCGGCCCGGATCGCCTGGCCCGAGCCGGTGGCCACGCATGCCGGCATCGAGGCCGCCTGCGCGAAGCTCGCCCGCGACCTCTGCCGTGCCCTCGAGCGGGCGGGGCAGGGGGCGCGCCGGCTCCTTCTCGGTCTCCATCGGGTCGACGGGGTGGTCGCCCGGCTCGAGGCCGGCACCTCGCGGCCGAGCCGCGATCCGGCCCATCTCTTCCGCCTCTTCCGCCACCGCCTCGACGGGCTCGAGCTCGGCTTCGGCGTCGAGCTCGCGATCCTCGAGGCCCCCGAGACGGTGGAGCTTCCGGCCGAACAGCCCGAGCTCGGTGCCGCGGCCGATCCGGGCGCGGCCGCGGTCCTGATCGACCGGCTCGCGGCCCGGCTCGGCGCCGAGCGCGTGCTCCGCCCCGAGCCGGTCGCCACGCATGTTCCCGAGCGCGCGGTGCGCTGGTGCCCGGCCGGGGTCGAGCCGAAGCCCGGCCCCTGGACAGCCGACCCGCGGCGACCTTTGCGCCTCTTCGAGCGGGCGCTGCCGGTGCGGGCGACGGCGCTCGTCCCGGACGGCCCGCCGCTGCGGCTCGACGGGCCGGTCGCGGGGCGGGTGATCGCGGCCTCGGGCCCCGAGCGGATCCTCCCCGAATGGTGGCACCGCGAGGACGAGAAAGCCCGGCCGCGCGACTTCTTCCGGGTGCGGCTCGAGGACGGCCGCGAGCTCTGGTGCGCCCGCGAGGGGCTCTGGGGGGAGCCCGACCCGCCCGTCTGGCGCGTGCTCGGAAGCTTCGCCTGAACCGCCGATGCGGCTCAGAGCCCCGAGAGGTCGTAGAGCTCCGCGAGTGCCACCTCGCCGCCGAGCACCGGGCTCGGGAAGCTCGCTTCGCCCTCGTAGGGAAGATGCGCGAGCCAGCCGCCCTCCGTCTTGCGCCAGACGAGCACCCAACGGCGCGCCGCCGAGACGAGCCAGATCTCCTCGACGGTCGGCAGCCGGCCGTAGGCCGGGACCTTCATCGTCTTGTCGAGCCGCTCGGTCGAGGGCGAGAGGATCTCGACCACGAGCCTCGGCGCCTCGACATAGGGACTCTCGCGCGGCTCCTCGCAGGTCACGACCACATCCGGGACGTAGAACGTGTGCTCGGCCCGGCTCACGACGACACCGGCGCCGGTCAGGACGCGGCACGGCCGACGTCCCTCGAGCTGCCGATCGGCCACGCGCACGACGTTCGCGGCGATCCGCGCGTGCGGCACGAGCGGCGGGTTCATCGCTACCGGCACGCCGCGGTCGAGCTCGTAGCGCGTCTCGGTGCCGTCGTCCCAGGCGAGGAACTCCTCGATCGTCATCCGCCGCACGTCCTCGCGCCGCTTCGCCATGGCACCCTCTCCCGCTCGCCGCGAGGATAGCCGATCCCGCCCGCACCGTCGCGGCGGTCGGCACTCTTGAGAACGAAACAAGAACATGCTTTCTCGGGGACCCGCGAGGTTCACCCATGCCCGCCTACGCCGAGCTCGAGGTCACGACCAATTTCAGCTTCCTCGAAGGCGCCTCCCACCCGGAGGAGCTGGTCGAGCGCGCCGCCGAGCTCGGCCTCGCGGCCCTCGCGGTCACCGACCGCAACAGCCTCGCCGGGGTCGTCCGCGCCCACGTCACCGCCAAGCGCCTGGGCCTGCGCTTCGTGGTCGGCGCCCGGGTCGATCTCGAGGACGCCCCCTCGCTGCTCGTCTGGCCGAGCGACCGCGCCGCCTACGGCCGGCTCTCCTCGCTCCTGACCGAAGGCCGCAGGCGCGCGCCCAAGGGCGCCTCCTCCTTGCGCCTCGCCGACCTGCTCGCGCATGCGCAAGGCCAGGTCCTGGGCGTGCTGCCGCCCGAGGAGCCCGATCCCGCCTTCGGCGAACTCCTGCGCAGCTTGCGAGCCGCGGTCGGCGACCGGCTCCACCTCGTGGCACACTTCCTCTACCGCGGCGACGATCGCGCGCGGATCGACGCGCTCGCCGGCCTCGCCGCCGCCACCGGCGCCCGGCTCCTCGCCACCAACGCCGTCCTCTACCACGACCCGGCGCGGCGGCCCTTGCAGGACGTCCTCACCTGCATCCGCGGGAAGGTGACGCTCGCCGAGGCCGGGCTTCGGCTCGAGGCCAACGCCGAACGCCATCTGAAGCCGCCTCGTGAGATGGCGCGGCTGTTCGCCCGCTGGCCCGAGGCGATCGAGGCCGGCCTCGCGATCGTCGAACGCTGCCGCTTCTCGCTCGACGAGCTCGCCTACGACTATCCGATCCGCGACGCTTACGACGGCCGCAGCCCCGATCAGGAACTGGCACGGCGGGTGTGGGAGGGGGCGAAGGAGCGCTATCCCGACCATTTGCCCGAGAAGGTCCGAAAGCTGCTCGAGCACGAGCTGGCACTCGTCGAGGAGCTCCGCTACGCCCCCTACTTCCTCACCGTCCACGACATCGTCCGCTTCGCCCGAAGCCGTGGAATCCTCTGCCAGGGCCGCGGCTCGGCGGCCAATTCGGCGATCTGCTACGTGCTCGGCATCACCGCCGTCGATCCCGCTCGGATGGACCTCCTGTTCGAGCGGTTCGTTTCGGCCGAGCGCGACGAGCCGCCCGATATCGACGTCGATTTCGAGCACGAGCGGCGCGAGGAAGTCATCCAGTGGGTCTACGGCACTTACGGCCGCGACCACGCAGCACTCGCCGCCACCGTCATCCGCTACCGGGCGAAATCGGCCTTGCGCGAGGTCGCCAAGGTCATGGGCCTCTCGGCGGACGTGCAAGAGACGCTCGCCAAGACCGTCTGGGGCATGGGCCGCGAGGGACTGAATCGGCGCTCGATGCGCGAGCTCGGCCTCGACCCGGACGATCCCACCCTCGCCCGCACGCTCGAGCTCGCCATGGAGCTGCAGGACTTCCCGCGCCACCTCTCGCAGCACGTGGGCGGCTTCGTGATCGCCAAGAGCCCCTTGCGCGAGCTCGTGCCGATCGAGAACGCGGCCATGGAAGGTCGCACTGTCGTCGAGTGGGACAAGGACGATCTCGACGCCTTGAAGATGCTCAAGATCGACCTCCTAGCACTCGGCATGCTGTCCTGCATCCGCCGCGCCTTCGAGCTCCTGCGCGCGCATTACGGCCTCGAGCTCGACACGGCGCGCGTCCCGGCCGAGGACCCGGCCGTCTACGCCATGCTGCAGAAGGCCGATTCGATCGGCGTCTTCCAGGTCGAGAGCCGGGCGCAGATGAGCATGCTGCCGCGGCTCAAGCCGCGCTGCTTCTACGATCTCGTGATCGAGGTCGCGATCGTCCGCCCCGGCCCCATCCAGGGCGACATGGTCCACCCCTATCTGCGCCGGCGCGAGGGGCTCGAGCCCGTCACCTTCCCGTCGAAGGAACTCGAGGCGGTGCTCGGCAAGACCCTGGGCGTGCCGCTCTTCCAGGAGCAGGCGATGCGCATCGCCATCGTCGCCGCGGGCTTCACCCCCGCCGAAGCCGACGGGCTGCGCCGCTCGATGGCCGCCTTCCGCCGCCGCGGCCGGCTGGAGCGCTGGCACGAGAAGCTCGTGGAAGGCATGGTCGCGCGCGGCTACGAGCGCGCCTTCGCCGAGCGTTGCTTCAAGCAGATCGAGGGCTTCGGCTATTACGGCTTCCCGGAGAGCCACGCCGCGAGCTTCGCGCTCCTCGTCTACGTCTCGGCCTGGCTCAAATGCCACTATCCGGACGTGTTCCTGGCGGCGATCCTCAACGCCCAGCCGATGGGCTTCTACGCCCCCGCCCAGCTCGTCCGCGACGCGATCGAGCACGGGGTCGAGGTCCGCCCGGTCGACGTCAACCATTCCTTCTGGGATTCGACCCTCGAGCCCCTGCCGCGGCGCGGGCCGCTCTCGCACGCGGTCCGGCTGGGCTTGCGCGAGGTCAAGGGACTGGCCGAGGCCGAGGCGGTGCGGATCGTGACCGCGCGCCTTCGGCCCTACCGCAGCCTCGCCGAGCTGCAGCGCCGAGCGGGGGTGAGCCGCGAAACGCTCGTGATCCTGGCCGAGGCCGATGCCTTCCGCTCGATGGGCCTCGACCGCCGCCAGGCGCTCTGGGCGGTGCACGCGCTGGCACAGCGGCCGCTGCCGCTCTTCGCCCACGCCGAGGCCGCCGAGCCCCCCGGCTCCAACCTCCCGCCGCTCGAGGGCGGCGACGAGCCCTGGCTCGAGCTACCGCCCGCGACCCTGGGCGAAGCGGTGATCGAGGACTATGCCCGGCTGCGCCTGTCGCTGCGCGCCCACCCGCTCGCCCTGTTGCGCGAGCGGCTCGCCGGGCGGCGCGTCGTCACGGCCAGGGATCTCTGGACGATCCCGCCCGGCACGCGGGTGGTGGTCGCGGGCCTCGTGCTGGTCCGCCAGCGGCCGGGCAGCGCCAAGGGGGTCGTCTTCACCACCCTCGAGGACGAGACCGGCTTCGCCAACCTCATCGTCTGGCCGCAGGTCTTCGCCCGCTACCGCACCACGCTCATGGTCGCCCGCCTGCTCGCGGCTACGGGCCGGCTGCAGCGCGAGGGTCGGGTGATCCATCTCGTCGCCGACCGGCTGGCCGACTGGACCGACGAGCTCGCGCTTCTGCGCGGCGAGGCGCTCGACCCCGCGACCTTCGACGGGGCGATGGCGCGCGCGGACGAGGCCCGCCACGACGCCCGCGATCTGCGCCGGGTGCTGCCCGAAGGCCGCAACTTCCGCTGAAGCCGCGCGTCCTCGACCGTCGCGGCCGCACCGCTCGGCCGGCGCCGGCCGGCTCAGACCTCGAACGGTTCGCCCGGGGTCGCGACGTGCACCCGGCCGCGCTTCACATGCTTGGCGAACGCGTGCGGGTCGCCGTGCAAGAGGTCGAAGGTGCCCCAGTGGATCGGCACCACGAGCTCGAGCTCCAGGAACTCGTTGCAGGCGATCGCCGCCGCCTCGGGGCCCATCGTGAACCGGTCGCCCACCGGAAGGAACCCGACCTTCGGCCGATGGAGGCGCTGGATCAGCGCCATGTCGGAGAAGAGTGCCGTGTCGCCGGCGTGGTAGACGGCGGTGCCGTCGATCGTGATCACGAAGCCCGCGGGATCGCCCATCGTCACCGCCCGGCCGTCGGCCATCCGCGCCGAGCTGTGCAGGGCCGGTACCATGCAGAAGCGCACGCCCTCGCGCGTGACGCAGCCGCCCGTGTTCATGGGCTCGAGCTTCTCGACCCCCTCGGCGGCGAGCGTCATGCAGATCTCCCACTGCGCCACCAGCACGGCCCCGTACTTTTTGGCCAGGCGCACGGTGTCGCCCACGTGGTCGTCGTGGCCGTGGGTGAGGACGATCGCATCGAGCCTCGAGAGCCGGTCCTCCCATCCCGCCGGATATTTCGGATTGCCGGTGAGGAAGGGGTCGATCAGGACGCTCTTGCCGCCGGCCTCGAGATGGACCGCGGAATGGCCGAGCCAGGTGAGACGCACGGTGTTCCTCCCCTCGATCGCTCGCTCGACCGGCAAGGTGAACGGATCGTAACCGGTTGTGCAAGCCCGCGAACCGAGGCTGCGGGGTGCTCGGGGCCGTGGCAGGCTCGCTTCTGCCGGGCCGGTGACGACCGGACCGCGGCGCGGCCCCGGAAGAGGCCGGGTGGCCGGGTGAAGGGGAGGGAGCGATGCGAACGATCGGCGTTGCCGTGCTCGCGGGCCTGGCGATGCTCGCGCTCGCCGAGGCTGCGCGAGCGGACAACGGGGTGCTCGTGCTGCGCGGCACGCCGGGGCCGCGGCCGGCGCCCTTGGCCGAGCCCGCCCGCTCGGCGCCCGCGGCCGTGGCCGGCGAGCGGCTCTGGCTCGTGGATCCCGAGGGCGGACGGCTCGCCGCCTGCCGGCTCGAGCGGACGAGCCGGATCGGCGAGCGCCGCATCCGCTGTACCGAGCGGCCGCTGCCGCGAGGGCGCGGTTGACGATCCCGCTCGCTTCGTGGCCCGTCGGCCACAGGATCGGCCTGGATGTAACATTCTGAAACACGACTTGAGTGGCCGAGCGCGGTCGCCCCTTTAAGATCGCCGCGAGAGGATGGTGCGCGGAGGGATGCGATCCGCGGCCGAGAAAGCGGAGCGCGGTCCGCGGAGGAGAATACGGGGCGAGGCCGGCGGCTCGGTGATCCGGCCCCCCGACACGGTGTAGCTGAGGGTGACGCGCCAGGCCGAGGGCGCGGGGCGAAATCCCGCCGGCCGTGGCCGATCGCGAGGTGACGCCGCGAGAGGGTGAGGATGCTGGTGCCGACGCCGACCGCCAATGCCGACCTGCCGTTCCGCACGAGCGGCTTTCGCACGCTCGCCGAGGGTCTCGACTACGCCGCCCGTGGCGAGACCGGTGTCAACTTCTACACCGATCGCGGCGAGCTCGCCCGCGTGCTGCCCTACCGCGAGCTGCGCGCCAGCGCGCTCGAGCTCGCGCGCAAGCTCACGGGCCTGGGCCTTCCCCGCCTCGAGCGCGTCGCCATCCTCGCCGAGACGCGGCCCGAGTTCCTGATCGCCTTCCTGGCCTGCCAATATGCCGGTCTCGTGCCGGTACCGCTGCCCCTGGCGCTGAGCCCCGGGACCCACCGCAGCCACGTGGCGCGGCTGCGCGGCATGCTCGAGAGTTCGGGCGCACGCGTGGCGATCGCCTCGGCGGACTATCTGGGCCCGCTCGACGAGGCCGTGGTCGGTACCGAGGTCGCCTGGGTCGGCAGCCACGAGCAACTGGCCGCGCTCGAGCCGGTCGCGTCCGAGCTTCGCCCGCTCGGACCCCACCAGCCCAGCGACATCCAATATTCCGCGGGCAGCACGAGCTTCCCGCGCGGCGTGCTCGTGACCCAACAGGCGATCACCGCCAATGCCCGCGCCATCGCCGAGCACGGCCTCGCCCTGCGGCCGGGCGACCGCTGCACCTCCTGGCTGCCGCTCTACCACGACATGGGCCTCGTGGGCTGCTGTCTCACGCCGATCTTGAACCAGATCAGCGTCGATTATCTCGCCACCTCCGGTTTCGCCCGGCGCCCTTTGGTCTGGCTCGAGCTCTTGTCGCGCACCGGCGGGACGATCTCCTTCGCGCCCACCTTCGGCTACGAGCTCTGTGCTCTGCGGGCCGGCTCGCGCGATCCGGCGAGCTTGCTCGCCTTCGATCTGAGCCGCTGGCGCGTGGCCGGGATCGGCGGCGAGATGATCCGGCCCAAGGCACTCTCGGAGTTCGCGCGCGTGTTCGCGCCCGCGGGCTTCGACGAGCGCGCCTTCCTGGCCTCCTACGGCCTCGCCGAGGCGACGCTCGCCGTCACCTTCGCACCGCTCGGGCAAGGCGTGCGGACCGATCTCGTCGAGCAGGGCGAGGCCTTCGAGCGCCGGCGCCTGGCGCTGCCGGCCGGTCCGCGAGCGCGCCGCACCCGCGCCTTCGCGATCTGCGGCCGGCCGATGCCCGGCTACCGGATCGAGATCCGCGACGAGCACGGCCGCACCTTGCCCGAGCGGCGGGTCGGCCGCATCTGCCTGCAGGGCCCGAGCCTGATGACCGGCTATTTCCGCAATCCGGAGGCCACCCGGCAGGTGATGCTCGAGGACGGTTGGCTCGATACCGGCGACATGGGCTACCTCGCCGACGGCGAGCTCGTCGTCACCGGCCGCAGCAAGGACCTGATCATCATCAACGGCCGCAACATCTGGCCGCAGGATCTCGAATGGGCGGTCGAGCGGCTCGACGGCGTCCGCCCGGGCGACGTCGCCGCCTTCGCGGTGGGCGGCGAAGACGAGCGCGAGCGGATCGTCGTCATCGTCCAGTGCCGCATCACCGATCCACTGCAGCTCGCCGCCTTCCGCCGCGAGGTACAGGGCCTCGTCAACCGCCAGGCCGGGACCGAGTGCGAGCTCGTGCTCGCTCCGCCGCGCTCGCTCGTCTACACGACCTCGGGCAAGCTCAGCCGAGCCGCGGCGCGTGCCGGCTATCTCGCCGGCACGATCCGCGATCTGGGCGGGATCGACGCGGCCGAACCGTCGCGTTGCCCGGCCAACACCGAGCGCCCGGCGCTCGCCCGGGCGAGCTGAGCCCGGCCGGGACTTGCCCGCGCCTCCTCCGGATCCCGAACTCGTCGCCCTGACCGGCGCCACCGGCTTCGTCGGCCGTCACGTCGCCCGCCGCTTGCGCGCCGGCGGCCTGCGCCTGCGCGCCCTCGTCCGCCGCGACGATCCCGGGCTCGCAACCGAAGGGGTCGAGCTCGTGCGCGGTGGCCTCGACGATCCGGCCGCGCTCGAGGCCCTCGTCGCGGGCGCGGGCGCGATCGTGCACGTGGCCGGGCTCGTCGCGGCGCCGAGCCGCACCGCCTTCGCCCGCGCCAATGTCGAGGGTACCGCTCGGCTGGTCGCGGCCGCGCGCCGCCGGGCCGAGGGCGCCCGCTTCGTCCTCGTCTCCTCGCTCGCCGCACGCGAGCCCGCGCTCTCGGCCTACGCCTGGAGCAAACGCGAGGCCGAGCGTCTGGTCGAGGCCGCCGCCGATGCCCTGGAGCCCATCGTCGTACGGCCGCCCGCCGTCTACGGGCCGGGCGACAAGGCCACCTTGCCGATCATGGCCCAGCTCGCGCGCGGGTTGCTGCTGGCACCGCGGGCCCGGGCCAACCGCTTCTCCTTGATCTATGTCGAGGACCTGGCCGATCTCCTGGCCACCGCCGTGCTGGAGGGGGCGCCCTCGCGGGTGCCGCTCGAGCCCGACGACGGTCGGCCGGAGGGCTATCGCTGGCGCGATCTCGCCGATCTCGCCGCCGCGCGCCTGCGCCGCCCGGTCCGGCTCGTCGAGCTGCCGCGCAGCCTCATGACCACGGCCGCACTCCTGGCGGAAGCGAGTGCCCGGCCGCTCGGTCGGCCGCCGCGGCTCTCGCGCGGCAAGATCGCCGAGCTCTTCCACCCGGACTGGCTCGCGCGCCGCGACGGGCTCGAGGCACGATCCTGGCGGCCGCGCGTACCGTTCGAGGAGGGGCTGCCGCGCACGCTGTCCTGGTACCGGGCCGAGGGCTGGCTGTGAGCGCGGGTGCCGGGCTTCCACAGGGGATTGCGTCGGGCGGGCGGAGCGGCCATGCACCGCCCATGACCACCGCCGACCCGGTGCAGCTGTTCGCCGAGATCGCCGAGCTCGTCCGCCGCTTCGCGCCACCGGGTGCGGTGCTCGAGCGCAGCAGCGAGCTCACGAGCGATCTCTCGATCGATTCGGTCCAGGCCATGGATCTCGTCATGGAGATCGAGGATCGCTACGGCATCGACGTCCCGGTCAACGAGATCGCCGATCTCGTGACCTTGGGTGATCTCGTCGATCTCGTCGCCCGCCAGCTCGCGCAACGAGGCTGAGATGGACATCTTCGACAAATACGAGACGCTGGCCGCACGTCGCGCCGAGCTCTTGGGCGCCGGCGCCGACCCGTTCGACCTCGAGATCGAAGAGCTCTTCGGCCCCTGCGAAGCCACGATCCGCGGCCGGCGCACGATCCTGCTCGGCACCAACAACTATCTCGGTCTCACCTTCGATCCGGCCTGCATCGAGGCGGGATGTGCGGCCTTGCGCCGCTTCGGCACCGGCACCACCGGCTCGCGCATCGCCAACGGCACCTATGGCGGCCACAAGGCCCTCGAGGCCGAGATCGCCGCCTTCATGGGCCGGCGCGCGGCGATCGTCTTCACCACGGGCTATCAGGCGAACCTGGCGACGATCGCCGGCCTCGCCGGACCCAAGGACACGATCTTCGTCGATTCCGACTGGCACGCCTCGATCTTCGACGGCTGCCGGCTGTCCGGGGCCACGGTCGTCCGCTTCCGCCACAACGATCCCGATGATCTCGACCGGCGCCTCGAGCGCAACCCGACCCCGGGCGGGATCCGGCTCGTGATCGTCGAGGGCCTCTATTCGATGCTGGGCGACGTCGCCCGTCTGGCCGAGATCGCCGCCGTCAAGAAGCGCCACGGCGCCTTCTTGCTCTTGGACGAGGCGCACTCGATGGGGGTGTTCGGCGAACGCGGCCGCGGTGTCGCCGAGGCGCTGGGGGTCGAAGCCGAGATCGACTTCATCGTCGGCACCTTCTCGAAGTCGCTGGGTGCCATCGGCGGCTTCGCGGTCTCCGACCATCCGCGCTTCGAGCTCTTGCGGGTGGCGGCGCGGCCCTACATGTTCACCGCCTCCCCGGGCCCCGCGACGATCGCAACCGTGCGCGCGGCGCTCGCGCAAATCGTCGCACGGCCCGAGCTGCGCGCTCGGATCTGGGCGAACGCCGAGCGGATCCACGCCGGGCTCGCGGCGCTCAACTTCGCGCTCGCGGCACCGCCCGGGCCGATCCTGTCGATCCGCCTGCCGGACGAGCGGACCACCGTGTTCGCCTGGAACCGCCTCCTCGAGCTCGGTGTCTACGTCAATCTGGCGCTCCCGCCCGGGACCCCGGGAGGGGTCTGCCTGTTGCGCTGCAGCGTCTCGGCCGCGCACACCGATGCGCAGATCGACACCGTGCTCGAGCGGTTCGCGACGCTCGCAGCCGAACTGCAGCGGCTGGCCGCCCCGATCGCTGCCGAATAGGCGAGCGCCGGCGGAGAAGAGCGAGGCTCAGCGCACCGCACCACGCCGCAACAGCCGCGGCAGAAGCAACAGGCCCGCGAGCCGCGGGTAGCGGCGTTGCCAGGGGGCGAGCCGGATCGCCACGCCCGAATGGCGCTCGATCTTCCAGGCCAGGTACTCGGCACCACCCTCGAAGGTCGAGGCCGCCTTGGCCAGGCGCAGGATCGAGCGGAGTTTGCCCAGGCGGCGGCGGCGGGCCCAGCGCCGCTCGGCGGCGGCTCGGTCCGCGGCGCTGGGCACCGGCAGCTCGGCCAGCAGGAGCGCGCCCAGCCGCCGATAGCGCGCCGCATCGGCGGCCAAGAGGGCGCGCGCTCGCTCCGGCGGCTCGGCCCGCAGCTCGGTCCGGTAGGTTTCGGCGAAGGCGCGCTCGAACAGCGCGAGCGGTTCCACGGCCGGGCCCAGAAGCGGCCGCACCTCCGCCGCGAGGGTGCGGATCGCGCGGGCCAGGAGCCGGTGGACGCGATCGGCGGTCGCCGGGTCGGCGGCCCAGAGCAGGGCCGTCGGCTGGGCGAACCGGGCCCAGAAATAAGGCTCCAGGGTCAAAGGCGCGACCGCCCGCTCGAGGGTCGAGAGCGCCATCACCGACACCTTGGCGCGGACCGTGCGGTCCTCGAACGCTGCCGCCACGTGATAGACGTCGGGCGGCAGCAGCCGCAGCAGCCGGGCGCGCAGCGGCGACGGTGTCACCGCCGCCTCGTCCTCGGCCAACAGGTAGAGATCGACGAGCCGGCCGCGCTCCTCGCCGTCGCGCAGGCAGCTGCCGTAGAACAGGACCGCCTGGATCGCCGTGCCGAAGCGGGCACGGGCGGCTTCGGCCACGGCCCGGACCGCGGCCGGGATCGGCCGCGCCATCTCGGCGCGGACGAGCTCGAGGATCGGATCGCCGGCATCGCCGTTGCGACGGCTTTCGCTCACAGCCGGACGAACCGGACCTCGTCGGGCGCGGTCACGATCAGCGGGCGGCCCGGCTCCGGCCGATAGAACTGGCCGTCGATCGTGATCTCCCGCTCGAGCTCGAGCTCGAGGCGCGCGCCGCCGCGGCTGAAATAGCTGTCGCGTGGCAGATCGCGCCAGTCGCCGCCGTAGAGCACGCGCAGCGTGCGGCGCACGAGTCCCTCGGCCGGGCAGCGGATCGCGGTGAAGCGGAACGGCCGGGCGAGCGCGTTCCAGAACGGCCGCGAGGCGAGGACGAGGCGGTCGAGCGTGGTCGCCAAGAGGAGAAGCTGGCGGCCCTCGCGGACCTCGCCGTCCTCGAACCGCATCGCCACGGGCGCTCCTTCGAGCATCCCGGGCGGACGCCGGCCCCGGGCGAGGCCCCACAACAGCCCGGCGAGCGTCACGAAATGAGCGGCCTCGCCCTTGATGCCCATCGCGTGGATGCGGCTCTTGCAGAGATGGATCGCATCCGTAATTCCGGCCGCTCCCATGAACATGCCTCGCTGGACGCCGTGCTCGGCGAGCCCCTCGATCCGCAGCACGCGGCGTTTGACGGTGAACCGGTCGAGCAGCCCGGAGCGCGCCGCCTCGAGCAGGCGGACCACGGCACCCGGTCCGCGCCGGCGCAAGCCGCAATCGGCCGCGGTCATGTTGGCCATGCCCCGCGGCAAGATGGCGATCGGCGGCAGCGGATCGAGCGGGCGATGCTCGAGCAGCTCGGTCAGCAGGCCCTGAACCGTCCCGTCGCCGCCGTTGACCACGATCAGCGCCGGCCGCAGCCGCGCGAGATCGGTGGCGATGTCGCGCAGACGGGTGAGGCCGTCGAAGTCGAGCCGCACCAACTCGGGGTGGCGCGCGAGTACCGCCTCGAGGTCGGCCATGCCGCGGCGGTTGCGCTCGCTGCGGCTGTTGTTGACGAAGCCGATCACCGACGTGGCGCTCATGGCGCGGTCCGCAGGGTCGCCGAGGGTGGGGGCGGGGCCGCGACCGGCCGGCCGCGCCTCGGCTCGAGGAGCCCCCCGCCCGAGAGCGCGCCGGCCGCCAAGAGGAACGGCACGGTCCAAGCGGCCACGGCCGGGGGCGCCAGGCCGAGCTCGCCCCTGGCGAGCATGAGGCCGTTGCCGATCAGATAGGCGAAGCCGATCGCGAGCCCGCGCGTGAAGATGGCGAGCGTGGCACCGGTCCGCTCGGCGCGACGGACCAGGAGGACCGGCACCACGATCAACGCCCAGAGCCCGACCAGGCCGGCGAGACGAGCGTGGAGCCAGGTCCGGTGGCTCTCGGTCCCGCCGATCCCGTAGCCATCCGCCCCGATCACCCGAAGGAGCTGGGCGATCGACAGCTCGCGCGGCAGCTTGGCCATGAGCGCTACGGTCTCGAGATCGATCCGCATCGGCAGAAGGAGGGTGTCGAGCCGCTCGCTGGGGGCGGCACTGGCCGGCCGGCGCACCACGTCGCGGAGGAGCCAGCCCTCCGGCCCGGGCTCGCCGCGCGCCGCTTCGAGGCGCTCGACCAATCGGCCTTCGGGATCGAGGCGGAGGATCAAGAGATCGCGCGGCTCGCCCTGCACCGCCGCCTCGGCCGGGAGCCGCAGCACCGCACCGTCGGTGGTGAGCCAGATCGCATCGCCGGTCGGCAGGCCCACGGTCTTGACGTCGGCCACGCCCAGGGCCCGCAACGTCGGGATGGTGGCCGGCACGGCCACGTCGTCGAGCACGAGCTTGCCGGCGACGATCAGGAGCGCCGCCGGCCACAAACGCACCGCCAGGCCGAGCCGCGAGAGGCCGGCGCTCCACATCGCCACGAGCTCGCGGAAGCGGAGCAGATCGGCGGCCGTCAACAGGCCCGCCAAGAGCGCCACCATCGGCAACAGTTCGGTCAAAAGCGTCGGCAGGCGGATGAGCGCGTAGCTCACGAGCGCCCAGCTCGAGCCACCGCTGCGGCGCACCACTTTGGCACCGACATCGAGCAGGTCGAACAGAAGCGCGAAGCCGGCCACCGCCAGGAGCACGACCGCGAAGCGGACGAGGTAGAGTCGGTTGAGATAGCGGGTGAGCCGGCTCACGGCGTCGGCTCCCGCGCCGCGAAGCGCTGCGCCGCCCAGCTCTCGAGCCGCTCGACCAAGAGGTCGAGCCGGCCGGCGCCGCCGGCGCGCGGCACCCGCGTCGCCTTCCACCAGGTGAGCAGGACGCCGAGGGTCGCGAACAGCGCGAAGGGCAGCCAGATCGCGAGCCAGGGCGAGGCCTTGCCGTCGTCGGCCAGGGACTCGCCGAAGTTCAAGAGCTGGTTGTAGGCGATCAGCAGCACGAGCCCGACGAGGATGCCGTAGGATCGCTTGGCGCGCCGCCGGGCCGCCGCGAGCGGCAGGGCCAGAAGCGGCAGCAGCGGCAGCGAGAGGATGCGCGCGAGCCGGCCGTGGAACTCGGCGGCGATCTCCTCGGGATCGATCCCTTTGATCGGCCGAGCGAGCCCGTGCCAGAGCTCGGGCAAGGTGAGCTCGCGCTCGTCCTCGCCGCGTGGCCGGAACGGCTTCGGCTCGCCGCCGCGGACATCGGTGCGGAAGGTGCGGAACCGCACGGCGGTGCTTTCCGGCGGCCGGGCACCGCTCCGCTCGGCGCCGGCTGCCGTGGCCGCGGGCACGAACTGGTGCACCCCGTCCTCGAGATCGAGGATGATCGGCTGGTCGCCCTCGGCCGGCAGGATGCGGCCGCGGCGGGCGGTGACGGTGAGCGTGTCGCCGTCTTTGGTGCGCGTGAAGAGGACGAGGCCCGTGAAGCGGTCGCGCTCGGGCGAGAGGCTCGCCACCGTGTAGGTGGTGCCGGCGAGGGTGACGAAGCTGCCCTCGCGCAACAGCGCCAGGAAGGAGACGTTGGAGAGGGCGAACAGCGCCGCCCGATAGGCGTAGCGGCCATAGGGCTGGAGATGGCTCACGACCACCGCGTTGACGGCGAGCAGGACGAAGGCGATCGCGAGCAGCGGGCGCAGGAGCCCGTGCAGGCCGAGCCCCGCCGCCGCCATCGCGTCGAGTTCGCCGTCGCGCGACAGGCGCGAGAACACCAACAACATCGCGATGAAGAAGGCAGCCGGCAGCGCGATGCTCATATAGTGCGGGATCAGATAGCCGAGCATCTCCAGAAGGACGAGGACGCTGCCGCGCCAGCCGATCACGATGTCGAGCACGCGCAGCATCCGCTCGGCGAGCAAGACCGCGAGCGCCACCAGCACGATGGCGATCATCGGCCGAAGAACGAGACTCGCGATGTAGCGGCCGAAGAGGCTCATGCGCGCCGCGTGCGGCACCGGGGCGGTGGATGCAAGAAGGCGTGCAGTCGCCGCCGCGACCGCGACACCGCAGCGCTCATAGCCGAGAGTGCCCCGGTCGACTAGGCGAGCGCCGCCACGACCGAAGGCGGCATCGGCACCGCTTCATGCGCCATGCGCGCGAGCGCCGGGTCGAAGCGCCACGCCTCGGCCTCGATCCGCCAACCGGCGCCGGAGTCCGCCCGTCGGATCGCGAGCAGGAGACCGCCGCCGCGCTTTTCGGGCTCGGCCGCGGCGAGCGAGGCCGAGGGCCCGGCCAGGACCGGAATCGGGCCCGAGGGGCCGGGCAAGGCGCCGCTCGCGAGGCGGTGGTCGTGGCCGCAGAGCACGAGCTCGGCGCCTTCGCGAGCGAGCACCGCACCCAGCGCCGCGGCGTCGAGCAGGCATTTGCGCGGCGGGCTCCAGCCCGGCACGGGCGGGTGGTGGACGAGGACGACACGGCACAGCCCGCTGCGGCGCAGCTCGGCGAGCCGGACGGCGAGCCGCTCGAGCTGGGCGCAGCCGAGCTCGCCCGCGGCATCGCCCCAAGGCCGCGGCACGGCACTCGACAGGCCCAGAAGTGCGAGCGGCCCCACCCGGCGGACGAAGGGGAAGTCGCGGGGCGCGCCGGCACCCTCCATCCACGGGCGCCACAGCGGCCAATGGGCCTCGGCGGCACCCGGCACATAGGCGTCGTGGTTGCCGGGGATCGCCGTCACGCGTGCGGGTGGGCCGAGCCGCAAGAGCCAGTCGCGTGCCGCCACGAACTCGCCCGGCAGCGAGATGTTGCAGAGATCGCCGGTCACCACCGTGTGATCGGGACGCGCGCTCGCGAGCGCCGCGAGCGTGGCGTCGAGGACGTCCGTGCGGTGGATCCGGCGGCGGCGCAGCTGCCAGGAGAGAAAGCCGGTGATCCGCTTGGAGAAGAGCTCGCCAGGCCGCGGCCGGGGCAGGGGCCCGAGATGGACGTCGGTCAGATGCGCGAGCCGGAAGACGCTGCTCACGAGGCCGCTCCGAGGCTCGCCCGGCGGGCGAGCAGCGCTTCCGCCAGGACGAGGTCGGCGGGCCG
>JANWZN010000119.1 GCA_025054575.1 Geminicoccaceae bacterium | reverse complement strand
TCGAGCGGGCTCGCCAGCGCCTCAGTCGCCACGGCCGTAGCGGATCCTGGGGTCGAGCCAGGCGTAGAGGAGATCGACCAATAGATTGAGGAGCAGCAACATCGTCGCCACGAACAAAAGACCGCCCTGGATCACCGGATAGTCGCGCCGGAGGATCGAGGAGCCGAGGAGCGAGCCGATCCCGGGGATGGAGAAGATCGTCTCGATGACGACCGAGCCCGAAAGGAGCAGGCTCAAGACGATCCCGAGTACGGTGACGACCGGGATCATCACGTTCTTCAAGGCGTGCTTGCCGACCACGAGGTATTGCGGCAGGCCCTTGGCGCGGGCGGTGCGGATATAGTCCTGGCGCAGCACCTCGAGCATGGTCGAGCGGGTGATGCGCGCCAAGAGCCCCATCTGCAGCATGGCGAGCGAGACGGCCGGCAGCGTGGTGGCCCTGAGCCAACCCCAGAAGTCCTCGCGGAAGTCGACATAGCCGCCCGAGGGCAGCCAGCCGAGCTGCACCGCGAACAGCACGATGAGCATCAAGGCGAGCCAGAAATTGGGCAGGCTCACGCCAAAGAGCGCGATCGTCATGACGATCTGGTCGACGAGCGTGTTCTGCCGCAGCGCCGCCACGATGCCGCTCACGAGGCCGACCGCCACCGTGAGCACGAGCGCATAGAGGGCGATCGAGAAGGAGACCGGCAGCCGCTCGAGGATCACTTCGAGGACGTCGCGGCCGAGCAGGAGCGAGCTGCCGAGATCACCCCGCAGAAGGTGCGCGTACCAGGAGACGAGCTGGACGTGGAAGGGCTGGTCGAGGCCGAGCTGCTGGCGGATCCGCTCGACCTCGGCCGGGGTGGCCTGCAGCCCGGCGATCAGAATGGCCGGATCGCCGGGCACGAGCTGCATCAAGGAGAAGGAAATGAGGGTGACGAGGAAGAGGACGGGGATCGAGGCCGCGAGCCGGTGCGCCACGTAGCGGAGCACGAAGGGCTCCTCCCCGTCGCGCCGTTCAGGCTGCCGCCGGAGCCGTCATTTCTCCATCCAGACGTTGTACATGCGCGGGATGCGGAACGGCACGAAGTTCTTCACGTTGGCGCGCACCGCCTGGTTCTTGGTGAGCCAGCCGAAGGGCAGCGCCATACCGTGCTCCATCACCCGGTACTGGACGCGGGCGAAGGCCTCGTAGCGTTCCTCGACCGTGGGCTTGGAGATCATGTCGTTGTAGGCGGCGTCGAAGATCGGGTCGGTGTCGTTCGGGTTCTTGAAGTTGTAGATCGGGGTCGGCCGCGCCAGGAACTTGAACACCGCCAAATAGCCCAGCGCCTGGTTGGTGCCCCAGCCGGTGAAGTGATAGTTCCAGGCGTCGTGGCTCTTGTCGCGAGTGGCGATCGTGGCCGGCCAGTCCTGCACCTCGAGGCGCACGTTCATGCCGATCGCCTTGAGCTGCTCGGCCATGACGAGCGCTGCGTTGTACATCGAGGTGTAGTCCTTGTTGGTGAGGAGCACGAGCTCCTCGCCTTTGTAGCCGGCCTGCTTCAACAGCTCCTTGGCCTTGGCCGGGTCCTTGACGTTGTAGAACTCCTTGCCCTTGTCGGAATAGACCTTGCGGTTCTTGGTCTGGAAGCCGAAGTTCAAGTTGTAGGCCCCGTCCGTCGCCGCCTCCATGATCTCTTCCATGTCGAGGGCGGTCTGGATGGCGCGACGAACGAGCGGATTGTCGGTCGGCGGCTTGGCGAAATTGGGCGTGGCGATGTGGATCCAGAAATTCTCGTACGGGACGATCGTGATCGCCTTGTTCTCCTTGAGCCGCCTGACGCTAGCCTGCGGCACGTCCTCCACGGCGTGCAGCTCGCCGGTCTCGAGACCGGCCACGCGCGCCCCGGGCTCGGTCACGATCCGGAAGGTCACCGTGTCGAGGCAGGCCTGCTTGTAGCCGCCGAAGCCGGTCCGGTCCTGGTACGCCGTGTTCGGCTGGTAACCCTCGTAGCGCTTGAGCTTGACGTGGCTGTCGGGGACGAACTCGACGAACTGGAAGGGCCCGGTGCCGATCGGCTCCATCTTCAGGGGCGCCGCTTCGGTGTTCTCGGCCGGGGTGACGACGATCGGCACGGAGAAGGAGGAGAGATCCTCGATGAAGGTGGGCTGCGCGACCTTCATCTTGATCACGAAGGTGTACGGGTCGGGCGTCTCCCAGGACTCCACGTTGGCGAGGATCACCTTCTCGATCCCGACCTTCTTGTAGCGGTCGAAGGAGGCCGCGACGTCCTTGGACGTCATGGGCTTGCCGTTGTGGAAGGTGATGCCTTTGCGCAGCGTAAATTTGTGCACCTTGCCGTCGTCGCTGGTCTCGAGGCTCTCGGCCAGCTCGAGGATCGGCTCGTTGTCCTCGCTGCGGGTCATCAGCGCTTCGTAGATGTGCATCGCGATGTTGCGCGTGCTGATCGTCGAGGAGGCGTGCTGGTCGAGCGAGTTGACCTTGGCCTCCTGGCCGAAGACGAGATCGCCGCCCTTGACCGGACAGGTGAACCGTGCCTCGGCCTCTCCCGCCGCGAGCCCCACCATCAACGCCAGCGCCGACGCGCCGAGACCAAGCTCGCCCCGCATCGCTTCCTCCCCGGCCGGACGTCCCGGCCCGCCTGTTCGGGTTCAGATGAGCCTAGCTCAGGGGTCGGGGCGCGCAAGCAGCATTTGTGCCGGGCCCTCCTGCGGCCGGCTCAGCTCGCCCAGACCGGGGTCAACCAGCCGCGCCGTTCGGGCCGGTCGCCGCGCACGATCGCGAAATAGGCCTCCTGCAGCCGGCGGGTGAGCGGGCCGGGGCGGCCGTCGCCGATCGGGATCCGGTCGACCGAGACGACCGGCACGATCTCCCAGCCCGTGCCGCAGGCGAAGACCTCCTCCGCCGCCCAGAGCTCGCTGCGGTCGACCGCCCGCTCGACGGCCGGCCGGCCGGTGACCTCGGGTGCGAGCTCGAGCAAGGTGCGGCGCGTAATACTCTCGAGGATGTCGCTCGTGACGGACGGCGTCACGAGACACCCGTCGCGGACCAGGAACAGGCAAGCGCCGGAGGTTTCGGCGATCTTGCCGTCGCCGGTGAGCAGCACGGCACCGTCGTAGCCGTCGCGCTTGGCCTCGAGCTCGGCCAAGCGGTTGTTGAGATAGTTGCCGGTCGCCTTGACACGCGGCGGCATCGCGGCCTCCGGCAGCCGGGTCCAGCTCGCGATCTTGAGCTGCATGCCGTCGGCCACGAAGCGCGAAGAGGCGCGCGGCACCGCGCCCGCGACGACCCCGACCGGACCCGTGGCGGCGAGCTCGTCGTCGCCGTCGAGATAGGCGATCACCCGGATGTGGCAGGGCTCGCGCAGCGCGTTGCGGCGCAGCATGGCGCGGATCCCCTCGGCGATCGCAGCCAGCGGCGGCGCCCCCTCGAGCCGCAAGAGCCGCAGACCGAAGGCCAGGCGCTCGAGATGCTCGCGCAGACGGAAGACGAACAGCTCCCGCTCGCGCTCGCTCCAGTAAGCGCGCAAGCCTTCGAACACGGCACAGCCATATTTGACCACGCCCGAAAAGCCGTGCAGGCGGCAATCCTCGTAGCGCACGAGTTCGCCGTTCCAGAACATCCAGGGCGCGGTCGGCACGGCTCGTCGTCCTCCTCGCTCGAGGTCCTCCTTGTTCGAGACTCCCGCGGGGGTCGGCTCGCGCGATCGCGGTACCCGCTCCCTCTCCTGGCAGCCCGTTCCCCGCGGCGAGCCTGAAGCCGGCCCGGGCGCTCGCCCGCCGGAGCGTCGATCGCACCGCAGGCGCGGCCCGGCGCTGCGGCCTCAGCCATGCCGGCGTGCCAGGGCCCGCTCGAGCCGTTGGAGGAGGAGCTCGATCTCGTCGCGGGTCGCCGCCCCGAGTTCGGGTGCGAAGGCCCGCACGGTCGGCGAAGGAAGGGCGCCGCGCCGCCACAAGAGATATTTGCGGACGACGAGACCGAGCCGCGGCTGCTGCTCGTAGCGCAGGAGCGGCAGGTAGAGGTCGAAGAGATCGAGCGCGGCCTCGAGCCGGCCTTCGTCGACGAGCCGGCAGCAATCGGCCAGCATTTCGGGAAAGGCGAAGCCCGTCATCGCCCCGTCGGCCCCGCGGGCGAGCTCGTGCGGCAAGAACAGCCCGCCGTTGCCGCACAAGATCCCGAGCCGGCGGGCGCCGGCCGCCTCCTGCGCGCGGATGGCCGTGATCTTGTCGAGGCCCGGCCAGTCCTCGTGCTTGAGCGTGACGAGCGCCGGGCAGGCTTCGGCGATCGCCCGGATCAGCCCGGGGCTCATCGGCGGCCCGCCCGCGAGCGGAAAGTCTTGCAGGACCCAGGGGATCGCCTCGAGCCGCTCGTCGAGCCGCCGACACCAGGCGAGCACCGCCTCGTCGCCGCGCAAGCTGCCGGGTGGCGCCACGAGCACCCCGGCCGTCCCCTCCCCTGCTGCGGCGCGCGCCAACGCGACGGTCGCTGCGAGCCCGGGTGCGGTCGCACCCACGACGACCGGCACGCGCTCGGCGACCCGGCGCAGAACGCGGCGGACGAAGGCGAGTGCCTCCTCGCCCGTGAGCTCGGCCGCCTCGCCCATCTGGCCGAGGATCGCGAGCCCGCGCGCTCCCCGTTCCAGATACCACTCGACGAGTCGATCGGTCGCCTCGAGATCGAGGGCCCCGTGGGCGTCGAAGGGGGTGGCGGCGATCGCGAGGAGGCCGCGCTCGCGGCCGGTCAGGGTCGGCATCGGCGTTCGCCCCCTTCGCTCGCACGCTCCGAGCCGATCGGCACGGTTGCAGCCCGGCTCGCGGCGCCGGCCTTCAGCCGAGCTCCGAGCGCGGCCGGGCCGGGTCGAGCGGCAGCGGCACGATCTTGCCGCGCGCCGCCGCGTGCGAGTCGCGCGCCGCGCCCAGGGCCGCGGTGCGCGCGACGTAGCCTCGGGCTTCGCGCCGCCGCTCGAACACGACCGCGCCGTGCCAGATCCGCTTCTCGGCCTCGAGGATGACCACGCCCGACAGCTCGTGGACGAGCTTGAGACCGAGCCGCTCGACCGGGATCGCGGCTTTGAGGAGAAAGCCCGAGCGGGTCGGCGGCAGATAGAGCGCACGGGCTTCCGCCACCGGCTCGAACAGCCGTCGGGCGAGCAGCTTCTCGAGCTGGCCGCAGGAATAGGGTCGGCCGTGACCGAACGGGGTGCGCTCGGACAGACACCAGGCGCCGTGGCGGTTGGGCACGACGGCGATCAGTCGGCCGTTGTCGGCGAGCACGCGCCAGACCTCGCGCAACAGCCGGTCGACCCGTTCGCTGAGCTCGAGCGCGTGGACCAACAGGACCCGATCGATGCTGCGGTCGGCGAGCGGCAGATCGTCCTCGCGCACGAGCGCGGTGCGCGAGGGCGCCTGCGACGGCCAGGCGCGGGCCCCTTGCGCTGCCGGCATGAACGCGATGGAGCGCGCCGCTTCGTCCTCGAACAGGCCGAGATAGGGAGCGGCGAACCCCAACCCGAGAAGCCGCAAGCCTCGGACGTCGGGCCACAGCGCGCGCAGCCTCGCCGCCACCAGCCGGCGCGCGAGCTGGCCCTCGCGTCCCTGATAGAAGCTCACGAGCTCGTCGACCTCCGGCCGCATGACCCCTCCGCCTCGGACGACCCCTCGACGATAGCGCAAGGGCTCGCCAGATGCACGCGGTGCGAGGTCGTCGGGGGGTCGCCGCCATGACACTTTCGGTCGAGATCGTACCGCTGCTCGCCGACAATTACGGCTATTTGCTGGTCGACGGACGAACCGGGACGACCGCGTTCGTCGATCCGGCCGAGGCGGCACCGGTCGTGGCCCGCGTGCGCGCGCGCGGCGGCCGGCTCGACTGGATCCTCTTGACCCACCATCACGGCGATCACGTGGCCGGAACGGCCGAACTCGTGGCCGCCTTCGGTGCCAAGGTCGCGGGTGCGGCGGCGGACGCCCACAGGCTCCCCCCACTCGATCGGGCGCTCGCCGAGGACGACCGGTTCGAGCTCGGTGCTGCGAGTGCTCGCGTGCTCGCGACACCGGGGCACACGACCGGCCACGTCTCCTACCTGTTCGAGGAGAGCGGCGATCTCTTCTGTGGCGACACGCTCTTCGTGATGGGCTGCGGCCGGCTGATCGAGGGCGATGCCGAGGCGATGTGGCGCTCGCTCGCGAAGCTCGCGGCCCTGCCCCCGGCGACCCGTGTCTGGTGCGGTCACGAATACACGCTCGCCAACGCCCGCTTCGCGCTGTCGCTCGATCCCGAGAACGAAGCGCTGCGGGCGCGTGCGGTCGAGGTCGAGCGGCTGCGCATGGCCGGCCGGCCGACCGTGCCCTCGACGATCGGCGAGGAGCGCGCGACCAACCCCTTCCTGCGGGCGGGCGAGCCCGCCATCCGCGCCCGCATGGGCACGGTGGGGGCGAGCGCGGTCGAAGCGTTCGCCGCGGTGCGCCGCGCCAAGGACCGTTTTCGCGGCTGAACCGCGGCACCCTCCTCCCTCGGCCGCGGCCGATGCACGCGGCCCTGCCGCGCGGAGAGCGATGTTGACGTTATCAAGGCCGCCCGCGAGCATGCTCGTCGGGGTCGCGTCGCGACCCGCACACAGGGAGGGCAAGCGCATGAGAACGATCGGAGCCGTGATCGCCGCGGCCGCACTCTTCATCGCGGGTGGCGCGGGCGCGGCCGAGACCTGGCGGATCCAGACCGCGCTCCCGACCGCGCATCCGGTGCACAAGGCGACCGAGCGCTGGGCCGAGGACGTCGGCCGGATGACGGCGGGCCGACTGCGGGTCGAGATCTTGCCGGGCGGGGCGGTGGTGCCGCCCGCCGACATGATCGACGCGGTGGGCCAGGGCATCCTCGACGGGATGGCGACCTCCTCGGTCTATTTCACCGGTCGCGATCGCGCCTTCGCCCTTCTGGGCGATCTCATCGGCGGCTACCAGGACTGGGCCACCGCCCTCGCCTTTTGCGAATATGGCGGCGGCAAGCAGCTCTACCGCGAGCTCTACGCGGCCTACGGCGCCTACACCATCGGCTGCCCGAACAGCGGCGTCGAATCGCTCGTCTCGTCCAAGCCGATCCGCAGCCCGGCGGACTTCAAAGGGGTCAAGATCCGCGCCCCCGAAGGCATGGCGGCGAGCCTGTTCCGCAAGATGGGGGCCTCCCCGGTGGCCCTGCCGCCGACCGAGGTCTTCACCGCGATCGACAAGAAGGTGGTCGACGGGGCGGACTACTCTTCCTACGCCATGAACCACAGCCTGGGCTTCCACAAGATCGCCAAATACCCGATCCTCCACTTCCATTCGCTGCCGGTCTACGAGGTCACCGTCAACAAGGCCAAGTGGGACACGCAACCGGACGACGTCAAAGCGATCCTCGAGATGTCGGTGCGCGACCTCGCGGTCCGCATCAACCTCGAGGACATGATCGCCGAGCGCGCCGCGATCGCCGCCGACAAGGCGGCCGGCGTCGAGCCGATCGTCTGGTCGCCCGAGCACCTGGCCGAGATGCGCCGGCTCGCGGCCGAGGTGTGGGCGGAGTACGCGCAAGCGAGCCCGATGGCGCGCAAGGCCTTCGAGGCGCACAAGGCGTTCCTCGAGAAGCTCGGGCTGCTGCAGTAGCGGCGCGGGCCATCGAGCAGCGGCGCGCGGCCGGCAGCGGGCGCGCCCGTCAGCGCAAGCCGGCCTTGCGGAGCCCCTCGACCAGCCGGGCACGGTCCTCGACGCGGACATAGGGCGCGGTCGCGTCTATCCAGGCCGCGGAGGCGATCGGCACGAGCCCCTGGAGCTCGGCCAGAAGCGTCGCCGCCTCGGCCCGGGCGGCGCGGCGGCCGCGCCCTCGACCACCCGGAAGACGCGGATCGGCCGATCGATGTTCTCGAGGGTCCGCTCGCCGAGATCCTCGAAGCGGCACCCCACCTTGCCGCGGACCTCCTCGTAGGCGGTCGCCGAGAGGCAGATCCCGCCCGGCTCGGCGAGCGCCTCGAGCCGGGCAGCGAGGTTGACGCCCTCGCCGAAGACGTCGCCGTCCTCGTCCTGCATGACGTCGCCGATCGTGACGCCGATGCGCAGCCGCAGCCTCTGCCCCTGCGGCAATGTCCGCTCCCGCTCCTCGGTCGCCCGTTGCAGGAGCCGCGCACACTCGACCGCCTCGACCAGGCTCGGCAGCTCGCAGAGGGCGCCGTCGCCGGTGAGCTTGACGATCCGCCCGCGATGCGCGGCCACCGCCGGCTCGACCACCTCGCGGCGGTGGGCCGCCACGCGCTCGAAGGTGCCGCCCTCGTCCTGCCCCATCAGCCGCGGGTAGCCGACCAGGTCCAGCATCACGAGCGCGACGAGCCGCCGCTCGACGGGCGAGCCGGCCATGACCCCCTCCCCGGGGCGAAGGCAGGGACGATACGCTCGCCCCCCGGCCCGTCCACGCCCGCCCGACCGCGGCCCGCCGCGCGCGCCGCCTGAGCCGCCGCACGAACCCCGGCGCGCGGCCTCAAAGCCCGATATAGGCCTTCTTGATCTCCTCGCTCTCGAGCATCGCGGCGGCCGGGCCCTGGCCGCGGATGCGGCCGGTCTCGAGCAGATAGGCGCGATCGACGATCCGCAGCACCTGCTGCACGTTCTGCTCGACGATCAGTACGGTGAGGCCGGAGCGCGCGATCTCGCGCACGAGCGCGAAGACCTGCTGGACGATCACGGGTGCGAGCCCGGCCGAGGGCTCGTCCAGCAGCAACAACCGCGGCCCGGACATGAGGCCACGACCGATGGCGCACATCTGCTGCTCGCCGCCCGACATCGTCCCGGCCGGCTGATGACGGCGCTCCTTGAGCCGCGGAAAGAGCGCGTAGACCTGCTCGAGCCGCTCGCCGAAGCGGGCCCGGGCGGTCGGCGCGAAGGCCCCCATCTTGAGGTTCTCCTCGACCGAGAGCTTCGGGAACAAGCGCCGGTGCTCGGGCACGTGCGCGATCCCGAGCTCGACCAGCCGGTGCGGCGGCACCTCGGCGAGGTCGACCCCGTCGAACGCGATGCGGCCGGCGCGGATCGGGACGAGCTTGGAGATCACCCGCAGCAGGGTCGTCTTGCCGGCGCCGTTGGGACCGATCACGGCCACGGCCTCGCCCGGGTGCACCTCGAGCGCGACGTCGAACAGCGCGGTGAAGGAGCCGTAGCCGGCGGTCACACCCTCGACACGGAGCAGCGGCTCAGGCACGGCGCGCCACCTTCTCCTGGACCGCTTCCGCCTCGCTGCCGAGATAGACCTCGATCACCTTGGGGTCGTGGGCGACCTCGCGCGGCAGACCCTCGGCGATCTTCTCGCCGTGGTCGAGGACGATGATCCTGTCGGCGATCCCCATGATGGCTTCCATGACGTGCTCGATCCAGAAGACCGTGGCGCCGCGCTCGTCGCGGATGCGGCGGACCAGGCGCATGGCGAACTGCAC
>JANWZN010000118.1 GCA_025054575.1 Geminicoccaceae bacterium | reverse complement strand
GAGGCCGCGCTTTCACCGCGCCGGCTCGCGTGCGCGACGCACCGGGGCCGGCACCTCGAGCTCGTCGAGATCGCGGGCTTCCGGCCGCGCGGCGACGGCTTTCTCGCCGCGGCACCGCCGGCTGTGCGCCGCCGTTTGCGAGCCGCGACCGTGCTCGGCGCCTATCCGCGCCCGCTCGAGCCCGCACCGCCGCGCTGCGCCGCGGCCGACCCGCCGCTCGACCGCGCCCCTTCGAAGAGGTGAGGAACCCCATGCACTCGGCCGGCCCCAGGCCCCGTCCCGGTATCCTCGAGATCAGCCCCTATGTCGGCGGCAAGGCCGAGACCGAGGCCGGCCGCCCGGCGGTCAAGCTCAGCGCCAACGAGAGTGCGATCGGGCCGAGTCCGCGGGCGATCGAGGCCTATCGAGCCGAGGCCGAGCGGCTGCACCGCTACCCCGATGGCGGCTGCACCGCGCTCCGCGCCGCGATCGGCCGCCGCTTCAACCTCGATCCGGAGCGGATCGTCTGCGGCGCGGGCTCGGACGAGCTCATCGCGCTGCTCGTCAAGGCCTATGCCGGCCCCGGCGAGGAGGTGCTGCACACCGCGCACGGCTTCTTGATGTACAAGCTCGCGGCCCTCGCCGCCGGCGCCCATCCGGTGGCCGCCCCCGAGCGCGACCTCAAGGCCGATGTCGACGCGCTCTTGGCGCGCGTGACGAGCCGCACCCGGATCCTCTTCCTCGCCAACCCGAACAACCCGACGGGCTCCTACCTCTCGGCCGAGGAGCTGGCGCGGCTGCACGCGGGCCTGCCCGAGGACGTGCTGCTCGTCATCGATGCGGCCTATGCCGAGTTCGTCTCCGCCCCCGACTATGCGAGCGGCCTCGAGCTCGCCCGCGAGCATCCCAACGTCGTCACCACCCGCACCTTCTCGAAGCTGTTCGGCCTCGCCGCCTTGCGGGTCGGGTGGATGTACGGGCCGGCCGCGGTGGTCGACACGATCAACCGCATCCGCGGTCCCTTCAACGTGAGCCAGCCGGCGCAAGTGGCAGCCGTAGCCGCACTCGAGGATGGCGAGCACCAGGCGCGTGCCAAGGCCCACAACGATCGCTGGCTGCCCTGGCTGCGCGAGCGACTCTTGGGCCTCGGGCTCGTCGTCCACCCCTCGGCCGGCAATTTCCTCTTGGTCGACTTCCCGCGCGAACCCGGGCGCGATGCGCGCGCGGCCGAGGCCTATCTCGAGCGGCACGGCCTCATCCCGCGCAACATGGCGGCCTACGGCCTGCCGCACGCGCTTCGGATCTCGGTCGGCCTCGAGGCCGACAATCATCGCCTGGTCGAGTGCCTGCGCGCCTTCCTCGAGGGCCCGGCGCATGCGGGGGCGCTTTGATGGCCAAAACACTCGGGCTCGTCGGCTGCGGCGCCTTCGGCGAGTTCATGCTGCGCCACCTCACCCCCTATTTCCGCACGCTGGTGCACGACCCCTATCGCGACCTCGCCGAGGTGACCGCGGTCTACGACGTCGAGCCCGCGAGCCTCGAGCGGGCGGCCGCCTGCGAGGTGGTCGTGCCGGCGGTGCCGGTGCAGAAGTTCGAGCGGGTGATTTCGGCCCTCCTCCCGCATCTGCGCCCGGGTGCCCTCCTGGTCGACGTCTGCTCGGTCAAGCTCGAGCCCTATCGGATCCTCGAGCGGCTCCTGCCGCCCTCGGTCGACTTCGTCTGCACCCATCCGCTCTTCGGCCCGCAGAGCGGCAAGGACGGCATCGCCGGGCTCAAGATCGCGGTCTGCGAAGGCCGCGGCGGTCGCGCCGACTGTGTGGCCCGCTTCCTCGAGGAGCGGCTGCGGCTCAAGGTCGTGCGCACCGATCCCGAGCGGCACGATCGCGAGCTCGCCTACGTCCAGGGCCTGACCCATCTGATCGCCAAGATCATGGTCGAGATCGAGCCCGCGGACGTGCTGCAGACGACCAAGACCTGGGAATTGTTGATGCAGAGCGTGGAGCTCGTCCGCTACGACTCGGATGAGCTCTTCTTGGCGATCGAGAGCGAGAACCCGTTCGTGGCCGAGGCCAAGGCCCGCTTCTTCGACACCGCCCGCGCGCTCGAGGCGCGGCTCGCCGCCGCTGCGCGAACGCGGCGCGAGGGTGGGGCGGGCTAGCGCCTTGGCCGACCATCCGCTCCGCCAGCGGCTCAACGAGGAGCTCCACTCCCGGCCCTCGATCCCGGTCCGTCCACCCGCGCGGATCCTGCACCTGGCCCTGCTCGACGTCGGCTCGCAGCGCTTGAAGGAAGCGTTCGCGGCCTTCTGCGCGCGGCACGCCTTGCCCGCACCCGGCCCCGAGGCGCGCCAAGCGATCGTCGAACTCGGCACGCAGCGGCTCAAATGGGAGCGGCACGGCGAGTTCGGCACGCTCACCCTCGTCGGCTCCTGGCCCGAGAATCTCCTGGCCCCCTCCCTGCCGGCCCCCGCACTCCTCGAAGAGATCACGAGCGGGCTGGGCGATCTCGCCCTCGCTGCCGCCGACATCCGCCTCGCGGTCGACACCGAGGAGCCGGCCGCGGCGATCGTCGAGCGCTTCTTCGGCCACGACGACGTCGCCGGCGCCTTCGTGGCCGGCGGCACCGCCCGGCTGTTCACCGATTTCCGCATCGGGCCCGACGGCTTCACCCGCTATCTCGTGCTCGATCGCGGGCTCACCGCGGCGCGCGCCGGCCGCACCGTCCGCCGGCTGTGCGAGATCGACGCCTATCGGATGCTGGCGCTCATGGCCTATCCCGTGGCGCAGGCGCACGGGCCGATCCTGAACGGCCTCGAGCAGCGGCTGCACGAGATCCTGGACGAGATGGCGCGGGCCAGCGGGGCTGCGGCCGAGCGCGCCGTGCTCGAGCGGATGACGGAGCTCTCGCGCGAGGTCGAACGGCTGATCGACGCGCACGCCTTCCGCTTCGCCGCCGCCAAGGCCTATCACCGGATCGTCCAGCAGCGCCTGGCCGAGCTGCACGAGGGCTCGATCTCGGGCTATCAGCGCCCGACCCCGTTCCTCGACCGCCGCCTCGGGCCGGCGATGGCCACTTGTGTCGCCACCGAAGAGCGGGTCGAGAGCCTCGCCCGGCGGCTGGCCCGCGCGGTCGATCTGTTGCGCACCCGCATCGACGTCGCTTTGGAGGCCCAGAACCAGGAGATCCTCGAGGGCATGGCCGAGCGGACCAAGGCGCAACTGCGGCTGCAGGAGACGGTCGAGGGCCTCTCGGTCGTGGCGATCAGCTATTATGCGCTATCGGTGCTCGCCAAGGTGGTCGAGCCGATCGCCTCGCATCTCTTCGCCTTCGACGAAGCGGTCGTGCTCGCCATCTTGGCGCCGATCGTCGTCCTGCTCGTCTGGCTCGGCATGCGCCGGATCCGCGCCCGGATCGCCCGCGGCGGATGAACGACGCGCCGAGCTCGCGCGCGCCCGCCGCGGGCCCCGCGGCCGCCACCCCCGAGGGCGCCGGGCTCGTCTGGATCTTCGGCTACGGCTCCTTGATGTGGCGGCCCGACTTTCCCTTCCGCCGCTCCGCACCGGCCCGGCTCGAGGGTTGGCATCGCGCCTTGTGCATCCGCTCCGAGCACTGGCGGGGCACGCCCGAGCGGCCGGGCTGCGTCTTGGGCCTCGCCCCGGGCGGCTCTTGTGTCGGCCGCGCCTTCGCGATCGCGCCCGAGGAAGAGGCCCTGATCCTCGAGGCGGTCGACCGCCGCGAGAACGTTCGCGGATATCTCTACGAACGCCGCCGCGTGCCGATCACGCTCCTCGATACGGGCGCGCTCGTGCCGGCCTGGACCTATCTCGCCCGCACCGAGGATCCGCGCTTCGAGCGCGATCTGCCGCGCGCGGAGCTGCTCGCGCGGCTGCGCACGGCCGAGGGCCTGGGCGGCTCCAATCTCGATTATCTGCGCGAGACCGTGGCGCACTTGCGCGAGCTCGGCATCCGCGAGCCCGAGCTCGAGGCGCTCTTGGCCGAAGCGCTCGCCGAGCCGGCGGACCGGCCCCGGGCTTAGCCGGCAAGGGCCTCAGCGGAGCTTCGTCTTCGGCACCGGCGGCTCGTCCCAGCAGCCGAGCACGGTCTGGTCGAAATCGACGAGCGAGCCGGTCATCATCCCGCTCTCTTGCGAGCAGAGGAACGCCACGGCGCGGGCCACCTCGGCCGGGTCGAGGAGCCGGCCGAAGGGTCGGCCCGCGGCCGCTTTCTCGAGCCAGTCGGGTGGCGCGTCGTGCGCCTTTTTCTGGATCGCGTGCTCGCCCGGCGTGTTCATCCAGCCGATGTTGAGGCCGTTGACGCGGATGCGGTGGGGGAGGACCGAGAACGCGATGTTCTTGGTGAGCGCGGCCAGCATCGTCTTGGAGGCCGAATATACGGTGAGGAACGATTGGCCGCCGTGGCTCGAGGTCGAGAGGATGTTGACGATGGCACCCTCGATACCCTGGTCGAGCATCAGCCGGATCGCGTCCTGCATCAAGAAGAACGGTGCCCGGACGTTGACCGCCACGAGCCGGTCGAACAGCTCGGGGCTCGTGTTCACGACCGTGCCGCGGTCGGTGAGCGCGGCGGCGTTGACGAGACAATCGACCCGACCGAAGGCGCCCTCGCAGGCCGGAACGATGCGCCGCACCGCATCGAGATCGGCGAGATCGGCTTGGACGAAGAGCGCGCGCGCCCCCTCGGCTTCGAGCGAATCGGCGACCGCGCGACCGCGCTCGCGGTCGCGGCCCACGAGCACGAGGCCCTTGGCACCGCGCGCCACGAACAGCCGGGCGATCGCCTCGCCGAGCCCCTGCGTGCCGCCCGTGACGATCGCGACCTTGCCTTCGAGCTGCCGATCCATCCGCGCGCCTCCCCCGTTGTCGGAAAGCGAGGCTAGCAGGCGCCCGCCCGGCCCTCCAGCGGTCGACAGGCCGACCCGCCCCGCCTAGAGAGGATCGGCGGTGCCAGGGGAGGAGGGTCATGCGCAACCTCGAGGGCAAGGTGGCGGTCGTGACGGGCTCGACGAGCGGCATCGGCCTCGGCATCGCGCACGCTCTGGCCCGCGCCGGGGCGGACGTGATGCTCAACGGCTTCGGCGAGGCGCCGGCGATCGCGCGCCTGCGCGACGAGCTCGCGTCCGAGCACGGCGTGCGGGTCGGCTACGACGGTGCCGACATGAGCCGGCCCGAGCAGATCGCGGCGATGATCGAGCACGCCACGGCCGAGCTCGGCCGGGTCGACATCCTGGTCAACAACGCGGGCATCCAATTCACCGCCCCGGTCCACGAGTTCCCGGTCGAGCGCTGGGACGCGATCTTGGCGATCAACCTCACGGCCGCCTTCCACGCGATCCGGGCGGCGCTCCCGCAGATGCTCGAGCGGAACTGGGGCCGGATCGTCAACATCGCCTCCGCCCACGGGCTCGTCGCGAGCGTGCACAAGTCCGCCTACGTCGCGGCCAAGCACGGCCTCGTGGGCCTCACCAAGGTGGTCGCGCTCGAGACCGCGACCACCGGTGTCACCTGCAACGCGATCTGCCCGGGCTGGGTCCTCACCCCCTTGGTCCAGAAGCAGATCGACGATCGCGCCGCGCGCGAGGGCATCCCGGTCGAAGAGGCCAAGCGCGCGCTTCTGGCCGAGAAGCAGCCGAGCCAGGAGTTCGCGACCCCTGCGCAGATCGGCGCCCTCGCGGTCTTTCTCTGTTCCGATGCCGCCGCTCAGATCCGGGGTGCCGCCCTGCCCGTCGACGGCGGCTGGACGGCGCAGTAGGTCCCGGCCCTTGCGCGCGGCGGAGAGCAAACGGATCGATCTCGCGCTGCAGGGCGGCGGCGCGCACGGGGCCTTCACCTGGGGCGTGCTCGATCGCCTGCTCGAGGACGAGGCGCTCGAGATCGTCGGCGTCTCGGGCACGTCAGCCGGCGCCATGAACGCGGTCGTGCTCGCTTCGGGGCTGCTCGCGGGCGGCCGGGCGGGTGCGCGCCGGGCACTCGACCGGTTCTGGGAGGCGGTCGCCCTTGCCGGCTCGTGGAGCCCCTTGAAGCCCAGTCCCTTGGACCGGCTCCTTTCCGAGGGCGACATGGACACCTCGCCCGCCTGGCTCTGGGCGGATGCGCTCTCCCGCCTGCTCTCGCCCTACCAGCTCAACCCGCTGGGCTATCATCCGCTGCGGCCGATCCTGGAAGAGCAGGTCGATTTCGCGCTGCTGCGCCGGCAGGACCGCGTCAAGCTCTTCCTGGCCGCCACCGATGTCCGCCGCTGCACGCTCACCGTGTTCGACAACAGCCGCTCGAGCGTCGAGGCGGTCCTCGCCTCGGCCTGCCTGCCTTTTCTCTTCCAGGCCGTGGAAATCGACGGCGCGGCCTATTGGGACGGCGGCTACATGGGCAACCCGCCGCTCGAGCCCTTGATCGACGGGACGGACTGCGACGATTTCGTGATCGTCCAGATCAACCCGATCCGGGTCGAGGAGGTGCCGACGCTCGCCGCCTCGATCCTCGATCGCCTGAACGAGGTGGCGTTCAACAGCTCGCTCGTGCGCGAGTTGCGCACGATCGCTCGCATCAACGAGCTGTTGGCCGCGGGCTGGTTGCCGCCCGAGCGCTATCGCGATCTGAGGCTGCACATGATCGGCCCCGAGCCGGCGATGGCGCGCCTCGGCTATTCCTCCAAACTCAACACCGAGCGCGATTTCCTGCTGCGCCTCAAAGCCCTCGGCCGGGCCCGGGCGGATGCGTTCCTGGCCGCGCATCGCGCCGATCTCGGGGTGCGCTCGAGCCTCGATCTCGCCCGCTTCCTCTGAAGCCAGCCGCGAGCCGGCCGCCCGCCCCCGGACGCCCGGCGTCAGGCCCGGGCGGTGGCGAACAGGTCGCGCCAGCGCTCGCGCAGCACGTTTTTTTGCACCTTGCCCATCGCGTTGCGCGGCAGTTCCTCGGCGAGCAGCACCCGCTTGGGCCGCTTGAAGGCGGCGAGCCTCTCGGCGAGGGCGCGCTGGACCGCCTCTTCGGTGATCGCGGCCCCCTTCTCGGCCACGACCACGGCCACGACCGCCTCGCCGAAATCCGGGTGCGGCACGCCGATCACCGCACTCTCGACGACGCCCGGCAAGGCGTCGATCGCCTCTTCGACCTCCTTGGGATAGACGTTGAGCCCACCCGTGATGACGAGATCCTTGCCGCGGCCGACGATCGAGAGATAGCCCTCTTCGTCGAACCGGCCGAGATCGCCCGTGACGAAGAAGCCGTCCGGGCGGAACTCGGCCGCCGTTTTCTCGGGGTTCTTCCAGTATCCCTTGAAGACGTTGGGGCCTTTGACCTCGATCATGCCGATCTCGCCGCGGGGCAACGGGCGGCCGGTCTCGGGGTCGGTGATGCGGATGGCGACCCCCGGCAAGGGGAACCCCACCGTCCCCGGCCGCCGCTCGCCCTCGTACGGGTTCGAGCTGTTCATCCCGGTCTCGGTCATGCCGTAGCGCTCGAGGATGGCGTGGCCCGTGCGCTCGAAGAACGCCCGATGCGTCTCGGCCAGGAGCGGGGCCGAGCCCGAGACGAAGAGGCGCATGTGCGCCACCGCCTCGCGCGTGAGGCGCGGGTCGGCCAACATCCGCGTATAGAAGGTCGGCACGCCCATCATGAGCGTGGCCCGCGGCAACAGCCGGAAGACCTCGTCGAGGTCGAACTTCGCCAAGAACAGCATCGCCCCGCCGGCCGCGAGCATCGTGTTGGTCGCGGTGAAGAGCCCGTGCACGTGGTAGATCGGCAAGGCGTGGAGCAAGACGTCGGCCGCCGTCACCCGCCAATAGTCCTTCAAGACGAGCGCGTTGGAGGCGAGGTTGCGGTGCGTGAGCATGGCCCCCTTCGACCGCCCGGTGGTCCCGCTCGTATAGAGGATGGCGGCGAGATCATCGGCTGCGCGCGGCACGTCCTCGAACGGCCCGGCGGCGGCATCGGCTGCTGTGGCAGCACTGCCGTGGCCCTTCTCGTCGAGGGCGAGGATGGTGGCCGCAGGCGCGCGCTTGCCCACCTCCTCGACCAGCCCGGGGCGGACGACGACCACCTTGGGCTCGGCGTCGGCCAGAAAATAGTCGAGCTCGGCCAGGGTGTAGGCCGTGTTCAAGGGCAGATAGACCCCGCCCGCGCGGATGCAGCCCAAATAGAGAAAGAGGTTCTCGGGCGATTTCTCGACCTGGACCGCCACCCGATCGCCGGGCTCGAGGCCGAAGCCCTGGAGCATCCGGGCATAAGCCGCCGAGCGGTCGAGGAGATCGGAAAAGGTCCAGACCCGCCCGTCCGGGGTTTCGAGGAAGCGTTCGCGCTCGCGGCCGGCGAACCCAGCGCGCAGCGTCGCGAACAGCGCCTCGTCCATGGCAGGGTCTCCCGAAGCGGCACGCGGCATCCCGGGCCGCGCCCGCCTTCTAGCCGCGTGAGGCGGTCGGCTGAAGCCGAGGCCGCGGCATGGTGGCCCTCAGCGCCGGTAGGCGTCGCGCAGCCGGGCCATGTCCTGCGGCAAAAGCGGCCGTTCGGGCAGCACGACCTCGGCCTCGCGGATCGTGCCCTCCTTCCAGAAGCGGAAGCGGACCGGGCGGCCGACCTCGAGGCCGGCTACGATCTTGCGCGCGGTGGCGAGATCGCGCACCGGGACCCCGTCGACCTCGAGGATGATCTCGCCGCCCGCCAGGATCTCGTGCTCGCCGATCTTGACCGGCAAGAGCCCGCCCTCGAGGCCGATCGCCTCGGCCGGGCTGCCGGGCTCGACCGTCTCGACGAGGAAGCCCTGGACGTCGGGCCCGCCCAGAAGCGCCTTGAGCCGGGCGTCGTAGAGCTGGCCGTAGAGCCCGTGCCAGGGTCGGATCACCCGGCCGTGCGCGCGCAGCGTCGGCAGCGCGCCGCGGACCGCGTCGATCGGCACGGCGAAGCCGATGTTCTCGGCCTGGCCGAGCATGCCCGTGGCGATGCCCACGACCTCGCCGCAGGCATCGACCAGAGGCCCGCCGGAGCTGCCCGGGTTGACGGCGGCATCGGTCTGGATGAACGGCGAGAGCCAGCTCGTCGTGGTGATCGGCACGACCCGGTCGAGGGCGGAGACGATGCCGCGCGAGGCGGTCCGGCCGAGCCCGAACGGGTTGCCGATCGCCAGGACCTCGTCGCCGACCTCGGCTGCGGCCGAGGTGCCGAGTGTCGCAGCCACGAGCCCTTCGACCGGCCCCGCCAGGCGCAAGAGCGCGAGGTCGAGGACCGGGTCGAGGGCCACCCGCTCGGCCGGGACGGTCCGCTCGCCCTCGAGGGTGACGATCACGAGCTTGGCCTCGGCCACGACGTGCGCGTTGGTCAAGACCTCGCCCGCAGCGTCGATCACGAGGCCCGAGCCGTGGCCGAAGCTCACCCGATCGCGGGTCGCGAACGGGTCGACCAGGATCGCGGTCACCGAGACGACCGCGGGTCCGACCGCCTGGACGATCTCCGGCCAGGGCTTGGTGCAGGGCTCGCCCTTGCGTGCTTGCACCGGAGCGGAAGCGAGCGCGAGGCCGGTCGCGAGCACCGCCGCGAGGGTGCGCCGCGGGCGGCGCAGGCGCGCGGGCTCCGGGCTCAGGCGCGCAGCGTCCCGAT
>JANWZN010000117.1 GCA_025054575.1 Geminicoccaceae bacterium | reverse complement strand
TGGCTGTAGCGGTGATGGCTGTAGTTGCCACCCTGCATGACCCAGTACGCGGGGTTCTTCTGCAGCAGCAACAGCTCGTCGTTGGCCTCGGCGAGCGATGGCCCGGCGATCAACGCCGCCATCGCGACGCCGCATCCGAGCACGACCTTGGACTTCACGACCTTGCCTCCGTCGTTGGTTTTGTCGTGGGGTCGCATCCGCACGCCGATCGGAACCACCCTCCCACCCCGCCGGCACGCCGTCCTCTCGAGGATCGCGGCGCCCCGGCCCTCCGACCGTTCAGCGTTAGCTCTGGAAGACTAGGAGGGTGCGGCATTGCGCGCAAGGGCAGCGGATCGGTCCGACCGGGCTCTCCGTGTGGCGCCGAGACGGCGCGCTCGGCCGGCCGGCGAGCGGATGCCCGAGCCGGTCCTCCGACGGACCGCCCCCACCGATCTCGGAGCGGCCCTCGGCCGCGGCGCAGACGATGCCGGCTCGCTGCCCGGACCGTCCGAGCGCCGGCCGTGGCCACGGCTTGCCGCCCGACCCGACGACGGCGAGGATCGCGCCCGCCGGCGAGCGGAGGGCGGGTGGAGGGATCCATGGAGCGGCAGCGGATCGGGTTCGTCGGGCTCGGGGCGATGGGCGGGCCCATGGCCGCCAACCTCCTGCGCAAAGGCTTCGCCGTGCGCGGCTGCGACCTCTCGCCACAGGCGCGCGCCGACTTCGCGGCGGCGGGCGGCGAGGCGGTGGCGGAGCCGGCGGCTGCGGCCGAAGGTGCTGCACTCCTTCTGCTCGCGGTGGCGACCGCCGAGCAGGCCCGCAGCGTGCTCGACGCGGCGCTGCCGGTGCTGCCCGCGGGCTCAACCGTCGTGCTGCACGCCACCGTCCCGCCCGACTTCGCCCGCTCGCTCGGCGCGGCGCTCGCCGAGAGCGGCCACCCCTTTCTCGACGCGCCGATCTCGGGCGGCCGGCGCAAGGCCGAGGCGGGCGAGCTCGTGATCATGGCGAGCGGCAGCGAGGCCGCGTTCGCAGCCGCCCAGCCGGCGCTCGAGGCGATGGCCGCCAAGATCTACCGGCTCGGCGCCGAGCCCGGGATCGCCTCGACCGTCAAGATGATCAACCAGCATCTGGCCGGGGTCCACATCGCGGCTGCCTGCGAGGCGATGGCGCTCGGGGTGCGGGCCGGCGCGGACGCCTCGGTGCTCTACGAGGTGATCTCGCAGAGTGCCGGCAATTCCTGGATGTTCACCAACCGCGTCCCGCACATCCTGGCGCGCGACTTCACCCCCCTCTCGGCGGTCGAGATCTTCGTCAAGGATCTCGGCATCGTGCTCGATGCCGGTCGCGGCTTGCGCTTCCCGCTGCCGATCGCGGCGGCCGCGCATCAGCTGTTCTTGGCCGCCGCCGCAGCCGGTCTCGGCCGCGAGGACGATTCGGCCGTGGTCAAGGTCTACGAGCGGCTCGCGGGCATCGTCGTCGAGGGGAGGAGCACGGGCTGAGGCCGCGCGCCGGCCGCGCGATGCGGCTGGTCGACCCGCGGGTCGAGCTCGCGGTCGGGCTCGTCGCACTGGCGGCGCTCGGCTTCGGCATCCTGCTCGTCGTCCTGCCGTTCCTCTCCGCCCTTCTGTGGGCCGCGATCCTCGCCTATGCCGCCTGGCCGCTCAACGCTCGGCTCGTGCGCCTGTTCGGCGGCCGCGCCGGGCTCGCGGCCGGCCTCACCACGGCCCTTCTGGCCACGGCACTCCTCTTCCCGCTCGTCCTGGTCGGCCGCCAGCTCGCCGACGGGATCACGCTCCTCGTCGACACCGTCCGCCAGCTGCTGGAGGCCGGCATGCCGCCACCGCCCGACTGGCTGTTCGATCTGCCGACGGTCGGACCGCAGCTGGTCGACGCCTGGAACCGGCTGGCCGAGGACGTTCGCGACCTGCCGGGGCTCGTTCAGCCCTGGCTCGCCACCGCCCGCGATCTGGCGCTGCGCGCCGCTCTCGCCCTCGGCGCCGGGCTCTTCGACCTGACCTTGTCCTTGACCGCGGCCTTCTTCTTCTTGCGCGACGGGCTCGTCATGGTCGAGCAGACAAGGCGGGCGGGCGAGCGGATCCTGGGCGATCGGGCCCAGCATCTGCTCGAGGTGGCCGGCGCCACGATCCGCGGCGTGGTCTACGGCTTCGTCGGGACCGCGCTCGTCCAGGGTGCGGTGGCGGCGATCGGCTTCGCGCTCGTCGGGATCCCCGGCGCGCTGGTTCTCGGCGTGCTCACCTTCTTCACCGGGCTGTTGCCGGCGATCGGGCCGCCCCTGATCTGGGTACCGCTCGCCGGCTGGCTCCTCCTCCAGGGCCAGACCACGGCCGGTGTCTTCCTCGCGGTCTACGGGGTGCTGGTGATCAGCGGGATCGACAACCTGATCCGCCCCTGGCTGATCTCGCGCGAGAGCAACCTTTCGTTTTTGTTGACCTTCTTGGGCGTGGTCGGCGGTGCTTTCGCCTTCGGTTTCTTGGGCATCTTCATCGGCCCCGTGCTCTTGGCGCTCGGCCGCGCGATTCTGCAGGACTGGATCCGACCCGAGCCGCCCGGGGCCGCTGCGGGCTGAGCCGCCCGGCCGGTCCTCTGGACAGGCGGGGCCCCTTGTGGGAAGCGCGCGCCGCGCGCGAACGAGCCCGCGTGCTACGGCCGACAAGGGAGCGGATGCGCAAGCTTCTGGCGATCTTCTTTCGCGCGCCGGGTACCCGGCCCTGGCTGTTGATCCTGGCGATGCTGGCCGCGACGCTGGCCGAGGGCCTGGGCTTCGCCACGCTCATGCCGCTCATCGGTGTGGCCGCCGAGGCGACGCCGCAGGAGCAATCGCCGCTCAACCGTGCGGTCCGCGAGGTGCTCGCACGGCTCGGGCTGTCGGCCGAGGTCGGCACGCTCCTGGTCCTGATCGTCGCCATTCTCGTGCTGCGCTCGCTGTTGCGCCTGGCCGCCACGATCTATGTCGGCAACGCGATGGCGACGGTCACGACCGGTATCCGGCGACGGCTGATCGACCATCTCTTGAAGGTGCGCTGGCGCTACCTCGTCCATCAGCCCTTGGGCCGGATCGCCAACGTCGCCTCGGGCGAGGCCATGAAGGCCGGCCGCGCCTTCACCCTCGTGGCCGAGCTCGTGGCGCTTTCGATCCAGAGTGCGGTCATGGCGATCCTCGCCTTCTTGATCTCGTGGAAGATCGCGCTCGCAGCCGCGGCGATCGGCGGCGGGATCGCGCTCGCCCTCGCCGTCTTCGTTCGCCGCTCGCGAAGCACCGGCCGCAAGCAGACGCTGCGCACCCGCGACCTCTTGATCTATCTCTCGGACACGCTCGGCAACTTGAAGCCGGTGCGCGCGATGGCCCGCGAAGAGGCCTTCGCCAAGCTGTTCGAGAGCCGCATCCGCCGGCTGCACAAGACGATCCGTCGCCAGGTCGTCTACCGCGAGGGGCTCAACAACCTCCAGGACATCCTCCTGGCGCTCGCCCTCGGCGCGGGCTTCTGGGTGGCGTTCGTGCTCTGGCGGGTGCCGGTGGCCGAGCTCGTGGTCGTGGGCATCGTCCTCTATCGCTCGGTCTCCTCGATCGGCAAGCTGCAGAAGGCCTATCAGACCGCGGTCGAGACCGAAGCCTCCTGGTATCACGCCGAGGAGCTGATCGCCGAGGCGGCGGCCGATCCGGAGCCGAACCCGGGCCGCCTGCCCGCCCGCTTCGAGCGCGCGATCGCGCTCGAGCGGGTCCGCTTCGCCCATGGCGACCACCTCGTGTTCGACCAGCTCGACCTCGTCGTGCCGGCCGGCTCGTTGACCGTGCTGACCGGGCCCTCGGGCGCGGGCAAGACCACGATCGTCGATCTGATCTTGGGCCTGCACCGCCCGGATGCCGGGCGGGTCGCGATCGACGGGGTCGATCTGCGCGAGATCGATCTTTTCTCCTGGCGGCGGATGGTCGGCTACGTGCCGCAGGAGACGGTGCTGTTCCACGATACGATCCGCGCCAACCTCACCCTCGGCGACGATCGCGTGAGCGAGGCCGAGCTCGAGGCGGCGCTGCGGACCGCGGAAGCCTGGGACTTCGTGGCGGCACTACCCGAGGGCCTCGAGACGGTGGTGGGCGAGCGCGGCGCGCGGCTCTCGGGCGGTCAGCGCCAGCGCATCGCGCTCGCCCGCGCGCTGCTCGGCGCCCCGCGCCTGCTGATCCTCGACGAGGTGACGAGTGCCCTCGACCCCGCCACCGCCGCCGAGATCACCCGCAACGTCCGGCGCCTGTCGGGCCGCTTGACCATCCTCGCGGTCACCCACCGGCCCGAATTCCTGGAGATCGCCGACCGGGTCTATCGCATCGCCGACGGCCGCGCGCGCGCCGAGACGGCCGTTGCCCCGTTCGGCGAGCGAGCACTCCTGGGCGGTCCGGGCTGAGGCGCCGGGCTCGCACCGCGCTCGCCGCTCCGGCCCGCGGCCGCCCAGGGCCTGTGACAGCGGGCCGGGTTGACGATGCGACGGCGCAGGGGGATGAGGCGCCAGCGATCCCGACAACCCGAAGTCGCAGCGATGCCCGTGACGCCCGACGTGCCTTGGCCCTATTTCCGCCGCGAGCCCGAGTGCGTGGTGCTCGAGCCGCGCGCCGGCGCGCCGGCGAGCGCGAAGCCGCCGGTGCGGATCTTCCTCGGCACCGAGCCCGCGCAGTATCGCGCCGAGCGAATCTTCTTCTGGTCGATCGAGAAACACCGGGATCCCGGCCGCCGCTACGAGATCTATCGGATGAGCGATCTCGAGGGCTTCGACCGCACCGGCTGGCGGACCGGCTTCACCAAATATCGTTTCGCGATCCCCGAGCTCGCCGGCGGCAGCGGGCGGGCGATCTACAACGACGTCGATCAGATCTACCTGGCCGATCCGGCCGAGCTCTTCGACCTCGAGATGGGCGAGCACGGCTATCTCGCGATCTCGCCCGAAGAGACCTCAGTGATGCTGATCGACTGCGCCAAGATGCTGCCCTTGTGGAACCGCACGACGGCGACGCGCGAGGGCAAGCACGCCTTGATCAAGAAGCCGGCGTCGGTACCGGGCCTGTGGGGCCCCTGCGACCCGCACTGGAACGCGCGCGACCAAGAATATGTCGAGGGTCGCACCAAGTGCCTGCACTACACGGCCCTCCACCAGCAGCCCTGGGAGCCGTTCCCGGAGGATTATTCCTACCATCCGAACCCGTTGGCCTACATCTGGCACGGGCTCGAGCGCGAGGCCGACGCGGCGGGCTACCAGATGTTCGGCCCCGATCGACCCTCGCCGACCTTCCGCGAACTGGCCGCGGGCGAAACGCCGCCGCCTGCCGAGCCGCGGAGCCTTTCCGAAGAAGCGCGCCGATTGTTGGCGGAAAGCGGCGCCGGGCGGCTCCTGGCCGTGGGCTTCGGCTGCGCGCCCGCGCTGCAAGAGCCGCCCGCGGGCCTCGCCGTCGCGAGCGTCGACCTCGCGCGGGATCCGGCCCTGGCCGCGGTCGGCCCGGCCGATGCCGTGCTCGCGCTCGACCTCTTCGATCGGCTGCCGCCGGCCGATATCGGCTGGGTTCTGGATCTTCTCTTCGCGCGCGCCGGGCGATTGGTGCTCGTCGATGTCCGCGCCCGCGCCGCCCATGGCTTCGCGAGCCCGCTCTGGTGGCGGCGGCGGCTCCTCGAGGCGGCCCGCCGGCGGCCGGGGCCCTCCTGGCACCTCGAGGTCCGCCCCGATCCGCGCTTCGTCTCGGAGGGGGTGCAGCGCTTCACCGTCCGGCGGGTGGTCGAACCACCCTCGCCGCGCGTGTGGGTGCTGGCGACCGGCGAGGAGACCTACGATCGCCAGGCGATCGAGCTCGCCCGCGCGCTGGGTTGGCCGTACGAGACCCGGCGGCTGGTGCTCGACCGGCGGTTCCGGCTGCCCAACTTCCTGCTCGGCGCCTCGCTCGCCGGGGTCGATCGGCTGGCGAGCACCTGCCTGGAGCCGCCCTGGCCCGATCTCTTGATCACGAGCGGCCGCAAGAGCGTGCCCGCGGCCTTGTGGATCCGCCGCCAGTCGGGCGGCCGCACGCGGCTCGTCCAGATCGGCCGGCCGCGCGCTCCCTTCGAGCTGTTCGATCTGATCGTCGCGACGCCGCAGGCGCGGCTGCCGCTGCGCGAGAACGTCTTGCCGGTGGCGGCACCGCTCGCGGGCATACCGGCCGAGCGCCTGGAGGCCGCGCGGGCGGCGTGGGCCGATCGGCTGGACGCCCTGCCGCGGCCGCGGGTGGCCTTCCTGCTCGGCCGCGGCCGCGACGGCTACCGCCTCGATCACGCGCCGATCGCCCGGGCGACGAGCCGGCTGGTCGAGGAGGTGCGCGCTTCGGGCGGCTCCCTGCTCGTGGCCCTCGATCGCAAGACGCCGGCGGCGGTGGAATCGGCGCTGCGCGGTGCGCTGCGCGAGGTGCCGCACATCCTCCACCGCGCCGACGCGGAGGAGGGCCGGGACGCGCGCACGGCCTTTCTCGCCGCGGCCGACCGGGTCGTCGTCACCGCCGACGAGATCGGGCCCTTGGCCGAGGCCTGCCTCGCCGGCAAGCCGGCCCGGCTCGTCGATCTGCCGCGCTGGTACGACCGGCTGCCCGGCGGCGCCCGGCTCGCCCGCTTCCTGCGGCTGCTCGTGGGCGGCGGCACGAGCTATCGCGGCACCCCGCATCAGCAGCACCTGCTCGCTCGGCTGGTCGACCACCTCGCCACCCGCGGCCTCGTCAACCTGCCGCGCGATCCGGCCGAGCTGCATCGCGCGCTCTTGGCGCGCGGCCTGGTCGAGCGGCTCGACGCCCCCGAGCCGATGGCTCGGCCGGTGCCGCTCGACGATCTGCGGCGGGTGGCCGAGCGGGTCCGAGGGATGATGGCCGAGCTGCCGAGCCCGGCCTGATCGCCCGGTGCTTCGCACCACCGCGGCCGCGACGGCACGGTCGTCGGCCGATCCGCGCCCTTGCCTTGCCGCTGGCCCCGCGCCCGCCTACCTGCGGGCAAGCGGCCCGCTGCGGCGCACGCGAAAGGCGAGGAGCAGCGAGGTCGGCGCGAGGACGCTGCGAGAACGGGACGAGGACGGGACGAAGCGATGAGGGTTTCCTGGCGGCCCTGGATCGATCGGCGCTACCAGCTCGACAAAATGACGCTCGGCGAGCTGGTCGTGGCTTATCTGACACACTATTCGATCCTGGTCTATTTCGGGCTGGCGGCGGTCTCGATCGGGCTCGCGGTGCACTGGGCCGAGGGCTGGGTCGGCCCCTGGCTCGCCGTGCTGGTCACGATCCTGGTCTATCCCCTGGCCGAGTATCTGTTGCACCGCTTCGTGCTGCACGGCCGCTTCCTCTACCGCTCGCCCTGGACCGCCAAGGTCTGGAAGCGGATCCACTACGACCATCACAGCGACCCGCACGATCTGGCCGTGCTGTTCGGTGCGCTCTACACGACGCTGCCGACGATCGGGTTGATCGCGCTGCCGCTCGGCCGGCTCGTGGGCGGCGACTGGGCGAGCGGCTTCGCGGCCTTCGCCACCGCCCTTCTCTTGTTCGCCGGCTACGAATTCTGCCATTGCGTGCAGCACCTGCCGTTCACGCCCAAGAACCGCTGGCTGCGCGAGATCAAGCGGCGGCACCTGGCGCACCACTTCCACAACGAGCAGGGCAATTACGGGATCACGAGCGGGATCTGGGACCGGATCTTGGGCACCCTCTACGAGCATCCGCGCGAGGTGCCGAAGAGCCCCACCACCTTCAACCTCGGTTACACAGCAGCCGAGCGCGAGCGTTATCCCTGGGTCGCCCAGAGCTCGCCCAGCGAGGCCGAGCTCGCCCTGCGCCGAACCCGGCGTGCCGCCTGAGGCAGGGGCCGCGATCACGGTCGAACGGGTCGAGGGCAGAGCCGGCCTCGACCGGTTCCTCGCGGTCCCCGATCCGATCTACAGGGACGATCCCAACTGGGTGAAGCCGCTCGACTTCGAGCGGCGCGAGCATCTCGATCCGGCCAAGAACCCGTTCTTGCGCCGCATCGAGATCGCGTTCTTCGTCGCCCGCCGCGGCGGCCGCGACGTCGGCCGGATCAGCGCGCAGGTGAACCGCGCCCATCTCGAGCGCTACGACGACGCGACCGGCCATTTCGGGTTCCTCGAGGGCCAAGACGATCCGGAACTGTTCGCCGCACTCGTCGAGGCGGCCGAGGGCTGGCTGCGCGCGCGCGGGATGCGACGGATCGCGGGGCCGTTCGACCCCTCGATCAACGACAGTTGCGGGCTCCTGGTCGCGGGCTTCGACACCCCACCGAGCATGATGATGGCGCACCACCGGCCCTATTACGGGCCGCGGCTCGAGGCGCTCGGCTTCCGCAAGGCCAAGGACCTCTTCTGCTACTGGCTCGACCTGCGCGTACCGCTGCCGCGCGCGGCCGAGGCGGCGTTGGCCCGCGGCGCGCGCTCGGCCAGGATCCGCACCCGTCCGCTCGACATGCGCCGCTATCAAGAAGAGATCCGGACGATCTGCGCCATCTTCAACGACGCCTGGGCGGACAATTGGGGCTTCTTGCCGTTCGACGAAGCCGAGGCCCTGCACCTCGCCCGCTCGATCCGGCCGTTGGTGCGGGCGGAGGACTTCGTGATCGGCGAGCTCGAGGGCGAGCCCGCGGCGATGCTCGTCGTCCTGCCCAACCTCAACCTCGCGATCCGCGACCTCGGCGGCAGGCTGTTGCCGTTCGGCTGGGCCAAGCTCTTGTGGCGGCTCAAGCTGCGCGGCATCCCCGAGTGGCGGATGCCGCTCATGGGCGTGCGCAAAGCCTACCAGAACGGGCCTTTGGGCGGGGCCCTGGCCCTCGCGGTGATGGCCGAGATCCGGCGGGTGCACGCGACCCGCGGCACGCGCGGCGCCGAGCTCTCCTGGATCCTCGAGGACAATCGCCGCATCCAGTCGATCATCGAGCTGTGCGGCGGCCGGCACTACAAGACCTACCGGATCTACGAAAAGGAGATCGCGTGAGGGCGGAAGGCGAGCTCGTGGCCCTGGTGTTGGCCGGCTCCCGGCGCGGCGAAGCCGACCCCGTGGCGCGTGCCGCGGGCGTGCCGGCCAAATGCCTCGCCCCCGTGGGTGGCCGAGCGATGATCGCGCGGGTCGTCGAGGCGCTCGCAGCCCTGCCGCGGTTCGAGAAGATCCTGGTCGCAGCAGGGCCCGAGCTCGCGCTCGAGCGGCAGGGCGAGCTCGCACCTTTGATCGCCGCCGGTCGGCTCGTGCTCCGGAGCCCGGGCGAGAGCCCGGCTTCGAGCGTGCTCGAAGCCCTCGATGGCCTGGGCGATCGGGCGCTTCTGGTGACCACGGCCGACCACCCGCTCCTCACCCCGGCCATCCTCGAGGCGTTTCTTTCGGGCGCGGGCGCGATCCCGGCGGACGTCGCGGTCGGTCTCGCTCCCTCCGAGGCCGTCTTGCGCACCGCACCCGCGACCCGGCGGACCTGGTGGCGCTTTCGCGACGGCCGGTTCTCCGGCGCCAACCTCTTCTTGTTGCGCGGTGCGGCAGCACGCCCGGCGATCTTCTTCTGGCGACGGGTCGAGGCCCTGCGCAAACGACCCTGGCGGATCGTTCGCCTGTTCGGCCTCGTCGATCTCGTTCTCTACCTTTCGGGCCTCCTCACCCTCGACCAGGCGATGGCGCGCGCGGGACGGATCCT
>JANWZN010000116.1 GCA_025054575.1 Geminicoccaceae bacterium | reverse complement strand
AGCATCCCCGGCTTCGCCAAGTACCTGCCTTGGGGCCCGTTCTTCGGCGCCTTCGTCAAGAAGGAGACGCCGCAGCCGATCGTCGACACGCTCGAGAAGGCCTTCGTCGAGGCCGCCAACGACCCGCGCTTCAAGGAATTCTGCGCCAATTTCGGGGTCGTGCCCTTGGGGATTTCGGGCAAACAGGCGGTCGACTTCATGAACCGCTGGCGCTCGGTGACGGCCTGGCTCTTGGCCGATGCCGGGGCGGCCAAGAACGATCCGGCCAAGCTCGGCATCCCGCGGATCTGAACGAGGGGCGGCCCGGTCGGCGCTCGCGACCGGGCCTTTTTCTCGGGGAGGCCGAGCGTGACGGCGAAGCGACCGCGCCATCCGGGCGAGCTCGGGCTCACCTTGCTGCTCGTGGCGGCGGTGTTCGTGGTCGGCCGCGAGGCCTATCGCATCTCGGGCTTCGCCGGGCCCTCCTCCCCGGGCTTCGGGCCCCTGGCGATGGTCGCCGTCGTGCTCGCGGGTCTCCTGGTCGAGCTCGTACGCCTCGCCCTCGCGCGGCCGGCCGAGCGCGAGCCGCTCGCGGTCCGCGCCCGACGGTTCGCTGCCGCCGTCCTGCCGCCGCCGGTCCTGGGCGCGATCGCGCTCCTCGTCCTCTACCTGATCGGCCTCGAGCTCCTGGGCTTCGTGATCGCCTCCTTCCTGTTCCTCGCGATCGCGATCGGGCTTCTTCTTCACGAGCGGCCGCCGCTCGTGCGCGTCCTGCTCGCGCTGGCCGTCGCCGCCGGCACGGTCGCCAGCATCCGCCTGCTGTTCCAGGAGCTGTTCCAGGTCCTCTTGCCCTGAAGGTGCCGGCCATGGAGACCGCGCTCGGCTATTTCCTCATGAGCTGGCTGGACCCCTACCTCCTGGTCCTGGTCGCGGTCGGCACGCTTTCCGGGATCTACATCGGCGCGATCCCGGGCCTCTCGGTGACCATGGCGGTCTCGATCCTGATCTCCTTCACCTACGCCTGGGACACCAACGAGGCGCTCGCGCTCATGGTCGGGATCTACATGGGCGGGGTCTATGGCGGCTCCAGGACCGCCATCCTACTCAACATCCCGGGGGCGCCCGCGGCGATCGCCACCGCCCTCGACGGCTATCCACTGGCCAAGCTCGGCGAGGCCGGCCGAGCGATCGGTGTCACCACCGTCGTCTCCTTCGTGGGCGGCTTCGTCGGTATCCTGGCCCTGGCGCTCGCCGCCCCGCTCGTGGCCGAGATCTCGCTCCTGTTCGCCCCGCGCGATTACATGCTGCTCGGCATCATGGGGCTCTTGCTCGTGGCCTCGCTCGCCGACGAATCCCTCGTCAAGGGCATCGTCGCGGGTGCCATCGGCATCCTGATCTCGATGGTGGGGCTCGATACGATGAGCGCCCAGCCGCGCCTCACCTTCGGCTCGAGCCAGCTTCTGGGCGGCGTGTCCTACGTGGCCGTGATGATCGGCATGTTCGGGATCGCGGAAGCGCTGGTCCAGCTCCACACGATCGGCGCGCCGGTCGTCAAGCAACAGGTCGATCGGATCGTCCCCTCGCTCGCAACCGTGCTCCGCCATCTGCCGCTCACCCTGCGCGCCTCGGCGATCGGCGTGTGGATCGGGGCCCTGCCCGGCGCGGGCGGCGACATCGCGGCCCTCATGGCCTACGACCACGCCAAGAAGAGCGTGAAGAAGCCGAGCCGGCCCTTCGGCCAGGGCGCCTACGAGGGGCTCGTGGCCCCCGAAGCCGCCAACAACGCGGCCGTGGGCGGCGCCTTCATCCCGATGCTCACCCTCGGCATCCCGGGTGATGCGGTGACCGCGGTGATCATCGCCGCGCTCTTCATCCACGGCCTGCGGCCGGGCCCGAACCTGATGGTCGACACCCCGCACCTCTTCTGGTTCACCGTCGGCAATCTCACCCTCGCCAACCTCTTCATGCTGGTCTTCGGTCTCTTGGGCATCAGGATCTTCGCCAAGATCGTGGAAGTGCCCAAGGCGATCTTGTTGCCGGTGGTCGTGGTCCTCTCGGTGGTCGGCGCTTACGCGATCAACAACAACCTGGCCGATGTCTGGTGGGCGGTCGGCTTCGGCATTCTGGGCTACGTGCTGCGGATCTACGGCTACCAGCTCGGGCCCGTGGTCCTGGGTGTCATCCTGGGGCCGATCGTCGAGGCCAACTTCCGCCGCACCATGATCGGCGTGCGCGAGAGCTGGACCGGCTTCGCCCTCGAGCTGGTCTCGCATCCGATCACGCTCCTGCTCCTGCTCGGAATCGTCTTGAGCGTGCTGCGCGGCACCCCGCTCTGGCCGCGGCTCGTGGCGAAGCTCTCCCGCGCCTCCTGACCGAAGCGCCCCGCGCCCGCCTTGCTCCTGCCGTCGCGATCGGGCAGGGACGCGGTCGTGCCGGTCGCGTCGACGTCGCTTGCGGGAGATCGGATCTGCGCGCCCAGCCGCCCGTCTCGGTCGCCCGCACGAGCGCCGCGTTCGGCGTCTGGGACGCGCTCGCGGCCCTCCTCGTGCTGGGTGTGCTCTTGCTGCTGGTCGAGTTCGGCCGCGAGCTCGCCGAGCCCGCGCCGGCCTCCACTCCCCTCCCGCTCGACCCGCTGCTGCTGCCGGGCCTGGCCTTGCGCACCACGCTGCGCATGCTCGCGGCGATGGCACTCTCGCTGCTCTTCACGCTCGTCTACGCCACGTGGGCCGCCAAGAGCCGGCGCGCCGAGCGTTTGTTGCTGCCGCTCCTCGACATTCTCCAGTCCGTCCCGATCCTGGGGTTCCTCTCGGTCGCCACGACCGCGTTCCTGGCCCTGGCACCGGGCCGGGCCTTGGGTGCCGAGCTCGCCGCGATCCTCGCGATCTTCACGAGCCAGGCCTGGAACATGGCCTTCAGCTTCTACCAGTCGCTGCGCACCGTGCCGGTCGAGCTCGAGGAGGTCGCGCGTGCGTTCCGGATGAACGGCTGGATGCGCTTCTGGCGGCTCGAGGTCCCGTTCGCGATGCCGGCGCTCGTCTGGAACATGATGATGTCGATGTCGGGCGGCTGGTTCTTCGTGGTCGCCGCCGAGGCGATCAGTGTCGGCGAGACCACGGTCGTGCTGCCCGGCATCGGTGCCTGGATCGCGCGCGCGATCGAGGAGCGCGACGCCGCCGGGGTGGCCTGGGCGCTCGCGACCATGGGTATCGTCATCCTGCTCTACGATCGCCTCCTGTTCCGTCCGCTCACGGCCTGGGCCGAGCGCTTCCGCTTCGAGCAAGAGGGCGGAACGAAGCACGAGCGATCGCTCGTGCTCGAAATCCTGCGCCGCTCGCGGCTCGTGGCGATCGCCACCGCTCCCCTGGGCCGCGCCTGGCGCGCCGGCTACCGCGTCTCGGCCCGGCTCGCCCGGCTGGCCGGAGCGGGCGAGGATCGCGCCCGGCCCCTCGTCTGGCTCGACCGCGCGGGCGTCCTCGTGCTCCTGTTGCTGGGCGCCCTCGCGGCGCGCGCCGCCCTCGAGGTGGCCCTCGCCGGCATCGATCCGGGCGAGCTCGTCCGGGTCGTCGCGGCGGGCGCCCTCACCCTCGCGCGGGTGCTCCTGCTCCTCCTGCTCGCGAGCCTGCTTTGGGTGCCGATCGGGGTCTGGCTCGGCGTGCGTCCCGAGCTCGCCCGGATCGCCCAGCCGATCGCCCAGATGCTCGCCGCGTTCCCGGCCAACCTCCTGTTCCCGATCGTCGTCTCGGCGATCGTCGCCTGGCGGCTGGATCCGGACGTCTGGCTCAGCCCGCTCATGATCTTGGGCACGCAGTGGTACATCCTGTTCAACGTGATCGCCGGGGCGGCGGCGATCCCGCGCGAGCTGCGCGACGTCGCGACCAACCTCCGCGTGCGCGGCTGGCTGTGGTGGCGCAAGGTGGCCTTGCCGGCGATCGTGCCCTACTATCTGACCGGGGCGATCACCGCCTCGGGCGGTGCTTGGAACGCCAGCATCGTGGCCGAGCTCGCGAGCTGGGGCGAGGTGCGCCTCGAGGCGCACGGCCTCGGCGCCTACATCGCGCTCGCCACCGAGGCGGGCGACTTCCACCGGGTCGTGCTCGGCATCGCGGTCATGAGCGCCTTTGTCGTCGGCCTCAACCGGCTCTTGTGGCGCCCGCTCTACTACCGGGCCGAGCGTGCCTTCCGTCTCGGCTGAGGAGGCGGACGTGGATCCCGCCCCGCTGCTCGAGCTCCGCGGCGTCACCAAGAGCTTCGCCAAACCCGACGGCGGCGAGCTCCGGGTGCTCGACGGCGTCGACCTCGAGCTGCGCGAGGGCGAGATCCTGGGGCTCCTCGGACGCTCGGGCTGCGGGAAGTCGACGCTCCTGCGGCTCGTGGCAGGGCTTGCGCGGCCGAGCGGCGGGACGATCCGCTGTCTCGGGCGGGAGGTACGTGAGCCGCCCGAGGGGGTCGCCATGGTCTTCCAGAGCCCGGCCCTGTTCCCCTGGCTCAGCGTGCTCGAGAATGTCGAGCTCGGCCTCGAGGCCGCGGGCCTGCCGCGCGCGGAAGTGCGCAGGCGGGCGCTCGCGGCGATCGACACGATCGGGCTCGACGGCTTCGAGAGTGCCTATCCGCGCGAGCTCTCGGGCGGCATGCGCCAACGCGTGGGCTTCGCCCGAGCGATCGTCGTCCATCCGGCGATCCTGCTCCTGGACGAGCCCTTCTCGGCCCTCGACGTGCTCACCGCGGAGACGCTGCGCTCCGACTTCCTCGACCTCTGGTCGGACGGCCGGCTGCCGATCCAGGGCGTGATCCTCGTCACCCACAACATCGAGGAGGCGGTCGCGATGTGCGACCGCATCGTCTTGTTCGCGAGCAATCCCGGCCGGATCTCGGCCACGATGCCGGTTTCGATCCCGCAGCCGCGCGACCGCCACGACCCGGCCTTTCGCGAGATCGTCGAGCGCATCTATGTCGAGCTCACCGCGCGCCCGGCCGCGGCCCGGCCGCCCCTGCCGCAGGGGCTGCCCGGGCAGGGGATCGGCACGATCCTGCCCAGGGTGTCGAGCAACCTGCTGGCAGGGTTCCTCGAAGCGCTCGCCGCACCGCCCTTCTCCGGCACGGCCGATCTCCCGGTGCTGGCCGGCCGGCTGGCGATGGCGATCGACGATCTCTTCCCGATCGCCGAGACGTTGCAGATGCTCCGCTTCGTCGAGATCGAGGGCGGCGACATCCGGCTCACCGCCGAGGGTCGGCGCTTCGTCGAGAGCGAGACCGACGAGCGCAAGGCGCTCTTCGGCCGTGCTCTCTTGGCCTTCGTGCCGCTCGCCGGCCACATCCGCCGCGTGCTCGAGGAGCGACCCGGCCACCGCGCACCCTGGAGCCGGTTCGCCGAGGAGCTCGAGGACCACATGACGCCCGGCGCGGCCGAGCAGACCTTGCGCGCGGTGATCGCCTGGGCCCGCTACGGCGAGCTGTTCGCCTACGACGATGCGACCCGCACCTTCAGCCTCGAGAACCCTTGAGGCGGCCCGGGGCACGACCGGTGCGCGTTGACGTCGGCGCGCGATCCCGTCAGCCTCGCAGGAGCGCGCGCGGAGCACCCGATTTGGACCTCGCGGATCATTCGGCCCTGGGCGATCTGCCCGCGGAGGTCGTGCGGTCGCTGCACGCACCGCCCGCGGCGGTGGTGGTGGACGTCACCAACGCCTGCAACCTGCGCTGTCCGGTCTGCCCGGTGACGATCGCCATGACCCGAAAGCGCGGGCTCATGACGCTCCCGGTGTTCGAGGCGATCCTCGCGGGCTTCCGCGACCTCGCCGACAAGCCCGAGCTGTTCTTCAATTTTTCCGGCGAACCGACGGTCAACCCGCTCTTGCCGACCTTCGTGCGCCTGGCGGTCGAGGCCGGCCACAAGACCTTTCTTTCGACCAACGCCACGCTCTTGTCGGAAAGACTTTCGCGGGCGCTGATCGAAGCCGGGCTGCACCGGGTCTATCTCTGCCTCGACGGCTTCGATGCCGAAGCCCAGGAGAGCTATCGGGTCCGCTCCGACTTCGAACGCACGAAGACCAACATCGAGCGGTTCGTCGCACTCCGCGACGCCCTCTCGCCCGGCCGCCCGCTGTGCGTGCTGCAGACGCTTCTGACCCGCTATTCCGAAGGCCAGCGCGAGGCGATCGTGGCGTGGGCGCGGGCGATCGGCATCGATCGCGTCCGCTTCAAGAGCTTCTCGCTCGGTACTTATACGAGCGAGGAGGAACGCGCCGCCGCCTATCGCGGCTACGTCGTCGATCTCCGCCGTATCGATGGCGCCGACTAGACGGCTCGAGCGCGACCGTCCGGCACGGGCTTTGTGCGGCGGGTTGACGCAGGCTGCGGTTCGGATCATGCAACGGAGAACGGGGGAGGGGTCGACGTCGGGGAGAGCAGCGATGAAAGCGCGCGAGATCCTGGCCAGAAAGGGGCACCGGGTCGTCACCATCCGGCCGGGGGCGAGCATCGAGACCGCGGTCCACCGCCTCGCGCTCGAGCGGATCGGGGCGCTCGTCGTCAGCGAGGACGAGGAGCGGATCGAGGGCATCGTCTCCGAGCGCGACGTGATCCGCGCCCTGGCCGAGGAGGGGGCGGCGGTGCTCGGCCCCGGGCGGCGGGTGGCCGAGATCATGACCCGGGCGGTCCGCACCTGCTCGCCCGAGGACAGCGTCAAGGCACTCATGGACACGATGACCCGCCACCGCGTCCGCCACCTGCCGGTCGTGGAAGGCGGCAAGCTGATCGGGATCGTGAGCATCGGCGACGTGGTCAAGAACCGCCTCGAGGAGATGGAGCTCGAAACCAACGTGCTCCGCGACGTGGTGCTGGCCGGGCACTGACCGCGCGCGGTTCGTCGCGGGCTCGGGGGCGAGCTCACGCTCGTGCCCGCGGCGCCGCTGCGGCCGTCGGCAACAGCCGCGGCACGAGCCGCAGATAGACGAGCATGCCGAAGAGCTCGACCAGCGATTGTAGCACGATCACGACCGTCGCCGCCTGCCAGGCGGCCGGCAGCGCCAGCGCCAGCGGCAACACGACGAAGGAGTTGCGCGTGCCGAGGCTGAAGACGAGTGCGCGGGCGGCCGGCGCCGGCAGGCCCGCGACGCGGGCGAGCCCGACGCCTGCGAGGGCGGCTGCGACCAGATAGAGGAGGAAGAGGGCCGCGACCCGCCCCATCGCGGCCGCGGTGCCGAGCACCGCGTGCACCTGCGAGGCGGCGATCAGGAACACGACCAGGGCCAACAGCGGGACCGGCAACCAGGCCAGGCGCTCGACCACGCGGCCACGCGCGCCGCGGCGCTCGGCCCAGCGCTCGGTGAACCAGGCGGCCGCGAGCGGCGCGAGCACGATCGCCGCGAAGACGGTGGCGATCCGGTCGGCGGCCAGAATCTCGACGAAGCTCGAGCCCGAGAACAGCCACAGATAAACCGGCAGCAGCACGATCTGGGCGATCAAGAGCAAGGGGGTCGCGATCACCGCCCGGCGCGTGTCGCCACCGGCGAGGTGGGTGAAGGTGACGAACCAGTCGGTGCAAGGAACGAGCAGGACCAGCAGCACGCCCAGGCGGATCGCCGAATCGTCGGGCAGGATCGGGAGGAGCGCGCCCACGATCGCGGGACCCAGCAGGAAGTTGCCGATCCGCAGGGCCCCGAGGAAGCGCACGTCGCGCGCCGCATCGAGCAGATGGACGAGCGGGATCTGGCTGAAGGTGGCGTAGAGCAGGAGGCCCAGCGCCGGCCACAACAGCACCTCGAAGAGTGCTGCGGCCGAGGGCACGAGCACACCCGTGCCGAGCCCCGCGAGGATCGCGGCCGCGTAGAGCCAGACCTGATGGCGTTCGAGCGTCGCGCGGCTCACGCGCCCTTCTCCTTGGCGTCCCTCCGACGTGCCGAGACCGGCTCGCGCGGACCGGCCACGGCGCGAACCGGCCGTGTTCGACCGCCCCCGGCAGGGAACGGCGGCCGTCGCTCGAGGTCGAACCCCGTAGCCGGCCCGCCCGTCGAGCGGGCGTCGCCCGCGGTCCTTCGCCCGGACGTCAACCGCGTGCGTCGAACTCGGCCAGAAAGGCGTGCGCGAGCTGGCGCAGGCGGACGGGCCCGAAACTGGCGAAGTGGCCGCCGTGGACGATCCGCGGCGAAAGCTCGAGCATGCGACGGATCGAGGCCACGTAGGCCGTCATGTCCGCACCCGGGCAGTCGGTCACGAGCGGGCCGTCGTAGAGGACGTCCTGGGCGATCAGGATCCCGGTCCGCTCCTCGAACAGCGCGAGATGGCCCGGCGAATGGCCGGGGGTGTGGAGCACGCGCAAGACGCGGTCGCCGAGATCGATCGCCTCGCCGTCGTGCACGAGCCGGGTCGCGGGCGCGGGCGCGATGCGGTAGCGGCGGGCATCCCAGCCCTCGGGCGGCTCGAGGAACATCTGGGCGTCCTGCGCGCCCGCAGCGTAGCGATCGAAGAGCGTGGCGGCGTTGTCGGGTCGCTCGAGCACGGCCGCCTCGAGCGGATGGACGAGGCGCTCCTCGAACTCGAAGGCCGCGCCGATATGGTCGAAATGGGTGTGGCTCACGAGGAGGAGGATCGGCCGATCGCGCAACAGCGGCAGGTTGCGGCGCAGAGGAAAGTGGCCGAGGCCGGCATCGACCAAGAGGTCGCGCTCGCGGCCCCGCACGTGCCAACAGTTGCAGCGGTAGAAGGGCGACATCCAGGGTTCGTGGACGAGGGTCACGCCGTCCGCGAAGGGGATCGTCTCGTACCAGTCGCGCTCGGGAATCATGCCGGTGCCTCTCAATCCGCGACCGCGACCGCCCCGCCGGGCCGCAAGAAGAGCTCCGCCTCCGCGCCGGCGGCCGGTGCCGCATCGGGTGGCAGCTTGAGCACGAGCCGGGTCGTGCCGACTCGGCCGGCGAGGCGGGCGAAGCTTCCCTGGAACACCCGCTCCTCGATCCGGATCCGGCCGAGCGGGCAGGAACCCGGCTCGGGCACGAGGCTCAGCATCTCCGGTCGGATCGCGACCGCGGCACCCGTGCCGCCGCTCACCGGCAGCCGGCCGAGCGGTGTTTCGGCGCTGCCGTTCTCGACCCGCGCCTCGAGGATCGTGCTCTCGCCCATGAAGGTGGCGACGAAGCGGGTCCGCGGCCGGGCGTAGACGCGCTCGGGCGGTCCCGCATCCTCGACCCGGCCGGCGCGCATCACGACGATCAGGTCGGCGAGCGCCATCGCCTCCTCCTGGTCGTGGGTGACGTGGACGAAGGTCCGCCCCTCTCGGCGCTGCAGCGCGCGCAGCTCGTCCTGCATCTGCCGCCGCAAATTGAGGTCGAGGGCCCCCAGGGGCTCGTCCAAGAGAAGGATCGCGGGATCGGTCACGAGCGCGCGAGCGAGGGCCACGCGCTGCCGCTGGCCGCCCGAGAGCTGACCGATCCGGCGCGCACCGAAGCCGGGCAGACCCACGAGCTCGAGTGCGGCCGCCACCGCCTTCGCGATCTCCTGCTTCGGCCGGCCGCGGACCGAGAGCCCGAAGCCCACGTTCCCCGCCACGTCGAGATGGGGGAAGAGCGCGTAGTCCTGGAAGACGGTGGCGGTCGGCCGGCGCGCGGGTGGCAGGTCCGTGATGTCGGCACCGGCGAAGAACACGCGCCCGGCGGTCGGTGCCGTGAAGCCGCCCAGGATCGAGAGCAGCGTCGTCTTGCCGGAGCCGGAGGCGCCGACCACGGCCACCGTCTCGCCCGGAAACACGGCAAGCTCAAGCTG
>JANWZN010000115.1 GCA_025054575.1 Geminicoccaceae bacterium | reverse complement strand
AGGCCGGACCGGCCGCAGCCGGCGGTGGCGAGGCGGGCGAACGCGGCTGAGCCTCATCCGGCGGCGAGCGCCTCGGCGCGGTCGAGGCGCTCCCAAGGGAGCTCGAGGTCGTGGCGGCCGACCTGGCCGTAGCTCGCGAGCTTGGCGAAGAAGCCGCCTTGCGCGCGGGCCGGCAGGCGGCGCAGGTCGAAGGCGCGGACGATCGCCGCCGGGCGGAAGTCGAACACCTGCTCGAGCCGCTTCGCGATCGTCTCTTCGGCGATGGTCCCGGTGCCGAAGGTCTCGACCACGAGGCTCACCGGCCGGGCGAGGCCGATCGTCCAGGAGAGCTGCACCTCGCAGCTCTCGGCGAGGCCGGCTGCGACCACGTTCTTGGCGGCCCAGCGGGCGGCGTAGGCGCCGATCCGATCGATCCGGGCGGGATCCTTGCCGGAGAGCGCGGCACCGCTGTGGCGGGCGTATTCGCCATAGGTGTCGATCGCGGTCTTGCGGCCGGTGAGGCCGGCATGGCGCGCCGGTCCGCCCACGAGGAAGGCACCGCCCGGGTTGATCAGGACCCGGGTGCGGGCATCGGGGCGCACCTCCGCACCTTCGAAGCAGGGCTCGATCACCCGCGCCCGCAGCGCCTCTTCGAGCACGGCCGGGGTCGGGCGGCGATCCGGGTCGAGCGCGGCGGTGAGGGCCACGGCGTGGATGCGGGCCGGCCGGCGGGCGCGATACTCGACCGCGACCTGGACCTTGCCGTCGGGCATGAGCCAGGGCAGCTCGGCCCGTGCCCGCTCGAGGCCGCGGGCCAGGCGATGGGCGAGGACGATCGGCAGCGGCATGAGCTCTTCCGTCTGCCGGCAGGCGAAGCCGAAGGCGGTCACCTGGTGCGTGGCTGGGATCGCTTCGATCCCGGCATCGTCGAGGGCGTGCTCGTCGATCTCGACCCGCGCCGCGGTCGTGGTCTCGGCGAGGCTCGTCAGGATCGAGCAGCTCGCGGCGTCGAAGGCACCGCCCACATAGCCGGTCGCGGCGATCACCTCGCGCGCGATCGATGGCAGGTCGAGGCCGACGGCGGCGGCGAAGCGCGCGGCCAGGAACAGGGTCCCGGTCGCGACCGCGCATTCGGCCTCGACCCGGGCCATCGGGTCGAGGGCCACGAAGCGGTCGACGATCGCATCGCTGATTCGATCGCACAGCTTGTCGGGATGGCCGGCGGTGACGGACTCGGAGGTGAAGACGAAGTCCTGCATCATGGTGGCGGACTCCCGTCCAATGGCGCGCCCGCGGGCTTGAGGGCTTCGTTGAGGAGGAGCGGCAGGAGGCTGCCGGCCGCCACGAGAGCGAGCTCGAGCGGTCCGAGCGGGGCCAGACCCAGAAGGTTGCGCAGCGGCGGGACGAGCAGGGTGGCGAGCTGGATCGCCCCGCTCGCCGGCAGCGCCGCCTCGAGCCAGGGGTTGCGGGAAAGCGGCGGGCCGCCCGGCAGGAGCACGCGGCGGTCGCTGCGGCAGGCAAGCGCGTGCAGGAGCTGGGCCGTGGTCACGGTGTGGAAGGCGACCGTGCCGGCGACCGGTGCCGCCGGCCCGTGCAGCGCCCGCGCCGCCGCCCAGGCGGCGAGCGCCCCGGCGCTGATCACCATGCCCTCGCGGCCGTAGCGGGCGAGCTCGCGGCCGGTGGTGAAGGGGGCGCGCGGATCGCGCGGCGGGCGCGCGAGCACGTCGGGCTCGGCCGGCTCGAGGGCGAGGGCCAGGGCCGGCAGCACGTCGGAGACGAGATTGAGCCACAAGAGCTGGATCGGGCTCACGATCGCACCCGCGCCGACCGCCACTCCGGCCGCGGTGACCGCGATCTCGGAGAGGTTGGTGGACAAGAGATAGTGCACGGCCTTTTTGATGTCGGCGTAGGTGGTGCGGCCTTCGGCGATGGCGGTCGCCATCGTCGCGAGCTCGTCGTCGGCCAAGACGATGTCGGCGATCTCGCGCGCCACCTCGGTGCCGCCCTTGCCCATCGCCACGCCGACATCGGCCGCTTTGAGCGCCGGCCCGTCGTTGACCCCGTCGCCGGTCATCGCGACCACGAGGCCCTTGCGCTGCAGCGCGCGGACGATCGCGAGCTTGTGCGAGGGGCTCACCCGCGCGAAGACGTGGACGCGCGGGGCCAGGGCTTCGAGCATGGCGGGCTCGAGCCGGTCGAGGCGCGTGCTGTCGAGGATCTCGATCTCGTCCTCGCCGGCGAGCTCGAGCTCGCGGGCGATCGCGTAGGCCGTGGCACTCTGGTCGCCCGTGATCATCACGGTGCGGATGCCGGCTCCGTGGAAGGTGCGGATCAGCTCCTTCATGCCCGGCCGGATCGGATCGGCGAGGCCCACGAGCCCGAGCCAGACGAGGTCCTCGATGGCGGCAGGCTCGCCCGGCCCCCGCTCGGCGATCGCGAAGCCCAAGACGCGCAGGCCCTCGGTCGCCATCGATTCGTTCATCGCGAGCGCGCGCCTTCGCCGCTCGGCATCGAGCGGGGCGAGGCCGTCGGGCTCGCGCACGCTGGTACAGCGCTCGAGCACGGCAGCGGGGCTGCCTTTGACCGCGATCAGCCGGCCGCCGCCCGGAAGCGCGTGGACGCTCGCCATCCAGGGACGCTCCTCGCTGCGCGGCACGAGCTGGAGGAGCGGGCGGGCGCGGCGCAGGCCCCAGACGTCGAGCCCGGCCTCGAGGGCGAGGCGGACGAGTGCCGTCTCGGTGGGCGAGCCCTCGAGGCTGGCCTCGCTGCCGTCGCCGTCGAGTGCCACCTCGCTGCACAAGGCCGCGACCGCCAAGAGGTCGGCCGTGGCCGGTGGCCGTGCTTCGGCCGGGCCCAACAGCGCCTCGATCGTGGCGCCGCGGCGATAGGCGGGGCCGCAGCCCAGGCCCACCGCGCCCACCGCCATGCGGTTCTGGGTCAAGGTCCCGGTCTTGTCGAAGCAGAGGACCTGGACCGAGCCCAGGGTCTCGATCGCGGCGAGCTTGCGCACGAGCACGTTCTTCGCGCGCATCCGCCCGATCCCGAGCGCCAGGGTCGTGGTGGCGACCGCCGGCAGGCCCTCGGGCAGGGCCGCCACGGCGAGCGAGACCGCGGTCGAGAGCATTGGCAAGAGCCCGAGGCCGCGGGCGAGGCCGACCCCGAAGATCCCGACGCACACGCCCGCGCTCAAGAGCACGAGCTGGCGGCCGAGATCGTCGAGGCGCTGTTGCAGGGGCGTGGGTGGCGGGGCGACGCTGCCGAGCAGCGCCTGGATCCGGCCGGCCTCGCTCGCGGGCCCGGTCGCGACCACGATCGCCCGGCCGGAGCCGCCGGTGACCACACTGCCGCGATAGACGAGGCAGGTGCGGTCGGCGATCGGCGCGAGCGGATCGGAAAGCGCGGCGACCCGCTTGCGCACGGGCAGGCTCTCGCCGGTCAAGGCACTCTCGTCGACGACGAGGCCGTCCTCGGCCACGAGCCGGCCGTCGGCGGCGATCCGCTCGCCCGGCTGGAGCAACAGGAGATCGCCGCGGACGATCTCCTCGGCGGCGATCCGCTCGACGCTGCCGTCGCGCAGGACGGGGGCGGGCCGCGGCTCGCTCGTCTCGAGGCTGGCGATGATCCGCTCGGCCCGGCTCTCGGTGTACCAGCCGATCGTGGCGTTGAGGCCGACCACGCCCAGGATGACGACCGCATCGGCGAGGCCGCCCGTGGCGAGCGAGACGGCGGCGGAGACCGCCAAGAGCCCCACCGGCAGCGAGAGGAGCTGATCGGCCAGGATCGCCAGCTCGGAGCGGACGCGGGCGGCCGGCAGGCTGTTCGGGCCGTCGCGGGCGAGCCGGGCGCGGGCCTCGGCGCTGGTGAGGCCGCGCTCGGGATCGGTGGCCAGGAGGGAGGCGCACTCCTCGGCCGAGAGGGTGTGCCAGGCCGGTCCTGTGGGCGGGTCGGCGGGCGCCGGCGCGGGCCGCGCGGGGGACGGCTCGACAGAGGGTGCCAGAAGCTCCGGCAGCCGATCGAGCAGGCCCTCGAGCCAGCGGAAGAGCGTAGCGAGATCGAGGCTCGGGTGGTGCTCGACCAGGAGCGAGCCGGTCACCGGGTTGGCGCGGGCGCGCGCGATCTTCTCGTGGGCGGCGGCGCCGCGCTCGAGGGCGCGGGCGGTGCGCGCGCAGCCCTTGACGCCCCTCACCTTGACCCGCACGCGGCCGGGCACGGCCGTGTGCACGGGGGTGATGCGGCGGTCGCGGCGGGGCGGGGTGGCCACGGCTTGGGCTCGGGGTCCGGCTCGCGATGGCGGGCGTCGTGCACGAGGCTAGCCGGTCCGGCGGGTGCGGACGAGCCCCGCCGCGTTCGCGCGCGCAGCAGGCTCTTCGCTGTTGCCCAAGCGCGCTCGTCAACTGTAGATAGAGAATTTGTCGATGGAAATTCGCTGATCTTCGCCAGAGGCGGGCCCGGGGAGACGACCTCGGGACGGGAGGTGGCGATGACGATCCTGTGGCTCGTGCCGGCGCGGATGACGAGCGGGGGTGGCGAGGAGGGGATGTGGCTGCGCGCACCGGCCGGAGCGGGCGAGCTGTTCGCGGGCCTGGTGGCCGAGCTGCGCACGCCCGGGATCTGGGCCGCCCTCTGGCAGCCCGACCCGGAGCCCTGCGGGCCGGGTCGGCTCATGGCGCTGTTGCGCACCCGGCCGCGCTGGCCCGGGCTCGCCGAGGCGGCGCTCGCCGCCTGGGCGCCGCCTTCCGAGCCGGTCGGGCGGCTGCGCCGGCTGGTCGGACGGCCGCTCGAGCTCGCGCCGTTGCTCGCGGCCGAGCTCGCTGCGGCCGAGGCCGAGCGGTTGTTGGATCGGCTCGAGGCGGGGCTGCCGGTCCGCCTCGACGGCGTCTTCGAGGGCCTGCGCCGGCGGCTCGGTCAGGAGCTCGCGCTGCTCGCGGGTACGGCGCCGGCAACGGGTGGCAGGGCTGGTACGGGCGGAGGGATTCGAACCCCCGACATCGACGGTGTAAGCGTCGCGCTCTACCCCTGAGCTACGCCCGTGCGCGCGCGCAACCTAGCGGGCCTGCGGCGTCGATCACAAGGCCGCGGCTGCCCTCCGGTTGACAGCCGCGGGGCGCCCGCCTACATGCCGCGGGTCGCTGCGGGGACGTAGCTCAGCTGGTCAGAGCGCCGGCCTGTCACGCCGGAGGTCGCGGGTTCAAGTCCCGTCGTCCTCGCCACCCGCCCCGGCCGCGCGCGGTCCGTCGCGCTGGCGGTTCGCACCGTAACGCGTACCTTTCGCCGCTAGCACCCTTTCGCCCCGTCCGCGGGGCGCAGCGCAACGCGCCCCTCCCGGACGGCGCAGGGCACCGTGCCCCGCGCGCACTTCGCGCTGCTCGCCGCCCCTGCCGCGGCCGGCCTCGACCCCGTTCCTCCCGCGCTGCGCATCGCGCTGTCGTAACACTGCCGCGGCCGGGCGCCACCTTGGCTTGTGCGGCGCACGCGCCTATGGTCCGCGCCGCCGCGAGGGCGGTGCGGGCGCAGCCGAGGATGGGTCCATGGACGGCTATCTCGTCGAGTATCTGCCGATCCTCGTCTTCCTCGGAATCGCGACCGGGCTCGCGCTGCTGATCGTCCTGGCCTCGCTCTTGATCGCCCCGCAGCGGCCGGACGTCGAGAAGCTCTCGGCCTACGAGTGCGGCTTCGCGCCCTTCGGCGACGCCCGCCAGCGCTTCGACGTGCGCTTCTATCTGGTGGCGATCCTGTTCATCATCTTCGACCTCGAGGTCGCCTTCCTCTTCCCCTGGGCGGTGGCGCTGGGCGATATCGGCCTGTTCGGTTTCTGGTCGATGGTGCTCTTCCTTGCCGTTTTGACGATCGGTTTCATCTACGAATGGCAGAAGGGTGCCCTCGAGTGGGAGTGAGCATGAGCAGCGACGCCTCCGCGCTGGCGCGCCCGGCGGTCGACCCGTTCTTCCGCGGCGTCGAGGCCGAGGTCCGCGACAAGGGCTATCTGGTCACGAAGCTCGACGAGCTCGTGGGCTGGGCCCGCTCCGGCTCGCTCTGGCCCATGACCTTCGGGCTCGCCTGCTGTGCCGTCGAGATGATGCACGCCGCCGCCTCGCGCTACGATCTCGACCGGTTCGGCTGCGTCTTCCGGCCGAGCCCGCGGCAGTCGGACGTGATGATCGTGGCCGGCACGCTGTGCAACAAGATGGCCCCGGCCTTGCGCAAGGTCTACGATCAGATGGCCGAGCCCCGCTACGTGATCTCGATGGGGTCTTGTGCCAACGGCGGCGGGTACTACCACTACAGCTATTCGGTGGTGCGCGGCTGCGACCGGATCGTGCCGGTCGACGTCTACGTGCCGGGCTGCCCGCCGACGGCCGAAGCGCTGGTCTACGGCATCTTGATGCTGCAGAAGAAGATCCGGCGCACGGCCACGATCCTGCGCTGAGGCGGAGCAGACATGCCGGTCGAGACGCTGGCCGAGCGCGAGGCGGCGCTCAAGGATCTGTTGGGCCTGATCGAGGGGGTGTTGGGCGATCACCTCTTGGACGCCGAGATCGCCCGCGGCGAGCTCACGATTCGGGTGCCGGCGGTCTCGATCCGCCGGGTCCTCGCCTATCTGCGCGACGACCCGCACATGCTCTTCAAGGAGCTCGTCGATCTCTGCGGCGTCGATTATCCGGAGCGCGAGCGCCGCTTCGACGTCGTCTATCACCTGCTTTCGTTGAAGCACAATCAACGAATTCGGGTGAAGATCGAGACCGACGAGACCACGCCGGTGCCGTCGGTCGTCGAGCTGTTCTCGACCGCGGGTTGGTTCGAGCGCGAGGCCTGGGACATGTACGGCATCTACTTCGCCGACCACCCGGACCTGCGGCGGATCCTGACCGACTACGGCTTCGACGGGCACCCGCTGCGGAAGGACTTCCCGCTCACGGGCTATGTCGAGCTGCGCTACGACGACGAGCAGAAGCGGGTGGTCTACGAGCCGGTCAAGTTGCGGCAAGACTTCCGCACCTTCGATTTCGCGAGCCCGTGGGAGGGCCACGGCGGACTGTTGCCGGGGGACGAGAAGGCGAGTCGCTGAGCCGCTGCGGCGGCGGGCCGCGCGCGGCAGGGCTTGCCGGCGGCGCGGCGGCCGCCGAGACAGCGCCCGCGGCGGGCGGGGCACGGAGGATCCGGATCGGGCATGGCCGACACGACGCTCGAGACCTTCGCGATCAATTTCGGGCCGCAGCATCCGGCCGCGCACGGCGTGCTGCGCCTCGTCCTCGAGATGGACGGGGAGGTGGTCGAGCGGGCCGACCCGCACATCGGCCTGCTGCACCGCGGCACCGAGAAGCTGATCGAATACCGGCCCTATCTCCAGAACATCCCCTATTTCGACCGGCTCGATTACTGCTCGATGCTGTGCCAGGAGCACGCCTACGTGCTCGCGGTCGAGCGGCTGTTGGGCTGCGAGGTGCCGATCCGCGCCCAGTACATCCGGGTGCTGTTCGACGAGATCACCCGCATCCTCAACCACCTCCTCAACGTCACCACGATGGCGCTCGACGTCGGCGCCATGACGCCCTTGCTCTGGATGTTCGAGGAGCGCGAGAAGCTCATGGGCTTCTACGAGGCGGTCTCGGGGGCGCGCATGCACGCCAACTACTACCGCTTCGGCGGGGTGGCGCGCGATCTGCCCGACGGCCTCGAAGAGCAGATCGCGGCCTGGATCGAGCAGTTCGTCCCCAAGTTCGACGACATGGACGGACTGTTGACCGAGAACCGGATCTTCAAGCAACGCACGGTCGACATCGGCGTCGTCAAGCCGCAGGACGCGCTCGATTGGGGCTTCAGCGGGCCGATGCTCCGGGCCAGCGGAATCCCTTGGGATCTGCGCAAAGCACAGCCCTACGAGGTCTACGACCGCATGGACTTCCTGGTCCCGGTCGGCAAGAACGGCGATTGCTACGATCGCTATCTCGTGCGGATGGCGGAGATCCGCGAATCCTTGAAGATCATGCGCCAGTGCCTCGAGCAGATGCCCGAGGGGCCGGTGCGCGTGCCGGACCAGAAGATCACCCCGCCGCCGCGCGCCTTGATGAAGAGCTCGATGGAGGCCTTGATCCACCACTTCAAGCTCTACACCGAGGGCGTGCGGGTGCCGGCGGGCGAGGTCTATGCCGCGGTCGAGAGCGGCAAGGGCGAGTTCGGCGTCTATCTCGTCTCCGACGGCAGCAACAAGCCCTATCGCTGCAAGATCCGCTCGCCCGGCTACGTCCATCTCCAGGCCCTCGACTTCATGAGCAAGGGCCATCAACTGGCCGACGTCGTGGCGATCATCGGCTCGCTCGACATCGTCTTCGGGGAGATCGACCGATGAGCGCCGCCCCGGGCAAGAAAGAGCCCTATGGCGCCATGGCGCCGGACGTCGCGAGCTTCGCCTTCACGCCCGAGAACCTCGCGCAGGCGCAGACGATCATCGCCCGCTACCCGGCGGGCCGGCAGGCGAGCGCGGTGCTCCCGCTTCTCCATCTGGCGCAAGCACAACACGGCGGCTGGCTGCCCAAAGCGGCCCTCGACTACGTGGCCGAGTTGCTCGGCATGCCGAAGATCCGGGTCTACGAGGTCGCCTCCTTCTACGACATGTTCAACACCGAGCCCGTCGGGCGGGTCCAGGTGCGGGTCTGCACCACCACCCCCTGCTGGCTGTGCGGCTCGGATGCGGTCCTGAAGGCGGCGCGCGAGGTCTTGGGCTGCGAGCCCGGCGAGAGCTCGCCCGACGGGCGCTTCTTTTTGCGCGAATTCGAGTGCCTGGGGGCTTGTGCCAACGCGCCCGTCTTGTGGATCGACGACGATTTCTACGAGGACCTCACCTACGAGCGGGCCAAGGCCGTGCTCGAGGCGGTGGTCCGGGGGGAGCGGCCCACGCCGGGGCCGCAATCGGGCCGCAAGGGCTCGATGCCGGCGGGCGGCAAGACCACGCTTCTGGAAGTGGGCGAGTGATGCTGCACGACCGCGACCGGATCTTCACCAACCTCTACGGCGAGCGGCCCTGGAACCTCGAGGCGGCGCGCCGGCGCGGCGACTGGGACGGCACCAAGGACCTCATCCTCAAAGGCCGCGACTGGCTCCTCAAGGAGATGAAGGATTCGGGGCTCCGCGGCCGCGGCGGCGCCGGCTTCCCGACCGGTCTCAAATGGTCGTTCATGCCCAAACAGGCCGACGGGCCGGTCTATCTCGTCGTCAACGCCGACGAGTCCGAGCCCGGCACCTGCAAGGACCGCGAGATCATCCGCAACGAGCCGCACAAGCTGATCGAGGGCTGCGTCCTGGCCGGGGCGGCCATGGGCTGCACCGCGGGCTACATCTACATCCGCGGCGAGTTCGTGCGCGAAGCCCAGATCCTGCAAGCCGCGATCGACGAGGCCTACGAAGCGGGGCTTCTCGGCAAGAACGCCTGCGGCTCGGGCTACGATTTCGAGCTCTACCTGCATCGCGGTGCCGGTGCCTACATCTGCGGCGAGGAGACGGGGCTCTTGGAGAGCCTCGAGGGCAAGAAGGGCCAGCCGCGGCTCAAACCGCCCTTTCCGGCGGCGGTCGGGCTCTACGGCCGGCCGACCACGGTCAACAATGTCGAGACGATCGCCGTCGCACCCACGATCTTCCGGCGCGGGGCGGCCTGGTTCGCGGGCCTCGGCCGGCCGAACAACACCGGCACCAAGATCTTCTGCATTTCGGGCCACGTGAACCATCCCTGCACGGTCGAAGAGGAGATGGGGATCCCGTTGAAGACCCTGGTCGAAAAGCACGCGGGCGGGGTCAGGGGCGGCTGGGACAATCTCTTGGCCGTGATCCCGGGCGGCAGCTCGGTGCCGCTGATCCCCAAGGAGATCTGTGATACCGTC
>JANWZN010000114.1 GCA_025054575.1 Geminicoccaceae bacterium | reverse complement strand
GAGCGATAGGCCATGCGGGCGGCTCCGTTGCGATCGAACCGGCTCGACCGGAATGCCCGGCCCGCCGGGCGGGCGAGCCGGGCGCGGCCCGTGTCCGGGTCGAGCATCGCCGCGCGCGGTTAGCGCCGGGTGAACGGCGGCGGCCGTGGCGCGTTCGCGCGCACCCGGGTGCGCGCGAAGCGGACGCTCCGTCCGGTCCCGCCCGCCTCAGCCGATCGTCGGATCGGGGGGTGCGCCGGCCGAATCGAGCGCCTCGAGGGCCAGCGCCAGCACGGTCTCGACCGAGGCGAGCCGTACGGCGCGGCGATCGCCCGCGAACAGGCAGCGGCGATGGAGGAGCGGGCCGTCCCGGCGCGCGGCGGCCAGATGAACGAGGCCCACGGGCTTCTCGGCGCTGCCGCCGCCCGGCCCGGCGATGCCGGTCACGGCAAGGGCGAGGCCGCAGCCCGAGCGCTCGAGCGCACCCAGGACGAGCTCGCGGGCGCAGCGCTCGCTCACCGCGCCGAAGCCGGCGAGCGTCTCGGGGCGCACGCCCAAGAGCTCGATCTTGGCGCGGTTGTCGTAGACCACCCAGCCGCGATCGAGCACGGCCGAGCTGCCGGCATGCTCGGTCAAGCAGGCGGCGACCAGGCCGCCGGTGCAGCTCTCGGCGGTGGCGAGCCGGACGCCGCGCGCCCGACAGGCGTCCAACAGCAGGCGGGCGGCCGCGAGGCAGGGCTCGGGGAACATCAGGGGCTCCGCGCGAAGCGGGCGGTGGCGAGCGCCCAGGCGGCGATCCCCTCGCCGCGGCCGATGAAGCCGAGCCCCTCGGTGGTCGTGGCCTTGAGGCTCACCGCCTCTTCGCCGAGCTCCAAGAGCTGCGCCAGCCGCGCCCGCATCGCCGCCCGATGCGGCGCGATCCTCGGCCGCTCGGCCAGCAGCGTGAGGTCGACATGCTCGAGCACCCCGCCCGCGGCCGCGAGCAGGGAGAGCGCGTGGCGCACGAAGCGGCTCGACTCGGCATCGCGCCAACGCGGGTCGGAGGGCGGGAAGTGGCTGCCGATGTCGCCCGCCCCGATCGTCCCGAGGATCGCGTCGGTGAGCGCATGCAGGACGACGTCCGCGTCCGAATGGCCCTCGAGACCGAGCTCGAAGGGGATCTCGACACCACCCAGCACGAGCCGGCGGCCGGGCACGAGGCGGTGGACGTCGATCCCCTGGCCGGTGCGGCGCACGGCGGCGGCGATCAGCCGGCGCTCGGCCGCTTCGAAATCCTCGGGCAGAGTGAGCTTCACGTTGTCCTCCTCGCCCGGCACCTGGATCACGGGCAGCCCGGCCCAGGCCGCGACCGCGCCGTCGTCGGTGAAACCGGCAGGCGGGGCGCGGCGATGGGCGTCGAGGATCGCGCCGAAGGCGAAGCCCTGCGGCGTCTGGATGCGCACGAGATCGGCGCGGTCGACGTCCTCGAGCACGCGCTCGCCGCGGGTGCGCCGCAGGCTGTCGACCACCGGCAGGGCCGGCAAGACGGCAGGGTGCTGCTCGAGGGCGGCTGCCACGCGGCTCACGAGCGCGGAGCTGAGGAACGGGCGGGCGGCGTCGTGGATCAGCACGAGATCGGGCGCATCGGCGGCGAGCGCTTCGAGCCCGGCCCTGACCGAGGCCTGGCGGGTGGGCCCGCCCGCGATCGGCGGCAGGAGCGGCAGGCCGCGGCTCGCCTCGGCGTAGAGCGGCGCGTGCTCGGCGGCGATCACGGTCGCGACCGCGTCGATCATCGGGTGGCGGCAGAACAGCTCGAGCGCCCAGCGCAGCACCGGCCGGCCGCCCACCCGTCGATATTGCTTGGGGATCTCGCCGCCGGCGCGGATCCCGCTTCCGGCGGCCACCACGAGAGCCACGCGTCGCATCGGGCGCTCCCCCACCCTATGCGCGGATCTCTAGGGAAGTTCGATCGATTCTGCAAAGCACGCCGCCGTGATCGCGGCGTCCGTGGGCGGGCCGGCCGGCCGACCCCGCTGGCCCTTGTCGCCCGGGTCGCGCCGCGCTAGCTCTGCCTCGGGTTTGTGCACGGCCCGATGAGTGCACAGGATTTGTGCAGATGAACCCTGTCCCCGCCGCCGACCGCGCGGTCGAACCCTGCCCGGCCGAGCCGCTGCTCGCCAACCTGCCGAGCCCCTTGCTCGCGCTCGACCGGGAGTTGCGGATTCGGGCGGCCAATCCAGCGGCCGAACATCTCTTCTCGACCAGCGCCCGCCTGCTGCTCGGCCGCCCGCTGGCCGAGCTTCTGGGCCCGCACGCCCGACTGCTCGATTTGGCACGTCAAGTGCAAGCTGGGGCGGCGACGGTCTCGGACTTCGGCATGGCGCTGGCGCTGGCGCGCGGGGAGGTGATCACGGTGGATTGCCATCTGGCACCGATCGTCGAGCAACCGGGCCACGTCCTCGTCTTGTTGCATCCCTGCTCGGTCGCCCACCGGCTCGACTCGCAGCGAGTCCAGCGCGGCTCGAGCCGCTCGATCGCCGGGCTCGCAGCCACGCTCGCGCACGAGGTGAAAAATCCGCTCTCCGGCATCCGCGGCGCCGCCCAGCTCCTCGAGACCGTGGTCGAGGGCGAGGACAAGGCGCTGCTCGCGCTCATCTGCGAGGAGACCGACCGGATCGTGAAGCTCATCGAGCGGATGGAGGCGTTCGGCGAGGCCGCCCCGCTCGAGCGGCGGCCGGTCAACGTCCACCAGGTCCTCGACCATGTCCGCAGGCTGGCCGAGAGCGGCTTCGCCCGCCACGTCCGCTTCGTCCAGGAATACGACCCGTCCTTGCCGGAGGTCGAGGGCGACCGCGATCGCCTGGTCCAGCTCTTCTTGAACCTGGTCAAGAACGCGGCCGAGGCGGTCCCGCCGCAAGGCGGGGTGATCACGCTTTCCACCCGCTACCAGCACGGCCTGCGCTTGAACCTCGCCCCGGCCGGCAGCCTCGTCGAGCTGCCGATCGCGATCGAGGTCAAGGACAACGGCCCGGGCGTGCGGGCCGACATCAAGGACCATCTCTTCGAGCCCTTCGTCACCACCAAGCCCAAGGGCAAGGGCCTGGGTCTGGCGCTGGTCGCCAAGATCGCTGCCGATCACGGCGGGGTGGTGTCGATCGACAGCGGCGAGCCCGGCACGCTCGTCCGCGTCCGCCTGCCGGCGGCCGGCCGCGAGCGGCGCCCGGTCGGCGCCGAGAGCGGGAGCAGCGGGCCGCCGCCCGAGGTGGCGGCGACGGCGGAGGAGGCGCCGTGAGCGGCGAGACCATTCTGGTCGCCGAGGACGATCAGGCGATCCGCACGGTCGTGAGCCGGGCGCTCGCGCGCCACGGCTACAACGTCCAAGCGACCAGCATCGCGAGTGCCCTCTGGCGCTGGGTCGCCGAAGGCAAGGGCGATGCCGTCGTCTGCGACGTCATGCTGCCCGACGAGAACAGCCTCGATCTCTTGCCGCGGATCCGCACGCTGCGGCCCGACCTCCCCGTCATCGTCATGAGCGCCCAGAGCACGCTCTTGACCGCGGTCCGGGCGACCGAGCGCGGCGCCTTCGACTATCTGCCCAAACCCTTCGACATCGCCAACCTGATCGCCACGGTGCAGCGCGCCCTCGGCCGCAGGCGGGCCGCCGTCGAGCCCGGTGCGCTCGTGCCGCAGGAGGAGTCCCTGCCGATCGTCGGCCGCTCGCCGGCGATGCAGGAGATCTACCGGATGGTAGCGAGACTGGCCGGCACCGATCTCACCGTCCTGATCGCCGGCGAGTCGGGCACCGGCAAGGAACTGATCGCCCGCGCCCTGCACGATTTCGGCAAGCGCCGGGCGGGGCCGTTCCTCGCGGTCAACATGGCGGCCATCCCCAAAGATCTCATCGAGAGCGAGCTGTTCGGCCACGAGAAGGGGGCCTTCACGGGCGCGGTCGGCCGCCGTGCCGGCCGCTTCGAGCAGGCCGAGGGCGGCACCCTGTTCTTGGACGAGATCGGCGACATGCCCTTGGACGCCCAGACCCGGCTTTTGCGCGTCCTCCAGCAGGGCGAATTCGTGCCGGTGGGCGGCACCCAGCCGGTCCGCACCAACGTGCGGATCGTGGCGGCGAGCCATCGCGACCTCGCCCAGATGGTGAGCCAGGGCCTCTTCCGCGAGGATCTCTTCTACCGCTTGAACGTCGTGCCCTTGCGCCTGCCCGCCCTGCGCGAGCGGGTCGAGGACATCCCCGCCCTGGCCCAGCACTTCCTCGCCAAGGCCCAGGCCGAGGGCCTGCCCTCCAAGGTGCTAACCCCCGGCGCCGTCGCCCGCCTCAAGGCGCACGCCTGGCCGGGCAATGTCCGCGAGCTCGAGAACCTGATCCGGCGCTTGTGCGTCCTCTACAGCGAGGAGACGATCGAGGAGGCGGTGATCGAGCGCGAGCTCGCGCACGCCCGCGCCCGGCCGGCGCCGGAGCCGGCTGCCGAGGCGGGCGAACTCGACCTCGCCCGCGCCGTCGAGCGCTACCTCGACCGCTTCTACCGCGCCTACGACGAGACCACCCCGCCCAGTGCCGTCTACGATCGGGTCTTGCGCGAGATCGAGCGGCCCTTGATCGAGCGCACCCTCGAGCTCACCCGCGGCAACCAGCTCAAGGCCGCCGACGTCCTCGGCATCAACCGCAACACGCTGCGCAAGAAGATCCGCGATCTCGACATCCGCGTCCTGCGCGGTCCATGATCCTCGGGCGTGAGTGAACCCCAGGGTCGAACCGGGCCCGGCGGCGGGCGCACCTTCGCCGCGGCCGTGAGCTCGTTCCGCGAGCTCTTCGCGCGCGCCGAGATCGAGCGGCGCCTCGCGCTCCTGCTCGTCGTCGGTGCCTTGGCCCTCTCGATCGCCACCTATGCCGCGATCACCGGGCTCGGGCCCGGCGGGGCCAGCGTCCGCACCGTCATCTTGCTCTTGAACCTCGACCTCGTCCTGTTGCTGCTGTTGGGCGCGATCGTCGCCCGCCGGCTCGTCGTCCTCTTCCTCGAGCGCCGCCGCGGCGGCGCCGGCTCGCGCCTGCACACCCGGCTGGTGGGCCTCTTCTCCCTGGTGGCCGTCTTGCCGGCCATTCTGGTCGCGATCTTCAGCGTCGTCTTCTTGAGCTCGGGCCTCGAATCCTGGTTCTCGACCCGGGTCCGCACCGCGCTCGACAACAGCCTGCGCGTGGCCGAGGCCTATCTTGCCGAACATCGCGAGGTGATCCGCGCCGATGCGCTCGCGATGGCGGCCGACCTCAACCGCGAGGGGCCGCTCCTGTTCGACCAGCCGGCCGCCTTTCGCCAGCTCGTGAGCGCGCAAGCGGCGATCCGCGCGCTCTCCGAAGCGGTCGTGTTCGACGGCGCCGGGCGGGTGCTGGCGGGGGCCGGGCTCGGCTTGGCGCTGGGCTTCGAAGGCGTGCCCGAAGACGCGCTCGCCCGGGCCGCCAAGGGCGAGGTCGTCACCCTCACGAGCGACACCGACGATCGGGTCCGCGCCCTCGTTCGGCTCGACGGCTTCGGCGACGCCTACCTCTATGTCGGCCGGCTGGTCGACCCCAAGGTCCTGGCCTTCATGGAGCGGACCCAGCAGGTCGTGAGCGACTACCGGCTGATCGAGACCGAGCGCTCCGGCATCCAGATCACCTCCGCGCTCATCTTCATGACCGTGGCCTTGCTTCTGCTCATGGCCGCGGTCTGGCTCGGCATCGGCTTCGCCGACCGGCTCGCCACCCCGCTCGGGCGCCTGATCGAGGCGGCCGAGCGGGTGCGCGCGGGCGATCTCGTCGTCCGCGTGCCCGAGACCCCCGATCCCGAGGACGAGCTCGCCACCCTCGCCCGCGCCTTCAACCGCATGACGAGCCAGCTCGACGGCCAGCGGCGGGCGCTCGTGCGCGCCAATCGCGAGCTCGACGAGCGGCGCCGGTTCATCGAGACCGTGCTGGCCGGGGTGACGGCCGGCGTGATCGGGCTCGACCCCGACCGCACCATCCTGCTCGCCAACCGCAGCGCCGCGTCGCTCCTCGGCATCCCCGAAGACGAGCTCGCCGGCCGCGGCCTCGCGAGCCTCTTGCCCGAAACGGCACCGCTCTTCGACCGGCTCCTGGCCGACGGCGAGGGGCCGATCCAGGAGCCGGTGCGGATCCTGCGCCGCGGCCGCGAGCGCACGCTCCTCGTCCGGCTCGCCGCGCAAGCGGCCGGCGGCACGATCACGGGCTTCGTCTTGACCTTCGACGACGTGACCGACCTGATCGCCGCCCAGCGGCAGTCGGCCTGGGCCGAGGTCGCAAGGCGCATCGCCCACGAGATCAAGAACCCCTTGACGCCCATCCGGCTCACCGCCGAGCGCCTCGGCCGCCGCTTCCGCCCGCGGCTGCCCGAGGAGGAGCGCGAGGGGTTCGCCCGCGCGATCGAGACGATCGTCCACCAGGTCGACGTGATCGGCCGGCTCGTCTCCGAGTTCTCCGCCTTCGCCCGCATGCCGGCCCCGGTCTTCAACCGCGAATCGCTGGCCCAGCTCGTGCGCCGCGCGGTCGATCTGCAGCAGAGCGCGCGCGCCGAGATCGCCTTCCGCCTCGAGCTGCCGGAAGCGGACCCGCTTTTGGCCGACTGCGACGCCGAGAAGGTCGGCCAGGTGATGACCAACCTCTTGCAGAACGCGGTCGATGCGCTCACCGAAGCACCCGCGCGGGGCGACGGGTGGGCGCCCACGGTGATCGTGCGCGCCCGCCGGACGGCGCGCGAGATCCTCGTCGAGGTCGAGGACAACGGCCCCGGCTTCCCGCCGGGCGACCGCCACCGGCTGCTCGAGCCCTACGCCACGACCCGGGCCAAGGGCACCGGCTTGGGGCTTGCCATCGTCCGGAAGATCATGGAGGAACACCATGGACGGGTCGAGCTGGCCGATGGTAGCGACGGCGGCGCGTTGGTCCGGCTCGCCTTCCCAATGAGACCACAGCGGGAGCCGTCGGCAACCGGCGAGGGGGAGACGGTCCGCGCCGAAGCGCGCAGCGGACCGCTCGGAACGATCGCGTGAGCCCCGGAATCATCGCATGAGCAAGGACATCTTGATCGTGGACGACGAGGCGGCGATCCGCGAGGTCGTGAGCGCCGTGCTCGAGGACGAGGGCTATCGCCCGCGCCAGGCGGCGACCGCCGAGGAGGCCCTGGCGCAGCTCGCCAAGCGCGCCCCGGGGCTCGTGCTGCTCGACATCTGGCTCGAGGGCTCCAAGCTCGACGGCATCCAGGTCCTCGAGCGGATCAAGGCCGATTATCCCTTCGTGCCGGTGATCATGTTCAGCGGCCACGGCACGATCGAAACCGCGGTCGCGGCCATCAAGAAGGGCGCTTACGACTTCATCGAGAAGCCGTTCAAGGCGGATCGGCTGATCCTCGCGGTCGAGCACGCGCTCGAGGCGAGCCGGCTCAAGCGCGAGAACGAAGAACTCAAGAGCAAGGTCGGCGAGGAGCTCGAGCTCATCGGCAGCTCGCCGGCCATGGTCAAGGTCCGCCAGACGATCGAGCGGGTGGCGCCCACCAACTCGCGCGTCTTGATCTCGGGGCCGGCCGGCTCGGGCAAGGAGGTCGCGGCCCGCACCATCCATCTGCTCTCGCGCCGCGCGGCGGCCCCCTTCATCGTCCTCAACGCCGCGGCCTTGAGCCCCGAACGGGTCGATCTCGAGCTGTTCGGCGCCGAGCCCGGCTGGCACGGCCACGAGCAGGGCCGGCTCATCGGCTGCTTCGAGCGCGCCGACGGCGGCACCTTGCTGATCGACGAAGTGGCCGACATGCCGCTCGAGACCCAGGGCAAGATCATCCGCGTGCTGCACGATCAGCGCTTCACCCGCCTGGGCGGCGACCAGCGGGTCGAGGTCGACGTCCGGGTGCTCGCCACCACCAACCGCGATCTCCGCCAGGAGATCGCCGCCGGCCGGTTCCGCGAGGATCTCTACTACCGGCTCAACGTCGTGCCGCTCGAGATGCCGCGCCTGGTCGACCGCCGCACCGACATCCCCGAGCTCGCCCGCCACTTCATGCAGCTCGCCGCCCGCAATCTCGGCACCGCGCCGCGGCCGATCTCGGACGAAGCGATGGCGGTCCTGCAGATGGCCGACTGGCCGGGCGACGTCCGCCAGCTGCGCAACACCATCGAATGGCTCGTCATCATGACCCCGGGCCCGGCCGACCGGCCGATCGGCGTCAACGACCTGCCGCCCGAGCTCACTTCGAGCGCCACCAACGGCCTCGATCCGACCGCCAACGGCGAGCTCGTCTCGATGCCCCTGCGCGAAGCGCGCGAGCATTTCGAGCGCGCCTATCTCCAGGCCCAGCTGCAGCGCTTCGGCGGCAACATCTCGCGGACCGCCAACTTCGTGGGCATGGAACGCTCGGCCCTGCACCGCAAGCTCAAGACCCTGGGCCTCAACAGCAGCGAGGATTGAGGCCGGCGAGCGAGGAGAGGCTCGCGTGCGCGTGATCGTCGCCGGAGCCGGCCAGGTCGGCGCCGCCATCGCCCGCTACCTGGTCCGCGCCGGCAACGACGTGACCATCATCGACAAGAACCCGGAGCACGCCCAGCGGATCGGCGACGCCCTCGACATCCAGGCGATCACCGGCCACGCCGCGCTGCCGAGCACGCTCGAGGCGGCGGGTGCGGCGGATGCCGATCTGTTGATCGCGGTGACCCATGTCGACGAGGTCAACATGGTCGCCTGCCAGGTCGCGCACTCGCTCTTCAACGTCCCCACCCGCATCGCCCGGATCCGCGAGCAGGACTATCTGCGCGGCCGCTTCTCCGACCTCTTCCGCCGCGAGCACATCCCGATCGACGTCGTGATCTCGCCCGAGCGCGAGGTCGCGCACGCGATCGCGCTCCGCCTCGCGGTGCCGGGGGCGCTCACCGTGGTCCCGTTCGCCGACGACCTCGTCCGGCTCGTGGCGGTCCGGATCGGCGAGACCGCGGCCGTGCTCGACACGCCCTTGCGCCAGCTCACCCGGCTCTTTCCCGACCTCCACCTGGTCTGCGTCGGCATCCTGCGCGGCGAGCGCTTCTTCGTGCCCACCGGCGACGATTCGATCCTGGTCGACGACGAGGTCTATTTCGTGGTCGAGACCGCGCACTTGGCGCGCGCCCTACCGGTCTTCGGCCACGACGAGCGGCTGGGCGAGCGGATCGTCATCGTGGGCGGCGGCAATGTCGGCCTGGCGCTGGCCGAGGAGCTCGAGGCGCGCCATCCCGATCTGATGATCAAGCTGATCGAGGCCAGCCGGCCGCGCGCCGATCTCGTGGCCGAGCGGCTCGCGCGCACCGTCGTCCTCTGCGGCGACGGTCACTCCCGCGACCTCTTGCTCGAGGCCGGGGCCGACGGCGCGGCGGCGATCGTCGCGGTGACCAACGACGACGAGATCAACGTGATGTCCGGCCTGCTCGCCAAGCGGCTCGGCTGTCGGCGGGCGATGGCGCTGGTCACCAAGAGCGATTACGAGATCTTGACCTCGGCGATCGGCATCGACGTCACGATCAACCCGCGCGAGACCACGGTCTCGAGCATCTTGGGCCACATCCGCCGCGGCCGCATCCGTCAGGTGCACACGCTGCGCGACGGCGCCGCCGAGGTGTTCGAAGCGGAAGCGCTCGAGACCTCGCCGATCGTCGGCCGACCCTTGAAAGAGCTCAAGGCACCCGGCCTCGTGGTCGGTGCCGTGGTGCGCGGCGGCCAGATCGTCTCGCCGCGCGGCGACACGATCATCCGCACCGGCGACCGGGTGGTGCTCGCCGCCCGGGCCGAGACGGTCAAGCGGGTCGAGCAGCTGTTCGCCGTGCGGCTCGATTACTTCTGATCGGGCGCAGGCTGCGCGCGGCCATGGAGCGGTCATGACCAGGCTCGCCTATGTCGACGGACGGTTCGTGCCGATCGCGGCCCGCGCGATCGCGATCGAGGATCGCGGGCTGCAGTTCGCCCACGGCGTCT
>JANWZN010000113.1 GCA_025054575.1 Geminicoccaceae bacterium | reverse complement strand
CGACTTCTTCTGGCGCCGGCTCGGCCGCCCCGAGGCGCCGCCGCCGCTGCCGCCCGGGCATGTCCGGCCGGCGCGCGAGGCGCTCGCCGCGTTCGAGGATCCGGCGCGCCCGGACGCCGTCCTCTGGCTCGGCCATGCCGGGTTCCTGTTGCGCCTGTCGGGCCGGACGATCCTGCTCGACCCCTTCCTCTCGGAGCACGCCTCGCCGCTGCCGCCCTTCGGGCCGCGCCGCTTCGCGCCGGCCGCCCTGCCGGCGGCTGCGCTGCCGAGCGTCGACCTCGTGCTGCTCACCCACAACCACTACGACCATCTCGATTGGCCGACGCTCGAGGCGGTGGCCCTGCGCGATCGGCCCGTGCTCGTCACCACGCTCGGCGTCGGCGGCTATCTCGAGGGGCTGCCCTTTCGCGCCGTGTACGAGCTCGACTGGCACGACCGCGCCGATCTCCTCGGCCTCGAGATCACCGCGATCCCGGCGATCCACTTCTCCAAGCGCACGCTCTTCGACCGCAACCGTTCGCTCTGGTGCGGTTTCCGCCTGAGCGACGGGCGTCGCACGGTGCAGAGCGCGGGCGACACCGCCTTCGGCCCGGTCTTCGCCGAGCTCGCCCGCCGCTACGCCCCGCCCGACCTCCTGCTCGTGCCGATCGGCGCCTACGAGCCGCGCGAGCTCATGAAAGGCTCGCACTGCACGCCGGAGGAGGCGGTGGCGATCGGCACGACGCTGGGCGCCGAGCGGCTCCTCGCCATGCATTGGGGCACGATCGCCTTGACCGACGAGCCGCCCTTCGAGCCGCCCGAGCGGTTTCGCGCCGCCGCCCGCACAGCCGGCCTCGAGGTCGCAAGGCGAACCCTCGTGCCGGCGATCGGCGAGACACTCGCGCTCGTCTGAGCGCCCTCTCAGCCCAAGGGATAGCGCAGGATCGCGGCCAACGACGCGCGTTCGGGAAGGTCGTCGCGGCGCACGCCCAGCACCCGACCGCCCGTGAGCAGCACCCGCCCGGCGATCTCGTCGACCACGCCGTAGCTGGCACCCGAGGGCTCGGTGAAGGTCACGGCACCGGTCTCCTCGTCGACCGTCCCGGGCACGACCTCGTCGATGTCGACCATCAGCCGGTCGACCGCCCCCATGGTCGCGGCCCGCGCCGCGGTGGCGATGTCGGTGGTCGCCCGGTGCTGGCCGGCGCGGGTCGCGAAGAGCGCGTGGAAGGCGCGGATCTGCCCGGCATAGAGCCGGTCGAGCACGGCGCGGGCGGCTTCGGCGAGCTCCTGGACGCTCGCCGTCTCCGGGCTCGTGGGAATCGTCTCGGCCACGAGCTGCGGCGTGCTCGCCACGCTGCGATAGATCGCATCGAGCGGGGCGGTCGCGGCCAGGACGAGCGGCGGCTCGCGGCCGGCCATGAAGGCGCGGACCGCGGCGTCGACCCGGCGGCAGTAGATCTCGAGCAGGACCTTCTTGCCCTCCTCGCCGTGCAGGCGGCCCGAATGGCTGCGGCGGTCGATGGACTTGCGCCGGGTCGCCTCTTGCGCGTCCTTCGGCATGCCGTCGACCGAGACCTCCACGGGCGGCAGATCGCGCGGCACCTCGAGCAGGCGCGCGCCGTTGGCCGAAAGGGCGAGCACGAACGCTTCGTAGGGGAAGGTCGTCGCCCGGAACATCGGCTTGAGGTGGAACCGGTCCGAGCGCTCGACGATCCGTGCTAGGCGGTTGGGCAGCCGCCAGGTCCGCAGCCGGTCCGGCGTCGCCAAGACCGCGAGGCCGTGCGCCTGGAAGCGCCAGAATTCCTCGTCCTCGACCAGATCGAGCAGGAGCTCTTCGAGGGCCGCGACGCGCCGCTTGTCCGCGCCTTCGGCGAGGGCCCCTGCGGCGACCTCGCGGGTCGCGTTCTGGAGGGCGATCCGATCGGCCCGGGCCTCTCGGCTCAGGGGCGTGGTCGGCAGGTAGATCGAGACGCAGAGATCGGCGCGCTCGCCCACGAGCTCGCGCAACTCGGCCACGGTCGGGATGTCGAGATAAAGCATGCTCGCGATTCCTTCCCCTGCCGGGCGGGCCGCCCGCGATGCGGATGGAGCGAGCACGGATAGCAGCCGCCGGTCCGGATCGGAACCCGCGGCCGTCGGGCCCCTGGCGCGGCCGCCCGCCTGCGTGCAGCATCGCCCGCGGCGCCCGCGGGAAGGGTCCGGCGGGCCGCACCGGAAACGCCCGCCCTTCGGCATGACCACGCCGCAGCTCCTGCTCCTCCTTCTGCTCGCCGCCGCACTCGTGGTCTTCGTCTGGGGGCGTTGGCGGCACGACGTGGTGGCCCTGGCCGCCTTGCTCGCGGCCGTGCTCCTGGGCCTCGTGCCGGCAGGCGAGGCCTTCTCGGGCTTCGCCGATCCGGCCGTGATCACGGTCGCGGCCGTGCTCGTGCTCTCGCGCGCGATCCGCGATTCGGGGCTCTTGGACCGCTTCCTCGCACCCCTCGCCGGCGGTCTCGCCACGACCACCCGCCAGGTCGCGGCGCTCGGCGGCCTCACCGGCTTGCTCTCGATGTTCATGAACAATGTGGGGGCGCTCGCCCTCGTCATGCCGGCGGCGATCCGCCTCGCGCGACGCACCGGCACCTCGCCCGCCCAGCTCTTGATGCCGCTCGCGGCGATGTCGCTCCTGGGCGGCCTCGTCACCCTCATCGGGACCCCGCCCAACCTCCTGATCTCGGCACTCCGGCGCCAGGAGGTCGGGGCCGACTATGCGATGTTCGACTTCGCGCCCTTGGGCCTGCCGCTCACGCTCGTGGGCCTCCTCTACCTCGCGATCGGTTGGCGTCTGCTGCCCCGCCGGCCCGGCGCCCGCGACGAGGAGGAGCCGCCCTTCCGGATCGAGGACTACATCGTCGAGGTCGTGGTCGGCGAAGGCTCGCCCTTTCGCGGCCGCTCGATCGAGGAGCTCGAGACCGCGCTCGAGGGCCGCTTGCGGGTCCTGGCCCTCCTGCGCCAGGACCGCCCGCGCAACATCGCCTCCCGCTTCCGCCGCCTCTTTCCGGGCGACGTGCTCCAGGTCGAGGCCGAGCCGGCGGGCCTGCGCGAGCTCTTGGCCAAGGCCGGGCTCGCGCTCGCCGGTCGGGCCGGCGGCGAGAGCGCCAAAGGCCTGGCCGTGGTCGAGGCGGTCGTGACCGCGGGCTCGCCCTTGGTCGGCCGCACCGCCGCCGAGCTCGCGCTGCGCGAGCGCTACGCCTTGAACCTGTTGGCCATCCGCCGCGGCGGCGATCCGCCGCAGGCGCGCCTCGCGCTCGTGCCCATCCAGGCCGGCGACACCCTCATGCTCGAGGGCCCGCCCGAGCTCGCCGTGGAAGAGCTGGTCGAGCTCGGCTGCCTGCCGATCGTCGATCGGGGCGTCCGGCTGGAGCGGCCCGAGATCGCCTGGCGGCCGGCACTCGTCATGCTCGCCGCCGTAGCACTCGTCACCGCCGGGCTCCTCCCCGCCGCGATCGCCTTCACCCTGGCGGTCCTCGTCCTGCTCTTGTTCCGTGTGATGGAGCCCGATGCCGCCTACCGCGCGATCGACTGGTCGGTGATCGTGCTCCTGGGTGCCTTCATGCCGGTCGCCGATGCGCTCCAGGCGACCGGTGCGGCCGATCTCCTGGCCGGCCTCTTGGGTCGGGCCACGGCCGGCGCCGATCCGATCTGGGCGCTCGCGCTTGTGCTGTTGGCGACCATGGCGATCACGCCCGTCCTCAACAACGCCGCCACGGTCTTGCTCGTGGGGCCGATCGCGGTGGCCTACGCCAAGGGCGCCGGGCTGTCGGTCGATCCCTTCTTGATGGCGGTTGCGATCGGCGCCTCTTGCGACTTCCTGACGCCCGTGGGGCACCAGTCGAACACGCTCGTGCTCGGTCCCGGCGGCTATCGCTTCGCCGACTACGCCCGCCTCGGCCTGCCGCTCTCGATCCTGACCTTCCTGCTGGCACTCTGGCTGTTGCCGCTCGTCTGGCCGTTCGCGGCGGGCTGAGCCCGACGCGGAGCGGTTCCCGCCGTCCGTCGGGCCGCCTATATCTGGGCCGGCGAAGGGGCGGGAGGAGGCCATGCGCTTCGGGTCGCTGGCGTTGGCGGAGGCCGAGGGCGCCGTTCTCGCTCACCGTCTCGTCGCGGGCGATCTCGTCCTCGCCAAGGGCGAGCGCCTCGATCGGGCCCGGATCGAGCTTTTGCGCGCGCACGGCATCGAACGGGTGACCGTGGCACTGGCCGAGCCGGGCGACGTCGAGGAGAACGCGGCGGCCGAACGCTTGGCGGCGCGGCTCCTCGGGCCCGGGATCCGCGCCGAGCCGCCCTTCACCGGTCGGGTCAACCTGTTCGCGACCACGGCCGGCGTGCTCGAGGTCGACGCCGCGCGTGTGGATCGCCTCAACGCCATCGACGAGCGGATCACGCTCGCCACCTTGCCGCGCTTCGCCGCGGTCCGTGTCGAAGAGATGGTCGCCACCGCCAAGATCATCCCTTTCGCCGTCCCCGAGGACGTGCTCGCTGCCTGTCTCGCGGTCGCGGCCGAGGCGCCGCTTCTGCGCCTGCACCCCTATCGCGCCAAGGGCGTGCGGCTCGTCCAGACGACCCTGCCGGGGCTCGCCACGAAGGTCCTCGACAAGACCGTGCGGGTCACCGAGGCCAGGGTCCGCGCCGTGGGCGGCACGCTCCTCTCCGAGAGCCGCTGCCCGCACGCGAGCGAGCCGCTCGCCGAGGAGATCCGCCGCCAGCTGCGCGCCGGCTTCGACATCCTCTTGATCGCCGGGGCCTCGGCGATCACCGACCGGCGCGACGTCGTGCCGGCCGCGATCGAGGCGGCGGGCGGTCGAATCGAGCAGTTCGGCATGCCGGTCGACCCCGGCAACCTGTTGCTGTTGGCCGAGCTCGAGGGGCGGCCCGTGCTGGGTCTGCCCGGCTGCGCGCGCTCGCCCAAGCTCAACGGCTTCGACTGGGTGCTGGAGCGGCTCGCGGCCGACCTGCCGGTGCGCGCCCCCGACATCCGTGCCATGGGGGTGGGAGGCCTCTTGATGGAGATCCCGAGCCGGCCGCAGCCCAGGGCCGAGCCGCCGCGTCCCGCCGGGCCGCCGCGCCTCGCGGCGATCGTGCTCGCGGCCGGCCGCTCGACCCGCATGGGCGGACCCAACAAGCTCCTGGTCCCGATCGACGGCAAGCCCATGGTCCGCCACGCGGTCGAAGCGGCGCTTTCGGCCGGTCTCGGCGAGATCGTGGTCGTCACGGGCCACATGCGAGCCGAGGTCGAGGCGGCGCTCGCGGGGCTGCCCGTCCGCCTCGTCCACAATCCGCACTTCGCAGAGGGCCTCTCGACCTCGCTCAAGGCCGGGATTTCCGCCCTCTCTCCGGAGGTCGACGGCACCTTCGTGCTCCTGGGCGACATGCCGCGCATCGGCCCCGAGCATCTGCGCGCGCTCGCTGCGGCCTTCGACCCCGCTGCCGGCCGTGGCATCGTCGTCCCGGTGCGCGACGGCCGACGCGGCAATCCCGTGCTCTGGGGCCGCGCCTTCTTCGCGACCTTCGCCGGCCTCGAGGGCGACACCGGGGCGCGCGGCTTGATCGACCAGTTCCCCGAGGCCGTGGCCGAGGTGGCGATGCCGGACAGCGCGAGCCTGGTCGACGTCGACACCCCCGAAGCCCTGGCCGAGCTCGCCGGAGCGGCCCCTTGAGCCGGGCACGGGCGAGCGAGCTCGCCCCGCCGAACGCTGCCCCCCGGCTGGATCTGGCCGGGCTCAAGGGCGAGTTCCCGATCTTCGAGGCCCAAGGCCCGCGCTTCCACTATCTCGACAACGCCGCCACGGGCCAGATCTGCCGCGCCGCGGCCGCAGCGCTCGTCGACTTCGAGACCCGGGCGCGCGCCAACGTCAAGCGCGGCGTCTATCGCCTGGCCGACGAGGCGACCCAGGCCTTCGAGGAGGCCCGCGCCCGCATCGCCGCCTATCTGGGTGCGCGCGAGGCGCGCGAGGTGGTGATCACGAGCGGGACCACGCACGCCCTCAACATCGCCGCGCACACGCTCTGCGCCCGCCTCCGCCCGGGCGACGAGATCCTCCTCTCGCTGGCCGAGCACCACGCCAACATCGTCCCCTGGCAGCTCGCCGCTGCCCGGGTGGGGGCGGTGATCCGCGCGATCCCGCTCGATGCCGAAGCCCGGCTCGACCTCGACCGGCTTACGGATCTGGTCTCGCGCAAGACCAAGGTGATCGCCGTCACCCACTGCTCGAACGTCACCGGTGCGCTCACCGACCTCGGCCGGATCCGCGAGGCGGCGCAGGCGGTGGGTGCCCTCTTCGTGGTCGACGGCGCGCAACGGGCGCCGCACGGGCCCCTGGACGTCCAGGCCATGGGCTGCGACCTCTACGCGCTCTCCGGCCACAAGCTGTTCGGCGCGACCGGGGCCGGGGCCTTGTGGATCCGCGCCGAGCTCGCCGAGGAGCTGCCGCCTTTCCTGGGCGGCGGCGAGATGATCCGCCGGGTCACGATCGAGCGGACGAGCTTCGCCCCGGCGCCGCACCGCTTCGAGGCCGGCACCCCGCCGATCGGCCCGGCGCTCGCCATGGGGGCCGCCGCCGCTTGGCTCGCCGGGCTCGACTGGCAGGCGATCCACGCCCACGAGCTGGCGCTGACCGAGCGGCTGCTCGCGGGCTTGCGCGCGATCCGCGGCGTCCGCCCGATCGGCCCGGAGGGCCTGCAGGCGCGCGCCCCGCTCGTCTCCTTCGTGGTCGAGGGCGTCCACCCGCACGATGTCTGCCAGCTCTTGGACATGCGCGGCGTGTGCACCCGCGGCGGCCATCACTGCGCCCAGCCCTTGCACGAAGCGCTCGGCCTCGAGGCGAGCGTGCGCGCCTCGATCGCCCTCTACAACGAGGCCGAGGACGTCGACGCCCTGCTCGAGGGCCTGGAGGACGTGGTGCGGAGGCTCGCGTGAGCGCCGAACTCTACGACCGGGCGATCGTCGAAACCGCGAAAGCGAGCGCGGAGGCCCAGCGCCTGTCCGCCCCCGACGTCACGGTCGAGGAGGACAATCCGCTCTGCGGCGATCGCATCGCCCTCGACCTCGCCATGGCCGACGGCCGGATCGCGGCGGTCGGCCACCGGACCCGCGGTTGTCTCTTGACCCGGGCCGCGGCGGTCGTCCTGGCGCGCCGCGCTCCCGGCGCCGATCCGGCCGAGCTGCGCTCCGCGATCGCGAGCCTGCGCGATCTCCTGGAGGGCCGGAACGGTCCGCCCGCCTGGCCCGAGCTTTCGATGTTCGAGCCGGTGCGCGCGGTGCGCAGCCGGCACGACTGCGTGCTCCTGCCCTTCCGCGCGCTCGAAGAAGCGCTCGACCGGCTCGAGGAGCGCTAGGCCCCCGGCCTCGAGCCGCGAGCGGCTGGAGGCGCTCGAGCGAGCCCAGCCGCTCGCTTCCTTCCGCGGCCGCGCCCGGGCGGGGGGGCCGATGGGTCGGGCGAACGCCGGTCCAGGCGCGAGCGCCATCCCGACCCGGGGCGGGTCGGCCGATCGGTGCCGCTTAAGCCCCCGCGGGGCCGAGCGGTGGTACGCCCGCCCGCATCGCCTCGTAGGCTCCGCGGGTGGCCTCGAGCAAGGCCGCGTGCAGCGCCGGCGGGGCGGCGAGGATCCCGGCGTGCAAGGGCTCGGGCTGGTTGAGCGCGAGCGGCCCGCCGCGGGCATCCGTGGCCACCGCCCCCGCCTCCTCCAGGAGCAGGAGCGCCGCGGCGATGTCCCAATCGTTGGTCCGCCGCCAGGAGAGATAGGCGTCGAAGCGGCCGGCCGCGACGAGCGCCAGCTTGTAGGCGAGCGAACCCAGCGTCACGAGCTCGACCTGCGGCAGGAGCCGTTGGAAGTTCCGCCGCCGGCTCTCGAAGCGCGAGGCGCAGATCCGCGCCCCCTCGAGGCCGCTGGCGGCACTCGCCCGCAAGGGATGGCCGCCGAGTCGGGCACCGCGGCCGCGGACCGCTTCGAACAGCTCCTCTTTCGCCGGATTGTAGACGAAGCCCAGGACCGGCCGGCATTCGACGAGGAGCGCCACGCTGATCGCGAACTCGCCCACGCCCTCCGCGAACGAGCGGGTGCCGTCGATCGGGTCGACCACCCAGACCCGCCGCCGCTCGAGCCGACGGCGGTCGTCGACCGTCTCTTCCGAGAGCCAGCCGTCCTCGGCATGGCTGCGGCGAAGGGCCGCGTGCAAATAGCGGTCGATCGCGAGATCGGCCTCGGTCACGATCTGGCCCGGCCCTTTCTCCCAGCGCGCATGCGCCTTGCCGAAAAAGCGCATGGCGATCCGGCCCGCCTCGCGCACCGCGTCGCGCACCCGATCGACCTCGGCCTCCTCGAAGGCCACGGTACGGCTCAGCGCCAGATCGGCCGGCCGGAGCCGGGCAGGCCGTATTCCGCCCAGCGCCGGCTCACGAGATCGACGATCGCCTGCTCCATGCGGATCTTGGTACCCCACTCGCGGTTCGTCTCGCCCGGCCATTTGTCGGTCGCGTCGATCCCGAGCTTCGAGCCCAGGCCCGAGACCGGCGAGGCGAAGTCGAGATAATCGATCGGCGTGTTCTCGATCACGACCATGTCGCGCGCCGGGTCGACCCGGGTCGAGAGCGCCCAGACCACGTCCTTCCAGCTGCGCACGTCGATGTCGTCGTCGGTGACGATCACGAACTTGGTGTACATGAACTGGCGCAGATAGGACCACACCCCCATCATCACCCGCTTGGCGTGGCCCGGATAGGCCTTTTTGATCGACACGCAGGCGATCCGATAGGAGCAGGCGTCCGGGATCAGCCAGAAATCGACGATCTCGGGGAACTGCTGCTGGAGAAGCGGCACGAAGACGTCGTTCAACGCCTCGCCCAAAACCGAAGGCTCGTCCGGCGGCCGCCCGGTGAAGGTCGAGAGATAGATCGGATCGCGGCGCATCGTAATCGCCGAGATCGTGAAGACCGGAAACTTCTCGACCGCGTTGTAATAACCGGTGTGATCGCCATAGGGCCCCTCCTCGGCATACTCGTCGAGGCTGACATGGCCTTCGAGGACGATCTCGGCCGTGGCCGGCACCTTCAAGGGCACCGAGACGCAATCGACGAGCTCGACCCGCCGGCCGCGCAAGAGCCCCGCGAACTGGTATTCGGAGAGCGTGTCGGGCACGGGCGTCACGGCCGCCAGGATCACGCCCGGATCGGCGCCGATCACGGCCGCGGCGGGGAAGGGCTCCTTGCGCGCGGCCTTCCAGCGCCGGTGGTGCTGCGCCCCGCCGCGGTGCGCGAGCCAGCGCATGATCGTGCGGTCGCGCCCCAAGACCTGCATCCGGTAGATGCCGAGGTTGAACTTGTCCTCGCGCGCCTCGCCGGGGCCCCTGGTCACGACGAGCGGCCAGGTGATCAAGGGCGCGGGCTCGCCCGGCCAACAGGTCTGGATCGGGAAGCGGCCGAGGTCGATCTCGCCGCCCCGCAAGATCACCTCCTGGCAGGGGGCGCGGCCCACCGTCTTGGGCTTCATCGCCAGCGCCACCTTGACATAGGGCAAAAGCTCGAGCGCCTGGCCCATGCTCTCGGGCGGCTGCGGCTGGCGGAAAAAGGCCAGCATCTGGCCGAGTTCGCGCAACTGGTGCGGCTCGCGGTCCATCCCCCAGGCGACCCGCTCGACCGTGCCGAAGAGGTTGGCGAGCACAGGAGTGGCGAAGCCCTGGACGTTCTCGAAGAGCACGGCCGGGCCCTGCTCGGCCAGAAGGCGGGTGTGGATCTCGGTGATCTCGAGCACCGGCGAGACCGGGGCCCGGACTCGCGCGAGCCGGCCGCGGCGCTCGAGCAGGTCCAGAAAGTCGCGCAGCGATTCGAACGGCATCGGGGCCTCGCGGCGTTCGCTACGCGGCCGAGAGTGGCGCGGGCGAGGCCCTTGGCAAGCGCCCGCGACCGATCGTCCGCGGCCGGGTCCGACGTGCCGCCGCGACGGCCGCGCCCCGTGCCGTCGGGCCGGGCGGCGCGGGTCGATCTCGCGCCGGGCCGAGCTCTCAGGCGGCGTGCCAGGCGGGCGACGAGGCCGCGAACGGGATACGCTCGGAGCCGAGGCCGCCCGCTCGGCCG
>JANWZN010000112.1 GCA_025054575.1 Geminicoccaceae bacterium | reverse complement strand
GCACCGTCTGCTTCGCCACGCCCGCCGCCCTCCACTAGCCCGCCGCCCTGCCGGCACCGCGCCGGACCGGTGGCCGCGTCGATCCCGGTCGACGCGTCGCCACCTTCCGGACCCTGCGCCGCCGTGCTGCAATGCGTGCAACCTAACGAGGGAGAGCGGCCTTGGCCATCGAGCGCGTGCTGATCACCGGTGCCGCCGGAGCCCTGGGACGCGTGCTGCGCGCGCATCTGGCGGGCCGCTATCCGCTCCTGCGGCTTTCCGACATCGCGCCCATGGAGCCGGCCGGGCCGGGCGAGGAGGTGGTCCCGGCCGATCTCGCCGACGCCCCGGCGATCGACCGGCTGCTCGAGGGGATCCAGGCGGTCGTCCACTTGGGCGGACACTCGGTCGAAGGCAGTTGGGCGCAAGTGCTGCCCGCCAACATCGTGGGTTGCATCAACTTGTTCGAAGCGGCGCGCAAGGCCGGCACCGAGCGCGTTCTGTTCGCCTCCTCCAACCACGCCGTGGGCTTCCATCGGCGCTGGCCGGCGACCGATCACACCGCCCCGCCGCGGCCGGACTCGCGCTACGGCGTCTCGAAGGCCTTCGGCGAGATCCTCGCGCGCTATTACTGCGACAAGCACGGGATCCGCGCCTTCTGCATGCGGATCGGCAGTTGTCGGGCCGAGCCCGTCGACGAGCGTCAGCTGTCGACCTGGCAGTCCTATCCGGATTTCTGCCGGCTGGTCGAGGTCGGGCTCCACGCCTGGTACCGCTACGCGATCGTCTACGGCGTCTCGGCCAACACCCGGAGCTTCTGGGACAACCGCGCCGCCGAAAGGCTCGGCTATCGGCCACAGGACGACGCCGAGGCCTGGGCGGAGCGGCTCGAGGGGATCAAGAGCCCGCACCTGTTGGACGAGCTCTTCGTCGGCGGCCCGTTCTGCACGCCCGACTTCACCGGCCGGATCGAGGACATCGCCTAGCCCGCTCGCCGCCTCGCCGCCGCCCACGGCACCCGCCGGCGCGTTGACAGCTCGCGCTGGCGGACCGCACAAGCGCCGCGCGCCACCCCTGCCGCACCGTCTGCGATGAGCACCCTCCTCGATTTCGAGAAGCCGATCGCCGAGCTCGAGGGCAAGGCCAAGGAGCTGCGCCACCTGCAGGAAGGCAGCGACCTCGACCTCGCCGACGAGATCGCGCGGCTCGAATCGCGCGCGGCCAAGCTCTTGGCACAGACCTACGCCAAGCTCACGCCCTGGCAGAAGGCGCAGGTCGCCCGCCACCCCGATCGGCCCCGCTTCAAGGACTACGTGGCCGAACTCGTGAGCGAGTTCACGCCCCTGGCGGGCGATCGCTGCTTCGCCGAGGACCCGGCGATCCAGGGCGGGCTCGCGCGTTTCCGCGGCCGCTCGATCCTCGTGCTCGGCCAGGAAAAGGGCGCCGACACCGAACAGCGTGTCCGCCACAATTTCGGCATGGCGCGGCCCGAAGGCTACCGCAAGGCGGTCCGGCTCATGACGCTGGCCGAGCGCTTCGGGCTGCCGGTCGTGACCTTCGTCGACACCCCGGGCGCGCATCCCGGGATCGACGCCGAGGAGCGCGGCCAGGCCGAGGCGATCGCCCGCTCGCTCGCCCGCTGCCTCGGGCTCGCCGTCCCGATCGTCGCGGTCGTGGTCGGCGAAGGCGGCTCCGGCGGGGCGATCGCGCTCGCCGCCGGCGACCGGATCTTGATGCTCGAGCACAGCATCTATTCGGTGATCTCGCCCGAAGGCTGTGCCGCCATTCTCTGGCGGGCCGCGGACAAGGCCCCGGAAGCGGCCGAAGCGCTCAAGTTCACGGCCCAAGACCTGGCCGGCCTCGGTCTCGTCGACGAGGTGATCCCCGAACCCTTGGGCGGCGCCCATCGCGGCCGGCAGACCACGATCCGGGCGGTGGGCGACGCGATCGAGCGGCACCTGGCCGAGCTCCTGGGCCGCGACGGCCGCAGCCTGGTCGAGGCCCGGCGCGCGAAATTCCTGGCCATGGGCCGCCTCGCCGAGGGCTGAACGCAGGCCCGAGCGCGAGCCGGGCGACCGCGCGTGCGGGGCGGCGACGTGCGCCACCCGGGCGGTGTCGGCGCGAGCCGGCGCGCGATCGACCAGAAGCGGTCCCGCGAGGGCCAACAAGACGAGGATCACGGCGCGCAAGCGCATCCACCTTTCCTTCCCGCGCCCATCATCCGCGGCCGAAGTTAAAGAAACCTTGCCGATCGGGCGGGGCCCGGGCCGCGGTCGCCCTCGGCCGCGGAGGGTGTTAGCTCTCGCTCGAAGCGGCCCACGGCGGCCGCGCGACATCGGGGGCGCGATGCGCACGATCCTGCTCGCCACCGACTTTTCGACCCGCTCCGACCGGGCGCTGCGGCGGGCCGTGCTGCTCGCGCGCCAGCTCGGCGCCGAGCTCCTCCTGGTCCACGTGATCGACCCCGATCGCCCGGCTCGGCTGGTCGAGGCCGAGCGCCGGGAGGCCCATGCCTTGCTCGCCGAGCTGGCCGACACGCTGTGCGGCTCGGATCGCATCGGCTGCCGGTTCGAGTTGCGCACGGGCGAACCCTTCGAGGGCGTGCTCGCCGCCGCGGCCGACGCCGGCGCCGAGCTGATCGTCCTCGGGCCGCCGCGCCGCCAACTGCTGCGCGGGGTGCTCACCGGCACGACCGCCGAGCGGGTGATCCGTGCCGGTGCCCTTCCCGTCTTGGTCGCCAACGGCGTCCCGGCCGCACCCTACCGCCGGGTACTGTTGGCGACCGATCTCTCGCAGGGCGCCCGGGCGGCCGCCGAGGCCACGATCCGCTTGGGCCTCGACCGGCTCGGCACGCTCGCGGCGGTGCACGTCTACCCGACCGCCACGCCCACGCTGTTGTTGCGCACGCCCGTGACCGCGAGCGAGGCCCTGCCGCTGCGCGCCCGGGAGCAGCGCGAGGCCGCAGCCGGCCTCGCCCGCTTCCTGGCCGACGCCGGCCTCGCCCGCGCCCGAAGGCTCGTGCTGGCCGGCGAGCGGCCGATCGCCGACCTCCTGCTCGACGTCGCCACCAGGCTCCGCGCCGATCTTCTGGTGCTCGCGACCCGCGGCAAGAAGGGGCTCGGCAAGCTCTTGCTCGGCAGCGTCGCCGACGAGCTGTTGCGCTCGGCCGAGCTCGACCTCCTGGCGGTGCCGCCCGGCGGCGAACCGATCGAGCCCGAGGCGGGCACGAGCCCGCCCGGCGGAAGCGCGGCATGAGCGCCTCGGCCTTCGGCTCGGTCTTCGCCGAGATCGCGGCCCTTCTGGGCCTCGCGGCCCTGGTCGGTCTCGTGGGCCTCCTGCTGCGTCAGCCGCTCGTCGTGAGCTTCATCGTGGTGGGGATCCTCGCCGGTCCCGCAGGCATCGGGCTCGTGCGCGCAGCCGACGAGGTCGAGCTCTTGGCCGAGCTCGGCATCGCCGTGCTCCTCTTCCTCGTGGGCCTCAAGCTCGATCTCGGCCTCGTCCGCTCGCTCGGCACGGTGGCACTCGCCACGGGCCTCGGTCAGGTCGTCTTCACCGCCTTCTTCGGCTTCCTGTTGGGTCTGGCGTTCGGCATGCCGCCGCTCGAGGCCTTCTACGTCGCCTTCGCCCTCACCTTCTCGAGCACGATCATCATCGTCAAACTCCTCTCCGACAAACGCGAGATCGACTCGCTGCACGGCCGCGTCGCGCTCGGCTTCCTGATCGTCCAGGACATCGTCGTCGTCCTCGCGATGATCGTGCTCTCCGCGCTGGGCGTGGGTACCGCTGCGGAGGATCCCATGCGCGCGGTCCTCCTCGTGGTCGGCGCGGGCGGTCTCTTCTTGGCCTTCGTCCTCCTGTTCGTCCGCTTCCTGGCCGATCCCTTGACCGAGCGGCTCGCCCGCACGCCCGAACTCTTGCTCTTGTTCGCCGTCGCACTCGCAGCCGGTGGTGCCGCGGTCGCCGATGCGCTCGGCCTCGGCAAGGAATTGGGCGGGCTCATGGCGGGCGTGGCGCTCGCCTCGACCCCTTATCGCGACGCGCTTTCCGCACGGCTCTCGCCCTTGCGGGACTTTCTTCTGCTCTTTTTCTTCGTAGCACTTGGTAGCCGGCTCGATCTCGCCCAGATGCGCGCCGATCTCTTGCCCGCGATCGCCTTCTCGCTCTTCGTCCTGGTCGGCAACCCCTTGATCGTGCTCGCGATCATGGGGGCGATGGGGTTCCGCAAAAGAACCGGCTTCCTGGCCGGCCTGACGGTCGCCCAGATCAGCGAGTTCTCGCTCGTCTTCGTCGCGATGGGCGTGAGCCTCGGCCATGTCGGCGAGGCGGCGCTCGGCCTCACCACGCTCGTGGGGCTCGTGACGATCGCCGCCTCGACCTACATGATCATCTGGTCGCACGAGCTCTACGCGCTCTTGGCGCCGCTCTTGCGACCGTTCGAGCGGCGGGAGACGGCCCGCGAGCCGGCCGGCCACGAAGGCGCCCCGGTGCGGGCCGACATCCTGCTCCTGGGCCTCGGGAGGCTCGGCTCGGCGCTGGCGAGCCGGCTCCTGGCGCGCGGCCTCGCGGTCCTCGCGGTCGATTTCGACCCGCTCGTGGTGCGCCTCGCCCGCCGCCAGGGCCTCGAGGTCGTCTTCGGTGATGCGAGCGATCCGGAGCGCCTCGCGAGCCTGCCGCTCGCGACCGCCCGCTGGGTCGTCGTGGCCCTGCCCGGGCTCGAGCGCGGTCTCACCCACGAGGATCCGCGCAAGGCGGTCCTGCAGGCGCTGCGCGCTACGGGTTTCGCCGGCAAGATCGCGGTGGTCGCCCGCAGCGAGCAGGAAGAGAGCGAGCTCGCCCGGCTCGGCGCCGATGTCGTGTTGGTGCCGTTCGAGGACGCCGCCGACCGCGCGGTCGAGCTCTTGGTCGCTGCGAGCGAGCCCGGTCGCCGCGATGCCGGCGCGCCTGCCACGGCTCGCGCCACAGCGCCCTAGCGTCGCCAGAAGGCCGGGTGGAGCAGCACGAGCAGGGTGAAGAACTCGAGCCGCCCCAACAGCATCGCGAGGGAGAGCGCCCATTTGGCGGCATCCGGCAGGGGCGCGAAGGTGCCGGAGGGGCCGATCACCGGGCCGAGCCCCGGGCCCACGTTGGCGAGTGCTGTCGCCGCACCCGAGATCGCGGTGACGAGATCGAGCCCGAGTGCCGCGAGCACGACGCTGAACACCGCCCAGCTGCCGATGAAGAAGAACACGAAGCTCGACACCGCGATCACGAGATCGGGCTCGATCGGTCGGCCGCCGAAGCGCATTGGCACGACCCGGTTGGGATGAACCAGGCTCGCGAGATAGGCGAGGGCCGCCGAGCCCAGGATCTGCACGCGGAAGATCTTGATCCCGCCCGCGGTCGAGCCGGTGCAGCCGCCCAGGACCGTGACCAGGAGGAAGAGCCCCAGGACCGGCGTCCCCCACGTCTGCCAGTCCTCCGCACCGAACCCGGTCGTGGTCAGGACCGAGACGGTCGCGAAGAGGGCTGCTCGGATCGCATCCTCGGGCTCGCGCGCCTGGGCCAAGAGGAGCCAGAGCGCGAGCACGCCCGCGACCGCGGCCACGATCAGAAGCAGGAGGCGGATCTGCGGGTCCTCGAGCAAGAGCCTGGGCCGGCCGTAGACGACCGCCAGATAGCGGCTGAAGGGCAGCGCGCCCGCGAGCATGGCCGCGATCAACACCCATTCCGCGGCCGGGTTGGCGAACGCCCCGATCGAGGCGTCGCGGGTCGAATAACCGCCGGTCGAAAGCGCCGTCATCGCATGAACCAGCGCGTCGAACAGGCCGAAGCCGCAAGCCCGCAGCGCGAGAAAGCAGCCTGCCGTCATCACGGTGTAGAGTGCCAGCATCCGCCCGGCGATCGCCGCGGTCGAGGCCAAGATCTTCTCCGAGCGATCCGAGCTTTCGGTGCGGAACAGCTGCATCCCGCCGACCCGCAAAAACGGCAGGATGACGAGGCCCACGACGACGATCCCGATCCCGCCCATCCACTGCAACAGCGCCCGCCAGAGGAGAAGGCCGCGCGGGGCCGTATCGAGCCCGGTGATCACGGTCGAGCCGGTCGTCGTCAGGCCCGAGACGGTCTCGAACACCGCATCGGTGATCGACAGATGCGCCACCCCGAAGACGAACGGCAGCGCGCCGAAAAACGAAACGACGAGCCAGCACGAAGCGGTCAACAAAAACGCCGAGCGGACATCGAGGCTCGGCTCCGGCCGGCGGCTCGCGAGCAAAAGGGCCACACCGGTGAAGCCCGTGAGCGCCGCGGCCGCCGCGAAGCCGCTCCAGTCCGGGTTGCGCTCGGCGAGGTCGAAGGCCGCCGGCGCGAGCATCGCGCCAGCCAGGACGACCAGGAGCCAGCCGACCGCGTGGGCGACCGTGGCATAGGGCGCGCCGGCCGGGCTCGCGCGATCCCGGGCGAGCGGGCGGCCGCGGCCGGGCGCCCGAGCGGCGGTCTCGAGCGGCCCTGCGGCCGGGCGAGGGGAGGGGGCGGACATCGCCGCGGAGCCTAACCGAGAGGGTGCGAGCCGGGAACGTCCCGCAACAGCGGGCCGCCGGCCTCGCTCGATCTTCGGGGGCGCGGTCGAGCGAAACGGTTCGTCAACCCGCCTCGGCTAGGCTCGTCTCGGGGTTGCCTCGGAGGCAGGGGTGCGCGGGATCGCCTGGCTCGTGGTCGCGGCCGTCGGTGCGGCGCTGGTGGCGCCGAGCGCCTTGCCGCGCCTGATCGAACGGCTCGCGGCGCCGGCCGCCGCACCCACCGCCCTGGTCGAGAAGGACCAGCTCGCCTCGGGCGTGAACCGGATCGCGGTGGCACCCGGCCCGGGCGGCCACTTCTATCTCGAGGCCCGGGTCCACGGCGAGCCGATCCGCTTCGTGGTCGACACGGGCGCCTCGGCCGTCGTCCTCGACCCCGAGGACGCGCGGCGGATCGGCCTCGCCCCCGAGCGGCTGCGTTTTTCCGAGCGGTTCCGCACCGCCAACGGGCTCGTGCGGGTGGCCCCCGTCACCTTGCGCGAGCTCCGGATCGGTCAGCTCGCGCTCCCGCACCTGCCGGCCGTGGTCAACGAGGCGCCGATCGGCGTGTCGCTCTTGGGCACGAGCTTTCTGGCGCGGCTGCAGGGTTGGCGGGTGGAGGGCGGGCGGCTCCTGCTCGAGTGGTAGCGGAGCACCACCGGGTGGGCCCGAGGCGGCCGGGCTGCTAAGAAAGCGGGCGACCGACCGCGAGGTGAGACGATTTCATGCCGTTGCTCGTCGAGGCGAGCCGCCTCGCGCGGGTCCCGCGCCTAGAGGGTGCGCTGCGCGCGATCGTCCTCCTGCTCGTGGCCCTGCTCCTGCTCGCCGCGGCCGGAACGCCCCGGGCCGCGCTCGCCGCAGCCGAGCCCGCGCCCGAGCGGGTCCAGGAGCTGTTGCAGCTACTCGCCGACCCCGAGGTCCAGGGCTGGCTCGAGGCGCAGCGGGCAGCGGCCTCCTCGTCCGCTCGAGCGGCCGCGCCAGCGGCCCAGCCCGCGGAGGAACGAGCCTCGCTCGAGGCGCGGGTCGATGGCGCTCTGGCCGGCCTGCGCGCGCGGCTCGAGGGGATCGTCCGGGCGGTCCCGATGGTCCCGGGCGAGCTCGCCCGCATCGCGGCCGTCCTCGGCGAGGAGCTGGAGCAGCGCGGACTCGTCTCGATCCTCGTGCTCGTGATCGGCTTCGTCGCCCTCGGCTTCGGTGCGGAGGCGATCTATTGGCGCTTGAGCGCACCCCTTCGCGCGCACATCCTCGCGAGCCGGCTCGAGACGCCGGCCGAGCGGCTCGCGGCGGTCGGCAAGCGGCTCGGCTTCGGTCTGCTCTGGGTCGGTTCCTTCGCCCTCGGCAGCATCGGCGCCTTTCTCCTCTTCTCCTGGCCGCCGCGGCTCTATCACCTGGTCCTCGCCTATCTCGTGGCCTTCCTGTCGATCCGGCTCGCGATCGTGGCGGCGCGCTTCTTCCTCGCACCGGGGGCGGCGCGCTTTCGGATCGTGCCGATGAGCGATGACGCCGCTGCCTATTGGGCCCGTTGGTCGGTGCTGCTGGTCGGCTGGTACGTCCTCGGCCGCGCCTCCGCGGGCCAGCTCGCGAGCTTCGCTGTGGCCGAGGAGGTGCGCGCGCTCGTCGTCTCCCTGCTCGCCCTGGTCTGGCTCGGCCTCGGTCTCGCCGCGATCTGGCGCCGGCCGCCGCGGCACGACCCGGGAGCGCCGCCGTCGCGCGCGCTCTCCTGGGCGCTCTCGGCCTATCTCGGCCTGTTGTGGCTGTTCGTGCTCGCGGGTGCGGCCAAGGCCTTCTGGATCGGCGCCGTGCTGGCACTCGTCCCCTTCCTGTTGCGGCTCGTCGACCAGTCGGTGGCGATGCTCTTGCAGCCGGCCGAGGGCGTCGAGGCGAGCGCGCGCGTGCCGAGCCTCGCCGCGGTGTGCCTGGAACGCGGCCTGCGGGCCCTGGTGATGGCCGGCGGCATTCTGGTCGTCGCCCACACGCTCGGGCTCGACCTCGGCACCATCGCCGCCCGCGAGACGCTCGCGACCCGGCTCTTGGCCGGTGCGCTCAAAGCCGCGGTGATCCTGCTCGTGGCCGATCTGCTCTGGCACCTCCTCAAAGCCTGGATCGACCAGAAGCTCGCCGAGGCGCAGACCGACAGCCCGGCCGGCAGCGAGGAGGCGCGCCGGCACGCCCGCATCCGCACGCTCCTGCCGATCGCCCGCAACCTCGCCATGGTCACGGTCGGCGCGATCGCCATCATGATGGCGCTGGCCTCGCTCGGGATCGAGATCGGGCCGTTGATCGCCGGTGCCGGTGTCGTCGGGGTGGCGATCGGCTTCGGCTCGCAGACCCTCGTGCGCGACATCGTGTCGGGCGCCTTCTATCTCATGGACGACGCCTTCCGGGTCGGCGAGTACATCCAGGCGGGCAACTTCAAGGGTACGGTCGAGAGCTTCTCCTTGCGCTCGATCAAGTTGCGGCACCATCGCGGCCCGCTCTTCACCGTCCCGTTCGGCGAGCTCGGCGCCATTCAGAACCTGTCGCGCGACTGGGTGATCGACAAGATGACCGTCAGCGTCACCTACGACACCGATCTCGACAAGGTGAAGAAGATCATCAAGCAGATCGGCAAGGAGCTGCTCGAGATCGAGGAGTTCAAGCCGAACATCATCGAGACTCTCAAGATGCAGGGTGTCGACCAGTTCGGCGACTTCGCGATCCAGATCCGAATGAAGATGAAGACCAAGCCCGGCGAGCAGTTCACGATTCGCCGCCGCGCCTATGCCCTGATCAAGAAAGCCTTCGAGGCCAACGGCATCAAGTTCGCCTTCCCGACCGTCCAGGTGGCGGGCGGTGCCGCGGGCGAGGGTGCCGCACCGGCGATCGCCAAAGAGGCGCTCGATCTCGTCCGGCCGAAGGAGCAGGCGGCCTGAAGGGCCCGGGCCGGCTCTCGCCCGCGCCGGCCGGGTCGCCGCGGCGCGCTCGTCTCGCCCGCGGGGCACCGTCCATCCGGCCGACCGGCCCGTGCGTGGCGGCGATCGGATCGGCCCGAGGGAACACCGCGTCCGCTGCTTCACCGCGGCCCGCCCGGCTCGGCCGCGGCCGTCCGTTTCTTCAGCCACCCCTCCCGCCGCGCGAAGCGGACGGGGCGTCGCGACCCTCGCCCGCGCCCGTCCCGCGTTCGGCCCGGCCGCGGCCGGCCGAGGCCCGTCCCACGCGTCTGCTCGCTGGCTCCCGGCCGCCCCGACCGCCGCCGGCGGAGTTGCTCGCTGGCATCGGCCGTGCCGACCGCCGACCGCGGGGTAAAGGGCGGAGCCCGTCCTCGGCCCGGCGGCCCGACGGCTCGGGCGGGAGCAGGGGTGCGGCTCGGACCGGCCTGCAGCGGCGCCCTCGTCTCGGCCGGGAGGACGGGTCGGCCTCACCGCGCCGAGCGGTGCGCTCGGCTCGGCCCGTCTCTTCTCGGGCTGGTCCACCCACCGCCGCGAAACGGCCGCGCAGGCTCGATCGGGCGTGCGTTCGTCGCCCCGACGGGTGCTGCCGGCGCACGATCGGCTCGAGCCGCCGTGGCCGCGATCGGATCGGCTGCGCCGCGATCCGAGCCGGCTGCGGCTGACTCGGGCGGCGGGGCCACTTCGCCCGTATCGGGTCAAGGCACGAGCGCGACCCGTGCCGGTCGCCAGG
>JANWZN010000111.1 GCA_025054575.1 Geminicoccaceae bacterium | reverse complement strand
GCGGCGGTGGCGGCCTGGCCCGCGACCACGGGTGCCCCCGTGCTCGCCCGGCCGTCTGCAGCCGGAGCCGGCGGCGGGGCCACCGCTGCCTGGCCGGACGGACGCGCGCTGCGCGCGGCGAGCGCGGCCCGCGCCCGATCGAGCTCGAGCCTCGGCTCCGATTGATCGGGCGCCAGGCGAGCGGCGGTCTCGAGATCAGCGATCGCGGCCTCGATCTCGCCGCGCTCCAGGCGCAGCTCGCCGCGCCGCAGCCAAGCGGTCGGGTGGTCGGGGTCGAGCTCGATCGCCCGACCGAGATCGGCGATCGCCCGCTCGGGCTCGCCGAGCCGCGCCGCCGCCATCGCCCGACGCGTGTAGGCGATCCGCAGATTCCGCAACGTCTTGGGATCACCGGGTTTGAGCGAGAGGGCCCGGTCGTAATCGGCGATCGCCTTGTCGAAATCGCCGAGCTCGCCGAGTGCCACCCCGCGATTGTTGAGCGCGAGCGCCAGACTCTCGGGCTCGAGCCCGCCCGCCTCGATCGCGCGGGTGAACGCCGCGACCGCCTGCTCGATGCGGCCCTCGGCGAACGCTTGGTTGCCGGCGCGGATGTCCGCGAGTGCATCCGCACTCGCGGGGGAGAGCCACCAGCCGAGCAGCCCGAGCGCGAGCAGCAGCACGCGAACCATGGCGTTCCCCCTTTTTTCGCGCGCCTAAGCCATCGACCGCCGGTTCGGCAAGAGCCTCAACCCTTGCGCGCCGGTGCCCGTGCTCGCAAACGCTCCTTGAGGCCCGGCGCACGGCCGGCCCGCGTCTCCTGCCGGGCGCGCGCCACCGCGACCGCGTCCTCCGGCACGTCCTCGGTCACGGTGCTGCCGGCACCCACGATCGCCCCGGCACCGACCCGCACCGGCGCCACGAGTGCGGTGTTCGAACCGATGAAGGCGCCGGCGCCGATCTCGGTCCTGTGCTTGGCGAACCCGTCGTAGTTGCAGGTGATGGTGCCGGCGCCGATGTTGGCACCCGCGCCGATCGTGGCGTCGCCCAGATAGCTCAGATGATTAGCCTTGGCCCCCCGGCCGAGCCGGGCGGCCTTGGTCTCGACGAAGTTGCCGACGCGCGCGCCGACCTCCAGCACGGTGCCCGGCCGCAGCCGCGCGAACGGTCCGACGACCGCCCCAGCTTCGACCTTCGCTGCCTCGAGATGGGAGAACGCGTGCACGACCACCCCGGCGCCGATCTCGACCCCGACGCCCAGGACGACGAAGGGCTCGATCAGCGCCCCGGGCTCGATCGAGCAGTCCGCGGCGAGAAACACGGTCTCGGGTGCGGGCATCACCACACCCGCATCCAGGAGCTCCTCGCGCCGGCGCTCCTGCCACAGCCGCTCGAGCTCGGCGAGCTGGCGCTGGCTGTTGACACCCAGCCCCTCGACCCAGGGCGCCTCGAGCGCCCGGCAGGACCAACCACGCGCGACCGCGGCGCTCACCGTGTCGGTGAGATAGTACTCGTTCTTCTCGGACCTGAGCGGCAGCGCGTCCAGCAGCACCGGCAGCCGCGCCGCATCGAACGCCATCACCCCGGAGTTGCACAAGCCCTCGGCCTTCAGCCGGGCATCGGCGTGCCGCTCCTCGACCAGCTCGACGAGCGCGTCACCGGAAAAGCGCAGACGACCGTAGCCGCTCGGATCGGGCGGCCGGAAGGCGAGCACCGCGACCGCGGCACCGGCCTCCCGCCGCAGCCCGAGCAGCCCCACGAGGGTGTCGCGGGTCAACAGCGGCGTGTCGCCGTAGAGCACCAGGACGGCACCGCTGCCGAGCAGGTCCGAGCGTGCCGCCGCGACCGCGTGCCCGGTGCCCAGGGGCGGATCCTGGATCGCGATCCGCGCGTCGGGCGCGAACCCGCGGACCTCGGCCGCGACCGCGTCCATGTGCGGCGCCAGCACGACCACGAGGCGGTCGGGCTCGAGCGCGCGCGCGGTCGCCAGCACGTGGCGGATCAGCGGCCAGCCGGCCAAGGGGTGCAGGACCTTGGGCCGCCCGTTGCGCATGCGGGTCCCCTTGCCGGCGGCGAGAACGACGATCGACAGCGGCTCCTGCGACACCGAACCTCCACGGACTGGCGCGGACCGAACGCGTACCTATCTCTCGCGCGCGTGCCGCGTCCGGGCAAGGCCGAGGCGATCGGCGCGACAACCCGGTGCGGCGAGGAGAGCGCGATGGCGTTGCGGGCGGTGGTCTTCGATCTCGACGGCACGCTCGTCGAGACCGCACCCGATCTCCACGCGGTGCTGGCCGAGCTCCTGGAGCGCGAGCGCCTGCGCATCCCGCCGCTCGAGGCGGTGCGCGGGATGATCGGCGACGGCGCCAAGATGCTGATCCGGCGCGCCCACGAATGGCAGGGTCTCGACCTTTCCCCAGACCGCCTCGACCGCCTCTACGCCTGGTTCCTCGAGCGCTACACCGCCGAGCCCGCGCGTTTCAGCGCGCCCTACCGCGGGGTGCCGGAAGCGCTCCGCGCCCTCCGCGAGCGCGGCCTGCGGCTCGGGGTCTGCACCAACAAGCCGCAGGTGCCGAGCGAGCGCCTGCTCGAGGCCGTGGGCCTCGCCCCCTGGATCGACGTCGTCACCGGCGGCGACCTCCTGCCGGTCCGCAAGCCCGACCCCGGCCATCTCGCGGCCACGCTCGAGGCCCTGAGCGCCTCGCCGGCCGAGGCGGTCATGGTCGGCGACAGCGCCAACGACGTCGCGGTCGCGCGCGGGCTCGGGATCCCCTGCCTGCTCGTGAGCTTCGGCTACACGACCAAGCCGGCACGCGAGCTGGGCGCGGACAGGGTGATCGACCGCTTCGACGAGCTCCTCTCGGCACTGAACGATCTGGCGGGCTCGCCTTGACAAGCTCGCCGGCCGCTACCTATCTCCGCATCGCGAGGGGCGCTTAGCTCAGCGGTAGAGCACCGTCTTCACACGGCGGGGGTCGCTGGTTCGAAACCAGCAGCGCCCACCACCCCGCCTCCCGGGCCCAAGCCGCGTTGTCGGGTGTGTGCACGGTTCGAGCGCGCGCCTTCTCCCTGCAGCTTCCCGCCTCACCCGCTGCGCAGCGCCACCGCCGCCGATCTGCCCAGGAGCCGCCAAGCACTCGCCGTGCCGACCGCGAGGGTGAGGAGGGTCGCGAGCGAGAGCACGAGGAGCGGCGGCGTCCAGGCGAAGCTCCATGCCATGCCGAACGCGAAGCGAACGATCGCCCAGGCGGCGAGCCCGCCGGCCGTGATCCCGGCGATCCCGGCCAACGCCGCCAAGAGCAGATGCTCGCTCGCGAGGATGCCCAGGATCTGCGGGCGCGGCGAACCCAGGATCTTCAACAGCACGGTCTGCTGCAGATGTCGGCGGCGGGCGGCCAGGAGCGAGGCTGCCAGCACGAGCAGGCCCGTCACGAGCGTGATACCGGCCACCATCCGCATCGCCAACCCGATCTTGCCGAGCGTGGCGGCGACCTCGCGCGCGATCGAACCGATCTCGATGGGGGTCGCGTTCGGGAGCTCGCGCGCCAGCCGGTCGAGAAAGCCGGGGGCCACCGAGGGCGGCAGATCGACCGCCGCGATCCGCACGTGCGGTGCCTTGTCGATCACGCCGGGGCTGAACACGAAGACGAAGTCGAGCCGGCCGGCCGCCCAGTCGACCTCGCGGCGGATATTCGCGATCCGTGCCTCGATCGTCCGTCCGAGCACGTTGAAGGCGAGCGTGTCGCCGACCCCGACCCCGTAGCCGCGTGCGACCTCGCCTTCGATCGAGACGAGCGGCGGGCCGGCATAGTCCCGTGGCCACCAGGAGCCGGCGAGCAGCTCGGTGCCGGGCGGGGGTGCCGCCTGCCAGGTGAGACCGCGGTCGCGGTCGACCGTCCAGCGGACGTGCTCGGCGATGCGCGCGCGGTCGATCGGCTCGCCCTTGATCCGGGTGATCCGCGCCCGCAAGGTGGGTGCGGACTGAAGGACGACGGCACCCGGGGTCTCGGCCACGAGCCGCTCGAACGGTTCCCACTGCTCGGGCTGGATGTCGATCACGACGTGGCTCGGCGCCCGCTCCGCGAGCCGCACGCTCAGCTCGCGACCGATCCGGGCCTCGAGGAGCCCGATCGTGACGAGTGCGCCGAGCCCGGCGCCGAGCCCGATCAGCACGGGCACCGCCCCGCTCGTCCCGCGCGCGAGGTTGCGGCTGGCGAGCCGGAGCGCCACGGGCGCGCGCGCGAAAAGCGGGACCGCAAGCGCGATCAGGACTCTGCCTAGCCCGGCCAGCACCAGGACCGTGGCCACGGCGCCCGCCACGAACAGCACGCCCAGGACCGGGCGATCGACGCTCAGGACGACGAGGCCCGCGAGCAAGCTCGCCACGAGCCCGAGGGCCGCGATCCGGCCGGGCCGCGGCCAGCGCCGCAGCGGCGCCACCTCCGCGCGCAACAGGCTCGCAGCCGAGACCTCGCGCGCTCGCGCGAGCGGCCAGCCGGCGAAGAGGGCCGCCGTCAAAAGCCCGATGGCACCCGCGAGCAGCAGGGGAACGGGATGGAAGCCGGCCCGGATCGGGAAGGGCAGGAGCCCGGCCAGGCCCGAAGCGAGCAGCACGGGCACGAGCTGGCCCAGGAGGAGGCCGAGCGTCACGCCCGAGACCGCCACGAGCCCGAGCAGGAGCCCGTAGGCGGCGTCCACCTCCGCGGCGCGGGCACCGAGCGTCTTGAGCACCGCGATCGTCGCGCGCCGGCTCGCGAGATAGCCCGAGACCGCGAGCGCCACGCCGAGCCCACCCACGAGCAGGGAGGCGAGCCCGGCCAAGGTGAGATAGCTCGCGAGCCGGTCGGAGAAGCGCGCGACCGAAGGCTCGACCGCGGCCGCCGTCCGCAGCCGCCAATTGGCGTCGGGCTCGAGTGCTCGCAAGCTCTCGACGAGCGGGCCCAAAGCACGCGGCGGGACCACGGCGCGGTGCTCGTAGCGCAACAAGGCACCCGGCCGGATCAGGCCCGCCCGCTCCATCGTCTCGCGGCTCACCAAGAGCCGCGGGCCGAAGCCGGCGAAGCCGCCCAGGCGATCCGGCTCCCGCAGGAGCACGGCTCGGATCGCAACGCTCGTCTCGCCCAGGACGAGACGATCGCCGAGCCCGACACCCAGGCGAGCGAGCAGGGTCGGCTCGACCACGGCACCCTCGCCCGCGAGCGCCTGCGCGATCGGGATCGGCGGGTCGAGCTCGACCGTCCCCAGAAGCGGCCAGGCTTCGTCGACCGCCTTGAGGGCCACGGCGAGCCGCCGTCCGTCCGGCGCGCCCACGAGCGTGGTCGTCCGTACCGTCGTCGAGAGCCTCGCCTCGGGCCCGATCAGCCGCGCGAGCTCGTCCGCTGGAACCGGAACATTGGCACTCTCGAGCTCGAGGTCGCCGCCCAGGAGCGCGCGCGCGTCGCGGCGGACGCTGTCGCGCACCGATTCGGCCGAGACACCCACGGTGGCGATCGTGGCGACGCCGATCGCGAGGGACAACAGCACGACGAGAAGCGGGCGGAAGGCCCCGCGCAGCTCGCGCCGTGCGATCGTCCAGGCGAGGCCGAGACGGGTCATCGGCTACCTGCCGCCACGAGCTCGGAGGAGGCGCCCGCGGCCTTCGCCTCGCCGAGCCGGCCGGCCTCCATGACGAGGCGTCGATCGCAGCGCGCGGCGAGCCGCGCATCGTGGGTGACGAGCACGAGCGTCGTGCCGTGCTGCGCTCGGACCCCGAACAGGAGGTCGACGATCTCGCGGCCGGTGGCGGCATCGAGATTGCCGGTGGGCTCGTCGGCCAAGAGGAGATCGGGGGCATTGGCGAGCGCCCGCGCCAGCGCCACGCGCTGCTGCTCGCCGCCCGAGAGCTGGCTCGGGTAGTGGTCGAGACGATGGGCGAGCCCGACCTCCTCGAGCAACTCCGCAGCGCGCGCCATCGCCCCGGGCCGACGCGCGAGCTCCATGGGCAGAGCGACGTTTTCGAGCGCCGTCATCGACGGCACGAGATGAAAGGCCTGGAAGAGGATGCCCACGTGGCGGCGCCGGAAGAGCGCCAGGCCGTCCTCGTCGAGCGCGGCGAGATCCTGCCCGCAGACGACGACCCGGCCCGAGCTCGCCCGCTCGATGCCACCGATGATGGCGAGCAGGCTCGACTTGCCGGAACCCGAAGGACCGACCACGCTCACCGTCGTCCCGGCCTCGACCTCGAGGTCGATCCCGCGCAGGATCGCGACCGGCCCGGCCGGGCTGTCGAGCGTCAGATGAACACCGTCGAGGTCGATCATGGGTCGGGCAATCTCTTGGCGGGGCACGGGTCGCCGCTCGGACATGGAACGCACCCCCACCCGTCGCAAGATGCTGGCCCTGCTCGCCGCCTCGGGTCTCGTGGCCGCCGCACCGGCGAGGGCGGCCGACTGTCGCATCGCCGTGCTCGGCGATTCGCTCGCCGCCGGCTACGGCCTGCCGCCCGCGGCGGCGTTTCCGGCCCGGCTCGAGGCCGCGCTGCGGGCGCGTGGCTTTCCTTGTGCCGTGCTCGATGCCGGCGTGTCGGGCGATACGAGCGCCGGTGGTGCGGCCCGCGTCGGCTGGGTGCTGGCCGATCGGCCGAGCCACCTCCTGGTCGAGCTCGGCGGCAACGATGCGCTGCGCGCCCTGCCACCCGAGCAGCTCGAGGCCAATCTCGAGCGAATCGTCGCGGCGGCGCGGACGGCCGGCGTGCCGGTGATGATCGCGGGGATGCTGGCGCCGACCAATCTCGGGCCCGAGTACGGCGCCGCCTTCGCCGCCGCCTATCGGCGGGTCGTCGATCGGCACGACCTCGCCTTCTACCCTTTCTTTCTCGATGGCCTTGTCGGCCGGCCGGAGCTGTTTCAGGCCGACGGCATCCACCCGAACGCCGCCGGCGTGGCGCTGATCGTCGAGCGCATCCTGCCGACGGTCGAGGCCTGGCTCGCGGCGACCGGCCTCTCTCGCTCCGGTTGATCATCTTGTTTCGCCGATCCCGCTTTCGTTGCAAGTACTTACCCACAAGCTGTTGATGAGTTCGGGGATAAACGTCGCAGGCCGCTCTTGCGGCATAACGTCCCCACGTGCTTGAGATCGGAATCGAGCAGGGGATAAGCCCGCCTGGGGCGGCTTCGGTCCGCGGCCTCGGCGGAGCCCATCGGGGAGGATTCGATGAGCGAGCTCTTCAAGGTCGACCCGGCATGGGCGGCGAGCGCGCACTGCAATCGCGAGCGCTACCTCGAGATGTATCGGCGCTCGATCGATGATCCCGACGGTTTCTGGGCCGAGATGGCCGATCGAATCACTTGGTTCAAGAAGCCGACCAAGATCAAGAACACCTCCTATCACGGCAACGTCTCGATCAAGTGGTACGAGGACGGCGAGCTCAACGTCTGCTACAACTGCATCGATCGACACCTTCCCCATCGCGCCAATCAGGTGGCGATCATCTGGGAGGGCGACGATCCGGCGATCGACAAGAAGATCACCTACCGCGAACTCTACGATCGCGTCTGCCGGCTCGCCAACGTGCTCAAGAGCATGGGGGTGAAGAAAGGCGATCGGGTGACGATCTATTTGCCGATGATCCCCGAGGCGGCCTATGCGATGCTCGCCTGCGCGCGGACGATCGAGGGCTTCAGCCGCGAGGAGGCCTCCTGGTGGCTCGGCATGGTGCTGCACCGCAAGCGCCCCCGCCGCGTGCTCGCAGCGTTGCGGCTCCTCGCCTCGGACGAGGGGTGAGCCCGCGGGCTCCGACCGGATCGTCCGACTGGCGGGCCGCGCTAGCAGATGCTAGCATCGGCCCATTCGGTCGGGTGAGCAATCGAGACCATGGCGACGCTGATCGTCCGACAGCTCGACGAAGCGCTGGTGCGGCGGCTCAAGGAGCGGGCCGCGGCGCACGGGCGCTCGGCCGAGGCCGAGCACCGTGCGATCCTCGAGGAGGTGCTCGCTCCGCGCCTCTCGGGTAGCGAGCTCTGGCGCCGACTTCGCACGGCGGGCGCGACGCTCGCCGACGAGGACCTCGCGGCGATCGAGGCGGCCGACCAGCCGGCCGAGCCGGCGGCGCTCGATCGGTGAGCGGCTGCGTCCTCGACACCAACCTCGTCTGCGAGCCGCTGCGTCCGCGGCCTTCCGAGCGGGTGGCGGCCTGGTTCGCGGCGCAGGATCCGGCGCGGCTGTTCCTCACCGCGACCGTGGTGGGCGAGATCGCCTTCGGCATCCGCCTGTTGCCCGCGGGTAGGCGCCGCGGCCGCCTCGAGGCATGGCTCGACCGGCTCGTGGGCGAGCTCTTCGCCGACCGGATCCTCGCCTACGACCGCGAGGCCGCGCTTCTCTACGGCGCGCTCGTGGCCGAGGCTCGGCGTGCGGGTCGCATGGTCGGCACGGGCGACGCCCAGATCGCAGCGGTCGCCAAGCGCCACGGCCTCGCGGTGGCGACGCGCGACGTCGAGGACTTCGAGACGCTCGGCGTCGCGGTCGTGAACCCGTGGGCGGGGTGAGCCACCTTCGGCCCCTTCGCCACGGCCGTGATCGCTCTTGCCTTCTCCGGACGTTGCGCGATAATGAAAGAGCGCTTTCACTATTGGAGCAACCGTGCTCGCGATCGCGGAAGCCGATGTGCTGGCGCGGCTGCGTGCCGACAATCCCTGGTGGCAGACCGGGTTCCGGGGCGAGGGACCGCCCTTCTCCTGGCCGCGGCGCGCCTTCGCCGCGCGCGTCCGGGACCTGGTCTCCTCCCCGGTGCGCCGCGCGGTCGTGCTGCTCGGCGCACGCCGGGTCGGGAAGACCACCCTTCTCCAGCAACTCCTCGGCGAGAGCTCCAGCCGGTTTCCGGCCGTCCTCTACGCGGCGCTCGACACGCCCACCTACGCCGGTCTCTCGCTCGAGCGCTTCTTGGCTCTGTTCGAGAAGGCGAAGCCACACGACCCACAGAAACCACGCCTCGTCGTCTTCGACGAGATCCAGTACCTGAAGAACTGGGAAGTGCATCTCAAGGATCTGGTCGACCGCTTCCCGCGCACGAAGTTCGTCGCGAGCGGCTCGGCGGGTGCCGCCCTGCGCCGCGCGAGCCGCGAGAGCGGTGCCGGGCGGTTCACCGACGTCGAGCTGCCACCGTTGACCTTCGCCGAGTTCTTGGACTTCCGCGGCGAGGATCTCGTCGCGGTGGACGGAACCGGCTCGCGTCCGGTCTTTCGCTGCCGGGATATCGAACGGCTCGATGCCGCGTTCCTCGACTATCTCGCCTTCGGTGGTTACCCCGAGGCGGTGCTCGACGAAGAGATCCGCAAAGGTCTCGGCCGCTTTCTCGGTCGCGACATCGTCGACAAGGTGTTGCTGCGCGACCTACCGGTTTTGTACGGCATCACGGACGTCACCGAGCTCAATCGTTTATTTACGGTCCTCGCCTACAACACCGGTCAGGAGGCGAGCCTCGAAGCGCTCTCGAGCGGCTCCGGCATCGCCAAGCCCACGATCAAGCGCTACCTGGAATATCTGGAGGCGGCGTTCCTGATCTACCGGCTGCGCCGAATCGACGAGAATGCGCGCGTCTTCCAGCGCGAGCGTGGCTTCAAGGTCCATCTCGTCAACCCGGCGATGCGGGCCGCCCTCTTCGGCGCCCTGGGCGAGGGCGACGAGCGATTTGGCGCGCTCGTGGAAAGTGCTGTTCTCGCCCAGTGGCTGCATTTGCCCGAGCGCCGGCTCGCCCGTTACGCCCGTTGGCGCGGTTCCTCGGGCGATCTCGAGGTCGATCTCGTCACGCTCTTCGCCGCCGACCAACGTCCGCGCTGGGCTCTCGAGGTCAAGTGGAGCGACCGGCCGCTGCGCGATCCGCGCGAGTACGAAGGGCTCGCGGAGCTCGCTCGACGGCACGTCCTCCCGTGCGTCGGCGTGACGACCCGTTCGCGCTGCGCGCTTCGCCGCGATCGGAAGCTCGTCGAGGGGCTCGCCGTGCGGTTCGTGCCCACCGCGCTGTACGCCTACGGCTTGGGCTGGGCGAGCGCGCGCCCGGAAGGTGTGGCGGAGCTCGCCCGCGCGGGCCTGCTCGATGCGGGCTGGGTGGTGGAGGGGCAGGGAGAGGGGGAAGCATGACCCGCCGGCTGATCGAGGCCTGGCTGCCGATCGCGGCGCTCTCGGAGGAAGCGATCCGCGAGCGGCGCTCGATGACGGCCCTGCCGCCCATCTACTATCTGCACGTCTGGTGGGCCAGGCGGCCCTTGGTGG
>JANWZN010000110.1 GCA_025054575.1 Geminicoccaceae bacterium | reverse complement strand
GCTCGTGGCGCGGGCCAAGAAGCTCGTGCCGATGAGCTTCGTGGAGGCGCTCAAGGAGCTGGCGCCGGCCGGGATGAAGGAGCTGCAGGCGGCCGCCGGGGCGCTCGACGAGCCCCAGGCGGCCAAGAAGGGATGAGCCATGCCACAGAACGCCGGCCAGAAGTTCGTCGCCCGCAACCGGGCGCCGCGCGTGCAGATCGAGTACGAGGTCGAGCTCTACGGCGCGCAGAAGATGATCCAGCTGCCCTTCGTGATGGGCGTGCTGGCCGGGCTGTCCGGCAAGCCGGCCGAGCCCCTGCCGCCGGTCGCCCGGCGCGAGTTCCTCGAGATCGACGTCGACAATTTCGACGACCGGCTCAAGGCGATGCGTCCGCGGGTCGCCTTCACCGTGCCGAACACCCTGACCGGCGAAGGCAACCTCGCCGTCGACATCACCTTCGAGCGGCTCGCCGACTTCGCCCCGGACGCGGTCGCCCGCAACATCGAGCCTTTGCGCAAGCTGCTCGAGGCCCGCGAGCAGCTCTCCAACCTCCTGTCCTACATGGACGGCAAGGACGGCGCCGAGCAGCTCGTGGCCAAGCTCCTCAACGATTCGGCGCTGCGGGAGGCGCTCGCCCGCTCGCCCGCGGCCCGTGCGCCGGACGGTCCTGACGAGGATCGGGCGAGCTGAAGCGACCGGGCAGGGGAGACGGATGCGATGGCCGAACAGCAGGTCGCGAGCGAGCCCCGGCCGGCCGGCGAGGCGGTCGCGCTCGACGAGTTCCGCGCCCTCTTGAAGCGCGAGTTCCGACCCCGCGACGAGGAGGCGGAAGGTCGGATCGACGCGGCGGTGCGTACGCTCGCCGAGCAGGCGCTCGCCAACACGCGGCTCGTCGGCGACGACGCCTTGAAGAGCATCCAGGCGCTCATCGCGGCGATCGACAGGAAGCTCACCGAGCAGCTCAACCTCGTCCTCCACCACCCCGAGTTCCAGGCCCTCGAGGGGGCCTGGCGGGGCCTGTGGCATTTGGTCAACAACACCGAAACGGACCAGATGCTCAAGATCCGTGTCCTCAACATCACCAAGCAGGAGCTGTCCCGCACCCTCGAGGCCTTCGAGGGGACCGCCTGGGACCAGAGCCCGATCTTCAAGAAGGTCTACACCGAGGAATATTCGATGCTCGGTGGCGAGCCGTTCGGTTGTCTGGTCGGCGACTATTATTTCGACAGCCACCCGAAGGACGTCGCGCTGCTCGGCAACCTCGCCAATGTGTGCGCCGCGGCCCACACGCCCTTCATCGCCGGGGCGGCCCCCTCGCTGTTCGGGATGGAGTCCTGGCAGGAGCTCATGAACCCGCGCGATCTGGCCAAGATCCAGAGCACGCCCGACTACGCCAAGTGGCAGTCGCTCCGGAAGGCCGAGGACAGCCGCTATATCGGCCTCGCCATGCCGCGGGTGCTGGCGCGCCTGCCCTACGGGGCCCGGACCAGTCCGGTCGAGGCCTTCGCCTTCGAGGAGGACGTGCGCGGCACCGACCACCACTAATATTGCTGGATGAACGCGGCCTACGCCATGGCCGTCAACATCACCCGCTCGTTCAAGCTCTACGGCTGGTGCACGCGGATCCGCGGCGTCGAATCGGGCGGGGCGGTGACCGATCTGCCGGTGCACACGTTCCCGACCGACGAGGGCGGGGTGGCGATGAAGTGCCCGACCGAGATCGCTATCGACGACCGCCGCGAGAAGGAGCTCGCCGATCTCGGGCTGATGCCGATCCTGCACCGCAAGAACACCGACATCGCCGCCTTCATCGGCGCCCAGTCGCTGCAGAAGCCCGAGGTCTACGACGATCCGGACGCGACCGCCAACGCCAACCTCTCGGCGCGGCTGCCCTATCTCTTCGCGGTCTGCCGCTTCGCCCACTACCTCAAGGCGATCGTGCGCGACAAGATCGGCTCCTTCAAGGAGCGGTCGGACATGGAGAAGTGGCTGAACCGCTGGATCCTGAACTATGTCGACGGCAATCCCGACTTCTCCTCGGAGGAGACCAAGGCCAAGAAGCCGCTCCTCGCCGCCGAGGTCCGCGTGCAGGAGGTCGAGGGTAACCCGGGCTATTACAACGCCCAGTTCTATCTGCGCCCGCACTACCAGCTCGAGGGCGTCAATGTGAGCCTGCGGCTGGTCTCCAAGCTGCCCTCGGTCAAGGGCGTGTGAGACCTGTGACGGGCGGCACCGCCGGACCGGCCCGGCGGCGCTGGTGTTTCGACCGAGCGCGGCGCCGGGCCGTGCGGCAGTCAGGAGGGACGGTCGTGGCGGTCGACATGTTCATCAAGATCGAGGGCATCGACGGCGAGTCGCAGGACGAGGCGCATGCCGGCGAGATCGACGTGCTGTCCTGGCAATGGGGTGCCGTCAACAAGGGCTCGGCCGCGCTCGGCGGCGGGCTCGGCTCGGGCAAGGTCGAGGTTCAGGACCTCCACTTCACCCATTTCATCGACAAGGCCTCCCCGCTGCTTTTTTGTGCTGCTGCAACGGCAAGCACATTCCCGAGGCCAAGCTGACCTGCCGCCGGGCGGGCGAGAACCCGCTCGAATACCTGGTCATCACGATGAAGAACGTGCTGGTCTCGCAGGTCCAGCCGCTCGGCGAGGCCGACAAGGACCGGCCAATGGAGCGGGTCGGGCTCAATTTCGGCGAGGTCGAGGTGAAGTACACCCCGCAGAAGGCCGACGGCACCGGCGACGCCGAGGTCACCGCCGGCTGGAACATCTCGAAGAACGTCAAGCTCTGAGGCCGGCCGTGGCCGGAAGCGCCGCGCAGGCGCTCGCGGCCGGCGACCCGGCCCGGGCGCTCGCCCTCGTGATGGAGGAGGTCCGCGCCGCCCCCACCGCGCTCGCCCCGCGCCTCGCCCTCTTCCGCCTGGCCTGCATCGAGGGCCAGTGGGACCGGGCCCGCCGTCAGCTCGAAGCGGTGGCGGGCCTCGACCCCGAGACGGCGATGTTCGCCCGGCTCTACGCCGGGCTGATCGCGGCCGAGGCGGAGCGCGCGGCGGTGGTCGCCGGCCGCAGCCCACCCGTGACGATCGGCGAGCCGCCCGCCTTCGTGGCACATCTGGCCCGGGCCTTGGCGCACATTCCCGGGGCGAGGCGGCGGCCGCGGCGGCGCAGCGGCGCTCGGCGCTGGAGGCAGCCGTTGCGGTGCCGGGCGAGCTCGACGGTATGGCCTTCGCCTGGCTCATGGACGCGGACCCGCGCTTCGGGCCCTGCCTCGAGCTCGTCGTCCAGGGCCGCTATCGTTGGCTGCCGCTCGAGCGGCTGCGTACGCTCGCGAGCGACGGCCCGCGCGATCTCGAGGACGTGGTCTGGCTGCCGGTCACGCTCGCCCTCGAAGGCGGGGAAGAGGTCGCGGCGCATCTGCCGGCCCGCTATCCGGGCTCGGAATCGGGGAGCGATCCCCGGGCACGGCTCGGTCGGGCGACGCTGTTCGACGCGGCCGGCCACGGGCTCGGCGGCCGGCTGCTCACCAGCGACGCCGGCGACCACCCGCTCCTCGCCCTGCGCCGGCTGCGGCTGGGGCCGCACGGCGATGGCTGAGCCCACGCTCCTCGAGCGGCTGCAGCCGGCGCTGATCGACCGGCTGCGTGATCCCGAGGCCTCGCTCGGGGACGCGATCGCGGCCCGCCGGGCGGCGCTCGAGGTGGCGTTGGACGAGGCGCAGCGGGCGGCGCTCGCCCGCCTGCTCGCCCGGCCGGACCTCGAAGCGCGTCGGCTCGAGCGCGAACTCGGCCCGCCGCTAGAAGGGCTCCCCGCCGAGAGGCTGACCGCGCTCGGCGAGCTCGTCGCCCTCGAGCAGACGCGGCGGCTCGAAGCGGCGCGCGCCGCCCGGATAGGAATGCGCGAGCTGCGCGCGGCGGTGCTGCGCGACCTCGGGGCCCTCTTGAACGCCGAGAACCTCGAGGGCTTCGCCGCGGCCGAGGGCGGAGGGACGATCGCGCTCCTCGACGGGCTGCCGGCGGTGCGGGCGAGCGTGGCCAACTACGGCATCCCCGCGCTCGCCGGCAAGGTCCACACCCGGGCCGACTGCGAGGCGCTGGCGCGCGCCATCGCCCTCGCGATCGAGCGCTTCGAGCCGCGCCTGCGCGCGGTCGTGGTGACGGCCGACAGGGCTTCCGAGGATCCGGGCGCCCCGGCGGGCAACCCGGTGAGCTTCCTCTTGGCGGGCGAGCTCTGGGGCCATCCGCTCACCGAGCCGCTGCGGCTGCGCACCGTGCTCGACCTCGAGGAAGGCCGGGCGCGGCTGGCGCCGGCCGAGGAGGGCGGCTGATGGACCGCCGGTTCCTGCGCTATTTCGAGCAGGAGCTGCGCTTCGTGCGCGACCTCGCCCACGAGTCCGCCCTCGACCACGCCCGGGTCGCCAACCGCTTCGGGCTCGAGAAGGACGCCTGCGCCGACCCGCACGTCGAGTGGCTGCTCGACGGCTTCGCCTTCCTCGCCGCGCGCGTGCAGATGAAGCTCGACGGCGAGCAGGAGACCTTCACCCGCCACCTCCTGGAGCTCCTCTTCCCGACCTTCGCCGCGCCGCGGCCTTCGGCCGGGATCGCCCTGTTCGAGCCGGACCCGGCCCAGGGGCTCATGGAGGCGGGCTTTTCGATCCCGCGCGGCACGCTCCTTTCGAGCCGCGGCGGCAGCGAGACCCGCTGCCTCTTCACCACCGCGCATCCGGTGACGCTCTGGCCGATCCGCCTCGCCCGGGCCCGCTACGTGCCCGGCGGCGCGCTCGGGGCTCTCGGCCTGCCGCAGGGGCGCGAGGTGCGGGCGGCTCTACTCCTCGAGCTCGAGACCACGGCCGAGCTGCCGATGGCGGCCCTCGCCCTCGACCGGCTCGTCCTCCACCCGGCGGGCGGCGACCGGATCGCCTTCCGGCTGTTCGAGGCGCTGACCGCGCACGCCCGAACGCTGCTGGCCCGGCCGGTGGGCGCCGAGGGCTGAGCGCTGCGGCTTTCCGCCGAGACGGCGATCGCCCGGCTCGGCGCGAGCGACGGCGAGGCGCTGCTGCCACCGCAGCCGCGGACCGTCTCCGCCTTTCGCCTCCTTCAGGAATATTTCCTTTTGCCGCGGCGCTTCCTGTTCGTCGGGCTCGAAGGCCTCGCACCCGCGGTGCGCGCCTGCGCCGGCCGGCGGCTCGAGCTCGCGGTGCTGCTCGACCGGGCCGATCCGCTGCTCGACGGGGCGGTGGCGGCGGACAGCTTCGCGCTCTTCGCCACGCCGATCGTCAACCTGTTCCGCAAGGTGACGCGTCCGGTGCCGGTCGAGCCCTTCGAGCGCGAGCATCAAGTGGTGGTCGACCGATTGCGACCCTTGGATTTCGAGGTGTTCGACGTGCTCCAGGTGGAGGGGGTGGGCGAGGACGAGCGCGAGCGGATCCGCTTCGAGCCGTTCTACGCCCTCGACCGGCGCGGCGAGGCGGCGCGCGGGCGGGCCTTCTACGGCCTCGAGCGGCGGCCGCGGCTGGTCGCCGGCGCGGACGGGCGGGCCCGGCCGCAGCGCTCGGCCTATCTCGGCAGCGAGGTCTTCCTCCAGCTGTGCGACGGTGCCGCGGCTCCCTGGCCGCATCGGCTGCGGCGGCTCGACGTGGTGGCGCTGTGCACCAACCGCGACCTGCCGATCCGTCTGCCGCTGCCCGCGGGCGAGAGCCATTTCACGACCGAGCTCGGCGCGCCCTTGAAGGCGATCCGCGTGCTCGGCCGGCTCGGCGACCCGCTGCCGGCGCTCGCCGTCGGCCAGGGCGAGGAGACCGGGCCGCACGGCCTCGTCGCCTGGCGGCTTTCGGGGCTGCTCGCGGTCGGCCAGCTCTCGCTGCTCGACCGCGCGGAAGACGGCGAGGGCGAGGGGGCGGACGCGCTGCGGGCGCTGCTCGCCCTCTTCGCGAGCGGCACCGAGCGGGCCCGCCAGCGCGAGATCGAGGGGGTGCGCGGGCTGCGCGGCCGGCGGGTGATCGACCGGCTGCCCGGGCCCGGGCCGCTCGCCTTCGGCCGCGGGCTCGAGCTCGTCCTCGAGCTCGAGGAGGCCGCCTTCGGCGAGGGCAGCGCTTTCCTGTTGGGCTCGGTGCTCGAGCTCGTGTTCCGCCGCCTCGTGACCCTCAACGGCTTCGTCTCCACCAGCGTCCGCTCGCGGGAGCGGTTAGAGCTCGTCCGATGGCCGGCCCGGATCGGCAGCCGTCACCTGCTCTGACGCCGGCCCCGCCGGGCTCCGGCGAGGCGGCCGCGTTCCTCGCCGCGCTCGCCGCCGAGCCCTGGCGGTTCGATCTGTTCCAGGCGTTGCGGGTGATCGAGGCGGCGCACCCCGACCGGCCACCACTCGGCCGCGGCCGGCGGGCGGCGGACGAGCCGGTCCGCCTCGGCCAACCGCCCGAGCTCGCCTTTCCGCCGGCCGAGATCCTGGCCTTCGAGCCGCCCTCGCGCGGTCGGCCGGGGCGGCTCGAGAGCCCCGTGCTCGGCCTCTTCGGGCCGAAGGGCCCGCTGCCGCTGCACCTGACCGCCCGGGCCCGGGCCCGCCAGGAGGGCGATCGGACGCTCGCCGACTTCGCCGACGTCTTCCACCATCGCATGCTCGCCCTCTACTTCCGCGCCTGGGCCGAGGCGCGGCCGGCGGTGGAGGAGGATCGCGGCGCCGCGAGCCGCGTGCGGGCCCGGCTGCGGGCGCTTCTGGGTCTGTTCGGGCGCGAGGAGGAGCGAGCCGTCGTGCCCGAGCGCTTCCTCCTCTTCGTGGCCGGGCTCCTGCTGTGGGCGACGCGGCCGCCCGAGGCGCTCGAGCGGGCGCTCGAGCTCTGGCTCGCCGTGCCGGCGCGGATCGAGGAGTTCCGCTTCCAGCGCCTCGAGCTGCCGAAGCGGCTGCGGGCCCGGCTCGGCGCCGCTCGCCTCGGCCGCGACGCGCTCTTGGGCGCGCGCGTGCCCGATCGGGCGAACCGGTTCCGGATCCGGCTCGGGCCCATGGGCCTCGAGGACTACGAGGCGCTGTTGCCGGGGGGCGGGCTCCTGGCCTCGGTGGTGGCCCTCGTCGAGCTGTTCGCGGGCCGCACGTTCGACGTCGAGCTCCTGCTCGTGCTGCGCCGCGAGGCGGTGCCCGCCGCCCGGCTCGGCTCCGGCACGCGGCTCGGCTGGACGAGCTGGCTTTCCACCGCGCGACGCTCGCGCGACGCCGAGGATCTCGTGTTGGACGGGTTCGGGCGCGGGGCCGGGCGGGGAGGACGGCCGTGGCGGTGATCAGCCGCGAGGTGATCTTCGACAAACTCGGCGCGCTCGCCATGGCCACGCTGCGCTCGGCCTTCGAGCTCGCCCGGGCGCGCGGCGACGCCTATCTGGAGCCGGCCCACTGGCTTGCGATCGCGCTTCGGACCGACGGCTCCGACCTCGCGGTCGCCCTGCCGCGCGCCGGGATCGACCGCGATCGGGTGCTCGCCGAGCTCGAGGCTGCGCTCGCTCGACTGCGCCGGCTGCTGCGCGAACTGGCCCCTTCCCTCGCGGCACTGGGCGCCGAAGCGCTGGCCGCGCGCTTCGCCGAGCTCACCCGGGGCTCGGCCGAGGAATCGGCGGTGGACGCGGCGCCGGCCGCGGCGGGTGCGGGCGCCGGCAGCGGCCTGCCGGGCGCCCAGGCGCAGCGCGCCCTCGAGCGCTTCGCCCAGGATCTCACGGCCCAGGCCCGGGAGGGAACGATCGACCCCGTGCTCGGGCGCGAGCGCGAGATCCGCGAGGTCGTCGACATCCTGATGCGCCGGCGCCAGAACAACCCGATGATCGTGGGCGAGGCCGGGGTCGGCAAGACCGCGCTGGTCGAAGGCCTGGCGCTCAGGATCGCCGCCGGCCAGGTGCCGACGCCCTTGCAGAAGGTGCGGCTGTTGGCGCTCGGCCTTCCCGCCCTCCAGGCGGGTGCCTCGGTCCGCGGCGAGTTCGAGCAGCGCCTCAAGCAGGTGATCGAGGAGGTCCAGCGCGCGCCCGAGCCGATCGTGCTCTTCATCGACGAGGCGCACACCCTGATCGGCGCCGGCGGGGCGGCCGGCACGGGCGACGCCGCCAACCTCCTCAAGCCGGCGCTCGCCCGCGGCAGCCTGCGGACCATCGCCGCCACCACCTGGGGCGAGTACAAGAAGCACATCGAGAAGGACCCGGCGCTCGCCCGCCGCTTCCAGACCGTGCTCGTGGACGAGCCGGACGAGGAGCGGGCGGTGCGGATGCTGCGCGGCGTCGCCCGGACCCTCGAGGCGCACCACGGGGTCGAGCTGCTCGACGAGGCGGTCGCCGCCGCGGTCGCCCTGTCGCGGCGCTACCTCCAGGGCCGCCAGCTGCCGGACAAGGCGGTGAGCGTGCTGGATACCGCCTGCGCCCGGGTGGCCACGAGCCAGGCCGGCACGCCCTCGGCGATCGAGGACGCGCGGCGGACGATCGCCGATCTCGAGGCCGAGCTCGAGACGCTCGGGCGCGAGGCGCCGATCGGCATCGAGACGCCCGGGCGGCGGGCGGCGCTCGAGGCCCGCCTGGCCGAGGAGAAGGCGGCGCTCGCGAGCCTCGAGGCGCGGCTGGCCGAGGAGAAGGCGGCGGTCGGCGAGCTCCTGGCGCTGCGCCGGGCGCTGCGCGCGGGCGAGGCGAGCGCCGACGGGCTCGCCCGGCTCGCCGCGGTCGCGCAGCGCTTGGCCGCGCTGCAGGGGGAGCGGCCGCTTATCCTGCCGGCGGTCGACGGCCAGGCGGTGGCGAGCGTGGTGGCGGGCTGGACCGGGATCCCGCTCGGGCGGATGCGGGTCGCCGAGATCGACGCCGTGCTCGGCCTCGAGGCGGCGCTCAAGCGACGGGTGATCGGCCAGGACCACGCGCTCCGGGCGATCGCCCAGCGGATCCAGACGGCGCGCGCTGGACTCGAGCATCCGGGCAAGCCCAAGAGCGTCTTCCTGCTCGTGGGGCCCTCGGGGGTCGGCAAGACCGAGACCGCGCTCGCGCTCGCCGAGGAACTGTTCGGCAGCGAGGAGCACGTCGTCGCCATCAACATGAGCGAGTTCCAGGAGGCGCACACGGTCAGCACGCTCAAGGGCTCGCCCCCCGGCTATGTCGGCTACGGCGAGGGCGGCAGGCTCACCGAAGCGGTCCGCCGGAAGCCCTACAGCGTGGTGCTGCTCGACGAGATCGAGAAGGCGCACAAGGACGTCCACGAGCTGTTCTTCCAGGTGTTCGACAAGGGTGTCATGGAGGACGGCGAAGGCCGGCGGATCGACTTCAAGAACACGATCGTGCTCATGACCTCGAACGTCGGCTCGGAGCTGGTCACGAAGCTCTGCGCCGACCCCGAGCTCCGCCCCACCCCGGAGGGGCTCGCCGAGGCGCTGCGCCGGCCGCTGCTGCAGGTCTTCCCGCCGGCCTTCCTGGGCCGGCTCACGGTGGTACCCTACTATCCGCTCTCGGCCGAGGTCCTGGCGCGGATCGTCGAGCTGCAGCTCGGTCGGATCGGCCGCCGGCTGCAGGACGGCCACGGCGTGCCGTTCTCTTGGGACCGGGCGGTGGTGGATCAGGTCCTCGCCCGGTGCACCGAGCCCGAGAGCGGCGGGCGGACGATCGACGCCGTCCTCACCGGCACGCTCTTGCCGATGATCGGGCGGGAGCTGTTGGCCCGACTGCGCGAGGGCCGGCCGCTCCAGCGCGTGCGGGCGACCGTGGTCGAGGGCGCGTTCGCCTGCACCTTCGATGCAGACTAGGCGGGCACGGGGGGCGCTGGGCGCGGTGGCCAAGGTCCTGGTGATCGAGCACGAGACGACGGGCGAGCGGCGCCGCCTCGCCGGCGGTAGGCTCGTGATCGGCCGCGGCCAGAGCTGCGACTGGGTGCTCGCCGAGACCGGCACCGCCTCGCTCTCGCGCCGCCACTGCCTCCTCGAGGGCGAGGGCGGGACCTTCACCCTGCGCGATCTCGGCTCGACCAACGGCACGCGCCGCAACGGCGTACCGGTGCCCCCGGAGGCCGCGGTCCCGCTGGCCGACGGCGACCTGCTCGAACTCGGCCGCCAGCGCCTGCGCGTCGCGCTCGAGGAGGCGGGGGGCGGCCGCCCGCCGCCCGTACCCTCGCTCGATGCGGTCTTGGCCGAGCTGGCGGGAGGCCCCGGGCGAGCCGGTCCGCGACACCGCAGCCGGTCGAGCGGCGGCGACGCTCGAGGAGGATCCGCTCGGCGGTTTCGTCGAGGAGCTGGCACCGACGCCGCCGCGGCCGCCGCCGCCGCGCG
>JANWZN010000010.1 GCA_025054575.1 Geminicoccaceae bacterium | reverse complement strand
GGGCTCCGGATCGGCCATTCCTACGATCGATCGCAGGCCCCGATCGGCGGCCCGTGACGCCCCTGACGGCGGCCGCGCAGCCGGCGCGAAGCCGGATCGCGCCGAAACCGACCACCGCACCCCCGCACCGGTTCGCGCGAGGCGGCATCAGGTGCTGCTCGCGTCGTCAGCGCCCCGCCGAGCCAGCACCCGCGCACGCCGGGCGGCGTCGACCACTATTTCGCGCGCCACCAATATCCAGACCAGCACCCGCGCAGGCGAGGCGGCGTCTGTGGGGGCTTGGGGGTGCTTACGGCCGGATCATGCGCCGGCGCGGCAAGGGCGGGTCGCGACCGTGCGGGCGCCGGGACGCCCGGCTTCGGCCGGACCCGCCCGAGCCGCAGCGCGCCAGCCAGCCGAGGCCGCGGCGCCCGCGACCTCAGCGCTGGACGAACCAGCGCAGATCGGCGCGCTCGACCGGCCGCCGCGCGATGTCGCCCCAGCCGTAGCCGAAGATCAGACGGCGATCCCGCTCCACGCGCACATCGGTGCGCGGCACCGCGAGTAGCGTCGGTCCCCAGCGCTCGTGCAGGCTGGCCGGCCAATGGGCGTCGAGCTCGGCCCGGGCGGTCCGTTCGATCGCCTCGGTCACCGCCTCGATCCCTTCCGACTCGACCCGCTCCCCGCGGTCGATCAGGGCGTAGGTCAGCGCCTCGTCGCGGACGATGTCGAGCGGATGGTGGGTGATCCGGCTGCCGTCGCCAGTCGGGCGGGCATCGAGCAGGTAGGCGATGAAATCCTCCCATCGGCCCTCCGGCAGGTAGGGTCGCACGACATCCTCGAAATTCGCCCGCGTCAGCCAGCCGATCGGCACGAAGGCGCAAGGCTCGCCCGTGAAGGGCGGCGGGCTCGCGGGCGCCTCACCGATGGCCCGAAGGTAGAAGTCGCGGGGAAGGAGGGTGAAGAAGCCGACGTTTTGGCGGTCGTAATAGAGCATCAGGGGGCCCATCTGGGTGCCGTCCACCCAGAGCCGGCACTCCTCCCCGCCGAGGCGCGCGAGAACCCCGGCCTCGGCGTGCCCGGGCCCGCGCGAGCGGGTCAGCTCCAACACCGAGGAGGCATTGAACAGGAACATGATCGCGAGCACCGTGGCGACGATCCCGACGAGCCGGCGTCGGCCGATGTCGGTGAAGCGCGACGCGACGTCGCGCAGTGCGATCGCCGCCAACAGAACGAGCGGTGCCGAAGAAGGAATGAAGAATTTGTGGACCCCCGTATCCCACCAGATGAAGAAGACGAAGAGAAGGGCGAACATGGCGAGCAGGGTCGCCCGTGGGACCGCGAGGTCGGCCCGGCGGAGGAGCTGGACGAGGTTCCAGAGCAGGGTCGCCGCGATGGCGCTGCCCACGAGCACGGCGATCGGCGCCTGGTCGAGCGGCGGTGGCAGCGGCAGGGTCAGCATCTCGGGGAGCAGGACCAGTGCTCGAACCTGTGACCAGGCCGCCCGCGCCAACTCGCCGACGCTCACGAGGTTGGCCGTCGTACCCCAGTCGGTGAGCGGACGGTTGGTGATCTCGAGCACCCACTCGAGGAAGCCCGCGGGCGACAGCGGCCGAACGCCGACCCACGCATAGGCGCCGAGGAAGCCGGTGAGCACGATGCCGCCGGCCACGACGTAGAGCAGGAGCAGCTTCCGCCAGGCGCCGAAGCCGTAGCGGCCCAGCACCAAGATCCCGAAGGGAATGAACAACACGACGCTCGCCAGATGAAAGAAGCAGGCGAGCGCCCAGAAGATCGCGGCGAGCACGATCCGACCGGTTCCCAGCACCGGACCGGCCGTGAGCAAGAGCGCGAGGGCGCTCGTCATGGCACCCACGGTCGGAACGTAGACCTCGGGCTGGCCGGCATAGACCCAGTAGCCGTGCGCGACGCCGAGCCCGATGGCGGTAGCGAGCGCCCCCGGAAGCGAGCCCAACAGCGCGCGGGCCGCGAGGAAGGTCGCGACGATCCCGATCGTCGCCCACAAGCCGATGTAGAGCGCGGCGGAGCAGAAGAGGTCGCAGCCCGGGATGATGGAGGAGAAGAGGCTCCACGCCATGTCGATCATCGGCGGGTGGAGCAGATGCGGCGGGTAGAAACCAGGATTGGCGAAGGTCGACCGGCGCGCCGACTCGAGGTAGTGGATGCCGTTGTCGCTGAACTCGTAGGGCCGAAACGTGAAATAAAAAAGAAACGTCAACACCGCGAGCGTCAGCACCACGAGCAGGCTCGTCTCGGGCCGCTCGTCGAGCGCCCGCTCGTCGAGCGCCCGCTCGTCGTTCGAACCAACCATGCAGATGCTCCGTGGCTGCCGGGCCCGGCGAAATCGACCCGCGGGCGAGTAGCACCGGCGCAGAGCTCACGTCAAGCGTAGCGCCGAAGCGTCGCGCGGCACGCGGTACCGCTGGCGGCGCTTCCTCGAGACCGCACCGCGCGACGACGCGGCCGACGGGGTTCGGCGCCCCAGCCGGCCGCGTCCCCGGCGACCCTGGTTCAGGTCTCGGCGACGAGTTCTTTGGTGAAGAGCGTGTTGCCATCGAGATCCCTGAGCCGGACCGTCATGACCTCGCTCGCGCCGTCGATGTCGACCTGGCCGAAGAACTGCAGCCCGGCCGAGGGCGGAAGGTTCGACTGGCCCTCGGGCGGTGCTTTCTGGAAGACCACTTGGGGCCCGAAGGTGCGGTCGAGCTCGTTGGGGCCGAAGCTGCCGGCGTTCAAGGGCCCCGAGACGAACTCCCAGAACGGCGCGAAGTCCTGGAAGGCAGCCTTGTTCGGATCGTAATAATGGGCGGCGGTATAGTGCACGTCGGCGGTGAGCCAGACGACGTTCTTGATCCGGTTGTCGCGGATGAAGCGCAGGAGCTCGGCGATCTCGAGCTCGCGGCCCTTGGGCGCGCCGTGGTCACCCTGAGCGACCGCCTCGGCCCCGCGCTTGTTGCGCCAGTCGTCCCAGACGATCAGGCCCAGAGGCATGTCGGACGCGATCACCTTCCAGGTCGCATCCGAGGCCAGCAGCGCCTGCTTCAGCCAGCGGACCTGTCGTTCGCCCAGGATCCGGCTCTCCGGCGCGAGCACGGTCTCGAGGCCGTCGCCATTAGCACCGCGATAAGAGCGCATGTCGATCCGGAAGACCTCCAGCGCGGGGCCGTAGCGGAAGGAGGCATAGATGCGATCCTGCTCGAGCGGGTGGCGGCGGGTCGGCATGTAGTCGTGGAACGCCTTCATCGCGCGAGCCGCCAGCACCGCGACCGAGCCCTCCTTGTAGCGCTGGTCCTTGTCGAGCCGCTGCTCCCAGTACCAGTTGTTGGTGACCTCGTGATCGTCCCACTGGGCGAGCATCGGTACTTCCGCGTTGAACCGCCGGACGTTCTCGTCCATGAGGTTGTAGGCGTAGTTCATGCGGAACTCGCGAAGAGTCTCGGCGACCTTCTGCTTCTCCTCGATCGTCACGTTCTTCCAGATCGAGCCGTCGGGCAGCTTGCGCTCGGCCGGGATCGGGTTGTCGACATAGACCGTGTCGCCCGAGTGGATGAAGAAATCGGGCTCGAGTCGGCGCATCGCCTCGTAGATGCGCATCCCGCCGAACTCGGGGTTGATGCCGTAGCCCTGACCGGCGGTGTCGCCCGACCAGAGGAAGCGGATGGCGCGACGGCCGGCCGGTGGGGTGCGGAAGCGACCCGTGACCGGCTCGCTCTTGGTCTTGTAATCGGAGAGGTCGAGAAAGCTCACGCGATAGAAGATCGTCTGGCCGGCCGGCAGACCCGAAAGGTCGAGCTTGGCGCAGAAATCGGTGTCCTCGGCGACGTTAGGGCCGATCACGGTGCGCGCGTCCTTCATGCTCTCGGTTGTCGCCCACTCGACGATCATCCGCGCCTCGCGATCGGCCTTGGCCCAGAGGATCGCGCGATCGCCCGACAGATCGCCCACCTGGACTCCGTAGGGCACCTTGATGCGCATCCGCTCGCTCACCACCACGGCCGGGGCCTGGGCGCGCAGGATGCCCGGTGTGCCGCCCAAGGCCAGCCCGATCCCGCCCAGCGCGGCGCGGCCCAAGAGCTCGCGTCGCCCGGTACGCAGTCTCCAGATCGTCCGCATGCCGTCCTCCTCCTTCGAACCGGACGGTTCGATCGTGCCGCGAGGCCGTGGCGGGCCGTTCGCGGAAGGGCGACAGCGCGGTGGCGAGCTCAGACGTCGAGGTTGACGACCTTGAGCGCGTTCTCCTGGATGAACTCGCGGCGCGGGTCGACCGTGTCGCCCATGAGCGTCGAGAAGATCTCGTCGGCCTCGTCAGCGTGCTCGATCTTGACCTGCAAGAGCGAACGGCGGGCGGGGTCGAGCGTGGTCTCCCAGAGCTGCTCGGGGTTCATCTCGCCGAGGCCCTTGTAGCGCTGGATCGAGAGGCCCTTCTTCGCGAGCTCGAGCAGGCCCGCAAGGAGATCCTGGGCGCCGAAGACCGGGCGCGCCTGCCCTTTGCGCTCGAGCCGCGCGGGTGCTGCGAGCGGGCCGCGCAAGGGCTCCAGGAGTTCGACCAGCCGACGGGCCTCGTGCGTTCGGGCGAGCGCCGGCTCGAGGCGGTGGCGTTCGCGCCGCTCGCCCCGAACCAGATGGATCGACAGCCCGCCGGTCTCGTCGCCGGCGACCCGGATCGGGCCGCGGCCCGAACGTTGCAGCCGCTCGGCCAGCCGCTGGCCGAGAGCGAGCGCGTCGCTCGGGTCCTCGAGCAACGCGGGATCGAGCCCACCCTCGAGCACGAGCGCCTCGACCAGCTCGGCCGGCAACTTGCGCGCGAGGGCGTGCAGCGGGCCGCGCGCCGCGCGCGCCGCCTGGACGAGCCCCGCGAGCGCCTCGCCTTCGACCGCCTCGCCCGAGGCGACGACCAGCCGGGCCTCCTCGAGCCCGGTGCGCACCAAGAGCTCCTCGAGCGCGGCGTCGTCCTTGACGTAATCGATCTTCTGGCCGCGCTTGACCCCGTAGAGCGGCGGCTGCGCGATGTAGAGATGCCCCTTTTCGATGATCTCCGGCAGATGCCGATAGAAGAACGTCAAAAGAAGCGTGCGGATGTGCGAGCCGTCGACGTCCGCATCGGTCATGATCGCGATCGTGTGGTAGCGCAGCTTCGTGATGTCGAAGTCGTCGCGAATGCCGGTGCCGAGCGCCGTGATCAGCGTGCCGATCTCCTGGCTCGACAGCACCTTGTCGATGCGCGCCCGCTCGACGTTCAAGATCTTGCCGCGCAGCGGCAAGATGGCCTGGAACCCGCGGTCGCGGCCCTGCTTGGCCGAGCCGCCGGCCGAATCGCCCTCGACGATGAAGAGCTCGGCCTTGGCCGGATCGCGCTCTTGGCAGTCGGCGAGCTTGCCCGGCAGGTTGGCGACGTCGAGCGGGCTCTTGCGGCGGGTGAGCTCGCGGGCGCGGCGGGCGGCCTCGCGCGCGGTCGCCGCCTCGACCACTTTGGCGAGGATCGCCTTGGCCTCGGCCGGATGCTCCTCGAGCCAGCGGCCGAGCTGCTCGCGGACGATCTGGGCGACCACCGGGGCGACCTCGGAGGAGACCAGCTTGTCCTTGGTCTGCGAGGAGAATTTCGGGTCCGGCACCTTGAGCGAGAGGACGCAGGTGAGACCCTCGCGCATGTCCTCGCCGGTGAGCTGGACCTTCTCGCGCTTGGCGATGCCGAGGCTCTCGGCGGCTGCGTTCAGGGTCTGGGTCAAGGCCTGGCGAAAGCCGGTCAGATGCGTGCCGCCGTCGCGCTGCGGGATGGTGTTGGTGAAGCAGAGCTGGGTCTCGTGGTAGCCGTCGTTCCACTGCAGCGCGGCCTCGACCACGATGCCGTCGCGCTCGCCCTTGATCACGATCGGCGGGTGCAGCGCCTGCTTGGCGCGGTCGATCCAGCGGACATAGGCGACGAGCCCGCCCTCGTAGTGCAGCACCTCCTGCTTCGGCGGGTCGATGCGGCGATCTTCGAAGACGATCGCGATGCCGGGGTTCAAGAAGGCCAACTCGCGCAGGCGATGTTCGATCGTCTGGGCGGAGAACTCGGTGCGCGAGAAGATCTCGGGCGAAGGCAGGAAGGTCACCTCGGTGCCGCGCCGATCGCCTTGCGGTCCGACGGCACGCAAGGGTGCCACCGGCACCCCGCCCTTCTCGAAGCGGATGAGGTGCTCGGCGCCGTCGCGCCAGATCCGCAGCTCGAGCCAGTCGGAGAGCGCGTTGACGACCGAGACGCCGACCCCGTGCAGGCCGCCCGAGACCTTGTAGGCGCCGCCGCCGAACTTGCCGCCGGCATGGAGCACGGTCATGATCACTTGCGCCGCCGACACGCCCTGTTCGGGATGGATGTCGACCGGGATGCCGCGGCCGTTGTCGCGCACCGTGCACGAGCCGTCCGGGTTGAGGATCACCTCGATCCGGTCGGCGTGGCCGGCCAACGCCTCGTCGATCGCGTTGTCGACCACCTCGAAGACCATGTGGTGCAGGCCCGAGCCGTCGTCGGTGTCGCCGATGTACATGCCCGGACGCTTGCGGACCGCCTCGAGCCCTTCGAGGACCTGGATCGACTCCGCGGTGTACTCCTCGGCCCTCGCGGGCTCACGCCGGATCGTGTCGCTCATCGGCTCGGATCGTCCCGTTGTCGACGGAGAGGAAGGTGGCGCGGCCGAGAAGGCCCGCGAACAGCTCGGGCTCGGTACCGGTGAGCCAGGCCTGCGCGCCCAAGGCCAGAAGCGCCTCGGCGAGGGCCCTGCGCCGCACGCTGTCTAGATGGGCACAGACCTCGTCCAAAAGAAGAAGCGGCAGCTCGCCCCTGAGCTCGGCCACGAGCCGGGCGTGGCGCAGGACGAGGCTCGCCAACAGCGCCTTCTGCCGGCCGGTCGAGCAGGCGGCGGCCGGGGTCCCGCTCGCCCGGTCGAAGACCAAGAGGTCGCTGCGGTGCGGCCCGTGCGCGGCACCGCCGGTCTCGGCATCGCGCGCCCGGCTCGCCCGCAGGGCCGCGGCGAGGCGCTCCTCGACGGCAGCGGCCGGTGCCGTCTCGAGCCACCCCTCGACCTCGCCCTCGAGCGCGAGGACGGGCTCGGGCAGCCCCTCGCTCGCGAAGCCGCGGCAGCGCTCGAGTGCCGCCACGAGCTCGCGCCGGGCCGCGGCGATCGCCACCGCGACGGCGGCGATCCTTGCCTCGAGCGCGGCGAGCCAGGCCGGATCCCGGGGACCGCCGCGCAAGAGGACGGCGCGGTCGCGTAACAACCGCTCGTGGGTGGCGACCAGGGCGGCGTGGCGCGGGTCGAAGGCGAGGGTGAGGCGATCGAGGAACCGCCGCCGCTCGGCCGGTCCCTCCTGGAACAGCCGGTCCTGCGCCGGGCTGAGCCAGACCATCGGGACGAGCTCGGCGAGCCGCCCGCGATCGCGCTGCGGCCGCCCGTCGAGGGTCACGAGCCGGCGGTCCTGCTCGGGGTCGCGGGCGACCGCGAGCTCGAAGGGTCCTTGGCGGCCGCGCAGGCGGGCGCTGATCGCCCAGGGTCCCCCCTCGGGGCGGCGGTCGATCGCGGCGAGCTCGGCCCGCCTGAGGCCCCGCCCGGGGGCCAAGAGCGAGAGCGCTTCGAGGAGGTTGGTCTTGCCGGCACCGTTGGGGCCCGTGAGCACGACCGGCCCGGGCGGCAGTTCGAGGGCCAAGCGCGCATAGTTGCGGACGTCCTTGAGCCGCAGCCGCTCGACCGCGAGGGCGATCGGACGGGCGCAGGCCTCGACCGCGAGCGCTGCCGCCATCAGACCCGCATGGGCATGAGCACGAACAGAACCGCCGGGTCGGCGGGATCGCGGAACAGCGTCGGGGCCGCGGCGTTCGCCATCTCGAGCCGGACCTCCGGCCCGTCGATCTCGCCCAGGATGTCGAGCACGTAGCGGGCGTTGAAGCCGATCTCGAGCGGCTCGCCGCGATAGTCGGCATCGAGCTCCTCGATCGCGCGACCATAATCGGGGCTCACGGCCGAGACGGTCACCTTGCCGGCCTCGAAGGCGAACTTCACGGGCCGCGCCTTCTCGATCGAAATGGTCGCGACCCGATCGACCGCCTCGGCGAAGGGGCGGGTCGCGAGCAGCGCGATCCGCTCGTTGCCCTGCGGGATGACCCGCTCGTACTCGGGAAAGCTGCCGTCGATCAGCCGCGAGATCAGCACGGTCGGGCCGCAGCCGAAGCGGATGCGCGCGCTCGAGACCGCGACCTCGACCGGGTCGCGTGCCCCCTCGAGCAGCTTGGCGAGCTCGGCCACGGTCTTGCGCGGCACGATCACGGGCGGCATCCGCTCGGCCCCCTCGGGCAGCGCCACCTCGATGCGGGCGAGCCGATGGCCGTCGGTCGCCACGGCGCGGAGCATGGCCGTGGCCAGCGCACCGGCCGTGTGGAAGTGGACGCCGTTCAGATAATAGCGGGTCTCCTCGGTCGAGATCGCGAAGCGGGTCTTGGCGATCAGCTTGGCGAGCTCCTCGGGCGCGATCGAGAAGCGCACGTCGAGCGCGTCGCCGCCCGCCGCCGGGAAGTCGTCGACCGGCAGCGTCGGCAGCGCGAAGCGCGAGCGGCCCGCCTCGATCTCGAGCTCGTTGCCGGAAGGCTTCTGGGCGAGCCGGACGGCCTCGCCCTCGGGCAATTTGCGGACGATGTCGAAGAGCGTGTGGGCCGGGACGGTGGTGGCACCGGCCCGCTCGACGCTCGCCTCTTCGCGGGCGTGGAGCGTGAGGTCGAGGTCGGTGGCGGTGAGCTCGAGGGCACCGTCGCCGGCTGCGAGCTTGACGTTGCCGAGGATCGGGATGGTCGTCCGGCGCTCGACCACGTTCTGGACGTGGGCGAGCGAGCGGATCAGGGCGGAACGCGCGATCGCGAGCTTCATCGAGGCATCACCCGGGCTCGGGTCCGGTCCGCGCCGGCACCCGCCCCCGATCGGTACGGGGAAGGAAAGGCTAGCAGAAAAGTCGCGGAAGGTTGACCCTTTTCGCCCGCCGTCGGTCGCCCGCCGCCGGCCGGCTCAGCCTTGCAGCCGGCGGCGCAGCGCCTCGACGTCCTCGGCGAGCTGGCGATCCTCGGCCACCAGCCGCTCGATCTGGCGCACAGCGTGCATGACGGTGGTGTGGTCGCGGCCGCCGAAGCGCCGGCCGATCTCCGGCAGCGAGCGCGGGGTCAAGAGCTTGGCCAGGTACATCGCGACCTGACGCGGCCGGGCGACCGAGCGCTGCCGGCGGGCGGAGGTCATGTCGGCGAGCCGCAGCCCGAAATGCTCGACCACCGCCTTCTGGATCTCCTCGATCGTGACCCGCCGGTCGTTGGCGCGGAGCACGTCTTTGAGGATCTCCTGGGCCATCTCGATCGAGACCGGCCGGTTGGTCAGGCTCGCCTGGTGGACGATCCGGTTCAGCGCCCCCTCGAGCTCGCGGACGTTGCTCGTGATCCGGTTGGCGAGGAACTCGAGCACGCGCAGCGGCACGTCGACACCGGCCGCTTCGGCCTTGGTCTGCAGGATGCCGAGGCGGAGTTCGTAGGTCGTGGGATGGATGTCGGCGACCAGGCCCCAGGACAGGCGCGAGCGGATCCGCTCCTCGAGCCCGTCGAGATCGGAGGGGCTGCGATCGGCGCTGATCACGATCTGGCGGCCGCGCTCGACGAGCGCGTTGAAGGTGTGGAAGAACTCCTCTTGAGTCGAATCTTTACCGATGATGAACTGCAGATCGTCGACCATCAACAGGTCGACCGAGCGGAACAGCTCCTTGAACGGGATCGTGTCCTTCGAGCGCAACGCCAGGATGAACTGGTACATGAACTTCTCGGCGGTCAGATAGACGACCCGCCGGCCGGGCTCGCGCTGCCGCATCCGCCAGGCGATCGCGTGCATGAGATGGGTCTTGCCGAGCCCGACCCCGCCGTAGAGGAACAGCGGGTTGAAGGGCGGGCTGCTCGAGCAGGCGACCTTCTCGGCGGCGGCGACCGCGAACTCGTTGGGCTTGCCGACGACGAAGGTCTCGAAGGTGAAGCGCGGGTCGAGCCGGGCGCTGAGCTCGTCCGCCGGTGCCTCGCTCGCGGCCTCGGCGGCGCGGACGGCCGGGGCCGCGGGCGGTGCCGGCTCGGCACCGGGCGGGCGGACGACGAGCGTGATCGAGCGGACGGTCGGGTTGAGCCGGGTCCAGAGAATGCGGATCCGATCGGCGTAGTTGGCGACGATCCAGTCGCGCATGAACTGGGTCGGCACGGCGAGCACGGCGCGGTCGCCGGCGACCTCGACCAGGTCCAAAGGCTTGAGCCAGGTACCGAAGGCGGTGTCGCCGATCTCGGCGCGCAACAGCGCTCGGACCTGCTGCCACTGCTGCTGGACCTCGCTCGGCGCGGCACCCATCCGGACCTCGGCAGAAGCCCGCACGGCCTCAGAAGAGGCCAATGATCGCCCGGACCGCAAGGCCATCCTCGCCCCCTCCCGACACCCGACCTCCTCGCTCGGCCGAGCCCGGCCGAACCGTCCCGGCGGGACCCTGCCCCGTGGGATCCCGCCCGCCAGCTCTCAAGCTATGGTAGAGCGCCTTCGCGGTCGGCGCATCAGGATGCACTTCCCACGATTGCTGGCGTCGTCTTCGGCAAGTCAAATATTTGCAAGTCAACTTCCGCCACGATCAGGCTTCTTACGAGACCGTGGAGGTTAATCATGGTTCCGGCTGCGAGCAAGGCGACCGAAACGAGAACGTGCGAGTTCACTGAAAAGTTGAGGCCGTGTCGGCCCGGCAACGTGCTGACCGAGCGGGACGGGCAGCACACCGAGCGGCCGCCGCGCGGAGAGCGCAGCACCGTATCTACGACTCGGGGTTGGAAGGTGCGGGTACCCGAAAGCGCCGCGTCGGACGCGCGGGCGCGGCGCGGCCGCTCAGGCCTCGGGCGCTTTCGCCGCGGCGGCGAGGTCGAGCGCTTTGATCCGCTGCGCCAGCCGCGAGATCTTGCGCGAGGCCGTATTGAGATGCAGCACGCCCTTGCTCACCCCGCGCCGGATCTCCGGCTCGGCGGCGGCGAAGGCGGCGCGAGCGGCCACCGGGTCGTTGGCGCCGAGCGCCGCCTCGACCTTGCGGATGAAGGTCTTGATGCGGCTCTTGCGGGCCTTGTTGCGAAGCGTGCGCTTGGCCGTTTGACGCACGCGTTTGCGCGCCGAGGCTGTGTTGGCCACGATCGTCTCTCCGGATTCTCGGGCTGGTGCAGATAGCCGCGCGGCCCCGGCCCGTCAACGGCGGCCGCGCCCTCGCCGCGCGGCTCGGTTCGCCGGCTCAGCGGTTGCGGAAGGCGGGCGCCCGCTTCTCGGCGAAGGCCGCCATCCCCTCCTTCCTGTCCTCCGTCGCGAAGGTCGCGTAGAACACCCGCTGCTCGAAGCGGATGCCCTCGGCCAGCGTGGTCTCGAAGGCGACGTTGACCGCTTCCTTGGCCAGTCGGACGATCGGCTGCGACTTCTTGGCGATCTCCTCGCCGAGCGCGATCGCCTCGTCGAGCAATTTGCCGAGCGGCACCACGCGGGAGACGAGGTTGGCCCGCTCGGCGTCCTCCGCGCTCATCAACCGGCCGGTCAAGATCATCTCCATGGCCTTGGACTTGCCGATGGCACGGGTGAGGCGCTGGGTGCCGCCCACCCCCGGGATCGTCCCGAGATTGATCTCGGGCTGGCCGAAGCGGGCGTTGTCGGCGGCCAGGATGATGTCGCACATCATCGCGAGCTCGCAGCCACCACCGAGCGCATAGCCCGCGACCGCAGCGATGATCGGCTTCTTGTGCCGGGCGATCCGGTTCCAAGCACCCACGAAGTCGCTCTCGAAGGCGCTCGCGAAGTCCTTCTCGAGCATCTCCTTGATGTCGGCGCCGGCGGCGAACGCCTTCTCGTTGCCGGTGATGACCATAGCCGCGATCGCGGGATCGGCATCGAAGCCCGTGAGGGCGTGCTCGATCTCGGCCACCACCTGGCTGTTCAAGGCGTTGAGCTGCTTCGGTCGGTTGATCGTCACGAGCCCCACGGGCCCGCGCGTCTCGACGATGATCATCTCGTAGGCCATGGGTCCGTCTCCTGGTCCGGACGCCCGAGCGGGCAAGGGGCCGCGCCCGTCCGGGCCTGCGCTCCGGCGATGCCGTGGTGCAGCGAGGCCGCGGCTTCTTGCCGGAGCCCGCGGGCCGCGTCCAGGGTCCCCGCGCGCGGGCTCGGCGTCGGCAGCCGGCTCAGCGTTGGCATCGCGGGCAGAAATAGGTCGCCCGACCGGCCTGGACGATGCGGCGGATCGGCCGGCCGCAGGCCGGACACGGTGCGCCCGCCCGTTCGTAGACCGCGAAATCGTTCTGGAAGTTGCCGAGCTCGCCGTTGGCCTGGACGTAATCGCGCAGGCTCGTGCCGCCCTTGGCGATCGCCGCTTCGAGGGTCTCGCGGATCGCGCGCACAAGCCGCGCGGCACGGGTCGGGCCGATCGAACCGGCGAGCCGCCGCGGCGAGAGCCGCGCGCGAAAGAGCGCCTCGTTGGCGTAGATGTTGCCGATGCCGACCAGGAGGCGCTGGTCCATGAGCGCGCTCTTGAGCGGTGTCCTGCGGCCGCGCAGCAGGCCCTCGAGCCGCGGCCCGTCGAACTCGGGCGCCAAGGGCTCGACCCCCAACGCCCGCAACTGCGGATGCTCGGCCAGCCGCTCGTGCGGCCAGAGATCGAGCATGCCGAACCGTCGCGGGTCGACGAAGCGGAGGGTGCTGCCGTCCTCGAAGCGGAAGGTCAGATGCTCGTGCGGTCCGCGCGGCGCCCCGTCGAGCACGAGCCGACCCGACATGCCGAGGTGCAGGAGAAGGGTCCAGCCGTCGTCGAGGGTGGCGAGGATGAACTTGCCCCGCCGCGCGAACGCCTCGACCCTGCGGCCCTCGAGGCGCGCGGCGAGCCGCTCGGGCAGCGGGAAGCGGAGATCCGGGCGCCGCTGCTCGAGCGCGACGATCCGCCGCCCCGAAAGACGCGCCGCCAGGCCGCGCGTGATCGTCTCGACCTCCGGCAGCTCCGGCAAAACCGTACCCCCGCGCCTTGCCCGCCCGCCGGCCGCCGCGTATGGGACGGCGGTCGTCACGGAGCCGTCGCTGTCTGCATGAGCGAGCAGGACCCCGCAAGCGCCGCCGCCCGGCTCGCGGCCTCGTTCGGCTTCGCCGAGGTCGCGCCCGAGGAGAAGGCGGGCCTGGTCAAGGGCGTGTTCGAGCGGGTCGCCGCCCGCTACGACCTCATGAACGATCTCATGAGCGTCGGGATCCACCGCCTCTGGAAGGAGGCGTTGCTCGACTGGCTGGCACCGCGGCCGGGCCTCCATCTGCTCGATGTCGCGGGCGGCACGGGCGACGTGGCGATGCGCCTGCTGGCCCGCCTCGACGGCCGCGCCCGGGTCACCGTGGTCGACTACAACCACGCCATGGTCGAGGTCGGCCGCGACAAGGCCCTCGACGCCGGCTGGCTTGCCGAGATCGACTGGGTGGTCGGCGACGCGCAACGCCTGCCGCTGCCCGATGCCAGCGTGGATGCCTACACGATCGCCTTCGGCATCCGCAACGTGACCCACATCGACCGGGCGCTCGCCGAGGCGCGACGCGTCCTCAAGCCGGGCGGCCGCTTCCTCTGCCTCGAATTCTCGAGGCTCGCGCTGCCGGCCCTGGAGCCGCTCTACGATCTCTACTCGTTCACCGTGCTGCCGACGCTGGGCGGGCTCGTGGCCGGCGACGCCGCGAGCTACCGCTACCTCGCGGAGAGCATTCGGCGCTTTCCCGATCAGCCGACCTTGGCCGCGCTGATCGAGGCGGCCGGCCTCGAGCGGGTGCGTTGGCGCAACCTCTCCGGTGGGATCGCCGCGATCCACTCCGCCTGGCGGCTGTGAGGTGCGATGCTCCGGGGCGTGCGCAACCTCGCGCGGCTGCTCGCTTGCGCGCGCTCGCTGGCGCGCCACAACGCGCTCTTCCCGTTCGCGCTCGTCCCCCAGCTGGCCCCCTTCGTCGAGGTCGCCCAGCGGTTCGCGCGGCGCGAAGCACCCGGTCGCCCGGGCGAGCGCCTCGCCCGCGCGCTGCAGGAGATGGGCCCGGCCTTCATCAAGCTGGGCCAGTCGCTCTCGACCCGGGCCGATCTCTTGGGCGAGACGATCGCCCGCGATCTGGCGCTGTTGCAGGACCGTCTGCCGCCCTTCCCGGCCGCGGAGGCGCGTGCGGCGATCGAGCGCGAGCTCGAGCAGCCGGTGGCGGCCCTTTTCGGCGAGTTCGAGGAGCAGCCCGTGGCCGCGGCCTCGATCGCGCAGGTGCACCGGGCGCGGACCACCGAGGGGGCGCTCGTCGCGGTCAAGATCCTGCGGCCGGGGATCGAAGAGGCGATCGGCCGCGATCTCGACTTCTTCCTCTGGCTCGCCGAGTGGGCGGAGCGGCTGCACCCGCCCTTGCGGCGCTACAAGCCCGTGGCGGCGGTGCGCTTTCTTTCCCGCTCCACGCGACGCGAGATGGACCTGCGGCTCGAGGCCGCGGCCGCCGCCGAGTTCGCCCAGAACAACAAGGACGCCGAGGGCTTCCGGGTGCCGGCGGTCGACTGGCGGCGGACCGGCCGGCGGGTGGTGACCTTCGAATGGGTCGAGGGCCTGCGTGCCGACGATCGCGAGCAACTGATCGCCGCCGGGCTCGATCCCGATGCGATCCTCGAGCGGGCGGCCGTCGTCTTCTTCAACCAGGTCTTTCGCGACGGCTTCTTCCACGCCGACATGCACCCCGGCAACATGGTCATCGACGCCAAGACGGGCGACATCATCGCGCTCGACTTCGGGATCATGGGCCGGCTCGAGCTCGCCGATCGCCGCAACCTGGCCGAAATACTCCTGGGCTTTCTCGAGCGCGATTACGGCCGCGTCGCCGACGTCTTCTTCCGCGCGGGCTTCCTGCCGCCCGACCAGGACCGCTCGGCCTTCACCCAGGCCTGCCGAGCGCTGGGCGAACCGATCCTGGGGCTCCCCTTGAACGAGATCTCCTTCGGCCGGCTCTTGGGCCAGCTCCTGGCCACCGCCGAGGAGTTCGAGATGGAGACCCAGCCGCAGCTTCTGCTCTTGCAGAAGACGATCGTCGTCGCCGAGGGCGTCGGCCGCGCCCTCAACCCCAGCGTCAACATCTGGACGCTCGCGCGGCCGCTCGTCGAGCAGTGGATGCGCGAGAATCTCGGGCCCGAGGCCCAGCTCCGCGACGCGGTGGTCGAAGGTGTGCAGGCCCTGCGCCGCTTGCCCGGCACGCTCGGGCGGCTCGAGCGGCGGGTCGAGCAGCCGGCCGCGCGCGGCGAGCCGAGCGGCGGCCGGTCCGAGGACCGGCTCGCCTGGCTCCTGGCGCTCGCGGTGGGCGTTCTGCTCGGTCTTGCGCTCTCCTGAGCCGGCGCCACATTCGCGGCCCGAAGGCGAGCGGGAGCGGTCCGTGTCGGACAAGCGGGTGCTCTTGATCGTGGCGGGCGGGATCGCCGCCTACAAATGCCTCGAGCTGGTCCGCCGCCTGCGCGAGCGGGACGTCCGCGTCCGCTGCGTGGTGACCCGGGCGGCCAAGGAGCTCGTGAGCCCGTTGGCCCTGGCGGCCCTCTCCGGCGAGAAGGTGCACGACGCGCTCTTCTCGCTCACCGAGGAGGCCGAGATGGGCCACATCCGGCTCGCGCGCGAGGCCGATCTCGTCGTCGTCGCCCCCGCCACCGCCGACATCCTGGCCAAGATGGCCAACGGCTTGGCCGACGACCTCGCCACCACACTTCTGCTCGCGACCGACAAGCCCGTGCTCGCGGCACCGGCCATGAACCCGGTGATGTGGGCGCATCCCGCGACGCAGCGCAACGTCGCTCGCTTGCGCGAGGACGGGGTCGAGATCCTGGGCCCGGCCGAAGGCGACATGGCCTGCGGCGAGCACGGGCCCGGCCGGCTGGTCGAGCCCGAGGCGCTGCTCGAGGCCATTCTCGCCCGGCTCGAGCCGGGTCCGCGACCGCTCGCCGGGATCCGGGCGCTCGTGACGAGCGGCCCGACCTGGGAAGCGATCGACCCCGTGCGCTACATCGCCAACCGCAGCTCGGGCCGCCAGGGCCACGCGATCGCCGCCGCCCTCGCCCGCGCCGGGGCGGAGGTCGTGCTGGTGAGCGGTCCCGTGGCGATCCCCGACCCGCCCGGGGTGCGCATCGTCCGGGTCGAAAGCGCGAGCGAGATGCTCGCGGCCTGCGAGGCGGCGCTGCCGGTCGAGGTCGCGGTCTGCGCCGCGGCGGTGGCCGATTGGCGGCCCGAGCGCGTCCCGAGCGAGAAGATCAAGAAGGAAGAAGGCCACGCGCCACCGGTGCTGCGCCTGGTCGAGAACCCGGACATCCTGGCGAGGCTCGCGCGCCATCCGAGCGCGCGGCCGCGGCTCGTCGTGGGCTTCGCCGCCGAGACCGGCGAGCTCGAGGCCAAGGCCCGCGCCAAGCGAGCGAAAAAGGGGTGCGATTGGATCCTCGCCAACGACGTCTCGCCGGGCACGGGCGTGTTCGGCGGGGCCCGCAACACGGTGTTGCTGATCACCGGCGAGGAGCCGGCCCGACGCTGGGAGGATCTGCCGAAAGAGGAGGTGGCGCGCCGGCTCGTGGCCGCGATCGCGACCGCCCTCGGGCGGGGGTCGGCGTGAGCGCGCCGGTCCGGGTCGCGGTCGAGCGCCTCGCGCACGCGCGCGATCTGCCGCTGCCGGCCTATGCCACCGCCGGGGCGGCCGGGCTCGATCTCGTGGCAGCGCTTCCCGAGGCGTCGCTGCTCGTCCTCGAGCCCGGTGCCAGGGCGCTCGTCCCGACCGGGCTGCGGATCGCGCTCCCCGAAGGCTTCGAGGCGCAGATCCGGCCGCGCTCGGGCCTGGCGCTGCGGCACGGGATCACGGTCTTGAACGCGCCCGGCACGATCGACAGCGATTATCGCGGCGAGATCGCCGTGATCCTGATCAACCTCGGCCGGGAGCCCGTGCGCATCCGACGCGGCGAGCGGATCGCCCAGCTCGTGCTGGCACGCGTCGACCGCCTGCTCTGGGTCGAGGCGCCGGTCGGCACGGAAGAGACCGCGCGGGGCACGAACGGCTTCGGCTCGACCGGAACGACGGTAGCGGAGAGCGAGGGCTGATGCGCGGGCTGGCTGCACCCGACCGTCGGCTGCAGCTCGCGGTCGAGGTCATGCTCGACATCGCGCTCTTCGGTGGCAGCGGCCCGGTCCAGAGCAAGGACACCGCCGCGCGCCTCGACCTGCCGCGCCGGCACCTCGAGCAGCTGATGCAGCAGCTCGTCCGCGCAGGCCTGCTCAAGAGCGTGCGCGGTCCCCGCGGCGGCTACCGGCTCGCGCGCGAGCGCCGGCGGATCAGCGCCGCCGACATCCTCTTGGCGCTGCGCGAGAGCCCGGCGGCCGAGTCCGGCACCGGCTCGACCTCGCCGCTGGCGCGCGAGGTCCTGGGCCCGTTGTGGGCCGAGCTCGAGGCGCTCCTCGTCGAGCGCCTGGCCCAGGTCTCGCTCGAAAGCCTGTGCGACCGGGCGGCGGCGGCCGGCTGCGCGCCGCGCGCACCGGACGTCGATTTCGTGATCTGAGGCGACGGACGCTGGCCGGGCCGTGCGTGGCCGAACGGTCACGCTCGCGCTGCGATCGAGGGGCGAGCGTGGAGCCCGCGGCATGGAGCGCCGGCTTTTTCGCAAAAGCGAAAGGAGCGCGGCTGCCTTATCTTCTGCGATGAGAGATCGACCTGCGGGCACGTTCGCCGATGACCAGCTCTCCTGCGCTCGCGGCCTCGCCGCCGGCGATCGGCCGTGCGATCGCGATGGCGCTCACGGCCTATCTCTGCTTCTCGACCGGCGACGCGCTCATCAAGCTCGCGGCCGCGCGCTATCCGATCGAGCAGATCGCCTTGCTGCTGAGCGGTTTCGCGCTCCTGCCGGTGATCCTCTTGGCGCGCGGCGCCGGCGGATGGGCGGCGCTGCGACCCAAGAGCCCGAAGCTCGTGCTGGCGCGCGGCCTTCTCACCGCGGCCTGTGCCTTGTGCGCCTGGCACGCCTTCGCGCTGCTGCCGCTGGCCGATGCCTATGCGCTGCTGTTTCTGGCGCCGATCCTCGTGACCGCGTTTTCCGCCCTCTTCCTCGGCGAGCAGGTCGGCTGGCGGCGCTGGTCGGCCGCGGCCGTGGGCTTTGTGGGCGTGATCCTGATGGTCCGGCCGGACTTCGCGACGATCGGTGTGGGCCATCTCTTGGCGCTCGCCGCCGCGATCTTCGGCGGCGGGGCGATCACGGTGCTCAAGAGGATCGGCAAGAGCGAGACCAGTGCGGCGATCCTCCTCGTCCTGTTCCTCTCGATCGGTGCGGTCGCGGCACCCGGTGCCGTGCTGGGATGGCGACCGATCGACCTCGAGGGGCTCTGGCCCGTGGCGCTGGCCGGGCTTCTCCAGGGCAGCGGCCAGGCGGCCCTCGTGCTCTCCACGCGCGAGGCACCGGCTTCGGTCGTGGCACCGTTCCAGTACAGCCAGATGCTCTGGGCGGTGGTCTTCGGCCTGCTCGTGTTCGGCGACCGGCCGACGCCCATGCTGTTCGTCGGCATGGCGCTCGTGGTCGCGAGCGGGCTCTACATCCTCTGGCGCGAGCGGCTGCGTCGCGGAACGGTGACACTCGGCACCGCGCGCGGCGAGGTCCCGGCGCGCGCGGCGCGATGAACCTTCCGCTGCGCCGCACGAGCCGCTAAGGCTCGCCATGCCGGGTATGCTCCCGGTGTCGCGAGCCGTGGGCCGATCCGTTGCGCGCCCTCGTCGTCTATTGCCATCCCTGCCCCGAAAGCTTCGTGGCCGCGGTCAAGGATCGGGTCTTGGCGGGCCTCGCCAGGGGCGGCCACGAGGCCCGGCTGGTCGACCTCTACGCCCAGGGCTTCGATCCGGTGATGCGGGCCGCGGAGCGGCGCGCCTACCACACCGCGGGCGTCAACGAGGCGCCGGTCGCCGACCAGCTCGCGCATCTGCGCTGGTGCGAGCTCCTGGTCTTCGTCTACCCGACCTGGTGGTACGGCCAGCCGGCGATGCTCAAGGGCTGGCTCGATCGCGTCTGGGTCCCGCACGCGACCTTCGCCATGCCCGAGGGCAACAAGCCGATCGGCCGCGTGCTCACCAATATCCGCTTGTTGGCCGCGGTCACGACCCTGGGCTCGCCCTGGTGGTGGTGGACCTTCCTGGGTCAGCCCGGCCGCCGCCAGCTCCTGACCGGGTTGCGGGTCATCTGCCATCCGCGCTGTCGGACGCTGTGGATGGCGCTGCACCGGATGGACTCGGTGAGCGCCGAGCGCCGGCGACGCTTTCTCGATGCGGTCGAGGCGCGCTTCGCGGGCCTGCGGGGCTGAGCGCCGTGGCGAGGGGCGAGCCCGCCGGCGCCGCGGGGCGCTGAGCGGATAGAAAGACGAGGCGGGCGCCGATGACCTGGTCGATCCTCGCCAAGGACGAGCGGACCGGTCGGCTCGGGATCGCGGTCGCGAGCCGCTTTTTCGCCGTGGGCGCGCTCGTTGCGCATGCGAGCCCGGCGGGTGCCGTGGCGACCCAGGCGCTCGTCAACCCGACCTATGGGCCGCGTGGTCTGCGCCTGTTGGCCGAAGGCGTGGCCGCCGAGATGGCGGTCGCCACGCTCGTCGGGCTCGATGCCGGGCGCGAGCACCGTCAGATCCATCTGATCGACCGCGACGGGCGGGGGGCGCGCTGGACCGGCACCGCCTGCCTCCCCTTCGCCGGCCATCGCGCCGGCCCCGGCGTTTCGGTCGCGGGCAATCTGCTGGCCGGCCCGGCGGTGCTCGACGCCACCCTCGAGACCTGGCTCGCCCGGGCCGAGCTGCCGCTCGTCCCGCGGCTGTTGGCGGCGATGCGCGCGGGCGAGGCGCGAGGCGGCGATCTGCGCGGCAAGCAGTCGGCCTCTGTTCTCGTCCAGGGCGAGGCGGATTGGCCCCTGCTCTCGCTGCGCGCCGACGACCATCCCGACCCCTTGGGCGAGCTCGAGCGTCTTTACGAGGTGGCGAAGCGGAGCTTCGTGCCGTTCCTCGGCGTCTTCCCGAAGAACGCCCGCGACGCCGGCGTGGTCGAGCGCGGCGAGATCGACCGCAGGGCGGCCGAGGCCGTGCTTCGCCTCGAGGAGGAATGGTGAACCGCCGTCGGGCGCTGTTGCGGCTCGCAGCCGGGTTCGCCGGGCTCGCGGCCGTGCCGCGAGGTGCTGCGTCCGCGCCGCGGCTAGGGGAGCCCGAAGCCCACAGCTTCGAGCTTCTGGTCGAGCGCGCGCGCACCCTCGCCCGCGCCCCGTTCCTGCCGCCGCCGCGGCCCGCGGCCGAGCTCGTCGAGGCGATCGACTACGAGCGCCACGGGCAGATCCGCTATCGACCGGAGCGGGCGGTGTGGGCGGAAGGACCCGGTCGGCACCCCGTGACCTTCTTTCCGCTCGGCCGGTTCTTCCCGCACCCGGTGACGATCCATCTGGTCGAGGGCGGGCGCGCTCGGCGCGTGCTCTTCGATCCGGAGGATTACGACAGCCCGGCCGACAGCCCCTGGCGACGGATCGGCGCCGCCGGCGGGCACGCCGGGCTGCGGATCCACGAGCCGCGCTCGCGCGCCGATTGGCCGCGGCAGGACTGGCTCGCCTTTCTCGGGGCCTCCTATTTCCGCGCGATCGGCGAGCTCGGGCAATACGGGCTCTCCGCGCGCGGCGTGGCGGTCGACACGGCGGAGCCCTCGGGCGAGGAGTTCCCGGGCTTCACGAGCTTCTGGATCCACCCGGCGATCGGCGTGGAGGAGCCGGTCGTGATCGAGGCCCTGCTCGATGGTCCCTCGCTCGCCGGTGCCTTCCGGTTCCTCGCCTGGCGCGGGGCGGGGGTCGAGATGGAGGTCGACGCCCTTCTCTTCTTCCGCCGCCAGGTGGCGCGGCTCGGGATCGCGCCCTTGACCTCGATGTTCTGGTACGGCGAGCACGGCGAGAGCCGCTGGCTCGACTGGCGACCGGAGGTGCACGATTCGGACGGGCTCGCGATCTGGACCGGGGCGGGCGAGCGGATCTGGCGGCCGTTGAACAATCCGGAGACCGTCGTCGTCTCGAGCTTCCTCGATCGCGACCCGCGCGGCTTCGGCCTCCTCCAGCGCGACCGCGAGGTCGAGCACTATCTCGACGGGGTCCGCTTCGAGCGCCGCCCCTCGGCCTGGGTCGAGCCGTTGCATGGCTGGGGCGCGGGTGCGGTCCAGCTGGTCGAGATCCCGACCGACCACGAGATCCACGACAACATCGTCGCCATGTGGGTGCCGCGCGACCCGCCGCGCGAGGGCGGCGAGGGCCGGTGGCGCTATCGGCTGTTCTGGCTGGCGGAGGACCCCTACGCACCGCGCGGCCTCGCGACCGTCGCCGCGACCCGGGTCGGCCGCGGCCACGAGCCCGGCAAGCCCAGAGCCCTCGACATCTTCCGCATCGTCGTCGAGTTCGAGGGCCGCGCCCTCGACGCGCTGCCCGCGGGCACCGTGCCCGAGCCGGTGGTGAGCGCGAGCCGCGGTAGGCTCTTGGCCGTCCTGGCCGAGCCCGTCCCCGGCACGCGACGGCTACGCATCCTCTTCGACCTGCACGCACCCGGGCGCGAGCCGGTCGAGCTGCGCGCCTGGCTGCGCCTCGCCGACCGCGCGCTCTCCGAGACTTGGCTCTGGCAATTGCGACCGGGGGTGACGGGATGAGCATCGGGTCCCCGTCCCAGAAGCGCGATCCCGGCTTGCTGCGGCGCGAGCTCGACGCCGCCCGCGGCCGCTGGCGGGTGCTCGGCCTCTACGAACGGTTCGAGCAGGTGATCGTCTTGCTGCTCACCGGTGCCATCGCCGTGATCGTCGTCGCCGCGATCTGGAACCTCATGCTCGAGGTCGCGATCAGCCTCGTCCTCAAAGGCCAGCTCGACGTCACCGAGCACGCCGCGTTCCAGCGGGTGTTCGGCATGGTCTTCACCGTCATCATCGCGCTCGAGTTCAAGCGCTCGCTTTTGGTCGCGGTCGAACGACGCGAGGGCATCGTCCAGGCCCGCACGGTCGTGCTGCTCGCCCTGCTCGCGATCCTGCGCAAGCTCATCATCATGGACCTCGCCGAGACCGAGGCCTTGAAGATCATCGGCCTGGCCGCGACGCTCTTGGCGTTGGGGGCGGTCTATTGGGCGTTGCGCGAACAGGACCGCCGCTTCGAGCGCGGCTGACGGCCGCGGCCGCCCGAGCCCACGGGCTGGAAAGCCCGCCCCCGGGCGGCTAAGCAGCGAGGCGAACGGGACGCTGCGGACGGGAGGCGAGATGCGCGGACCCTGGACCATCGCGCTCGGGCTTCTGTTGCTCACGAGCGCGGCGCAGGCTCAGATCGAGCTCAAAGCGAGCCACCAATTCCCGGGTGGCAAGGGTGACGTCCGTGACGAGATGGTGCAGATCATCGCCCGCGAGGTCGAAAAGGCCAATGTCGGGCTCACGATCAAGGTCTTTCCCGGAGCTTCGCTCGTCAAGGCGACCGAGCAGTGGAACGCCATGCTGAAGGGCCAGATCGACATCTCGGCGTTTCCGCTCGACTATGCTTCGGGCCGCCACCCGCAGTTCGGCGCCACGCTGATGCCCGGGCTCGTGCTCAGCCACGAGCGCGCCCGCCGGCTCAACGGTTCCCCGTTCATGGCCGAGATCAAGAAGATCATCGAGGACGCGGGCATCCTCGTCCTGGCCGATGCCTGGCTCGCCGGCGCCTTCGGCGCCAAGAACCGCTGCATCCTCGAGCCCTCGGACGCCAAGGGCCTGAAAATCCGCTCGGCCGGGGCGACCTTCGCCGAGATGTGGGCCGGCGCCGGCGCCTCGATCGTCCAGATCCCGTCGAACGAGGTCTACAGTGCCTTGCAAACCGGGGTGGCGGACGCGACCGACACCTCGACCGCGAGCTTCGTCTCCTTCCGGCTCTACGAGCAGCTCGATTGCATCACCGCGCCGGGCGACACGGCGCTGTGGTTCATGTACGAGCCGGTGCTGATCGCCAAGCGCAGCTTCGAGCGGCTGGACGCCAAGCAGAAAGACGTGCTGCTCGCCGCCGCCAAGAAGAGCGAGGACTACTTCTTCGCCGAAAGCAAGAAGCTCGACGAACAGATGGTCGAAGCCTTCCAGAAGGCCGGCCGCAAGGTCGTGACTCTGACACCCGCTCAGGTCGAGAAGTGGCAGGCGATCGCTTGGCAGACCTCTTACAAGACCTTCGCCGAGCAGGTGCCGGGCGGCAAGGCACTGATCGAAAAGGCGCTCGCCGTGCCTTGAGGGCGCGGCGACCGGTCCCTCCGACCGCGCGTCGAGGCACGCGATGGAGACCTACGCCCGGATCGTGAGCGGGCTCTCGCGGGCGGCTGCGTTCGTGGCCGCCGGGCTCCTGGTCGCCGCGATCGCGGTGATCTGTCAGATGCTGGTGGTCCGCCACGGGCTCGGCCGCTCGGCCATCTGGCAGAACGAGTTCGTGACCTTCGCGCTGGTCGCCTCGACTTTCCTGGCCGCACCCTACGTCCTCCTCGTCCGCGGCCATGTCGTGGTCGAGCTTCTGCCGCTGTGGCTCGAGGGGCGGGCGCGCCGGGCGCTGGGCCTGATCGCCGCCGCCCTCGGTTTCGTTTTCTGCCTCGTGGTCTTCGCAACCTCGCTCGAATGGTGGTGGGAGGCCTGGAGCCTCGATCTCAAGACCAGCTCGATGTGGCGGGCACGGCTCTGGATCCCCTATCTCGCGCTGCCCGTGGGATCGCTTCTGTTGACCTTGCAATACGTCGCCGAGATCTGGCAGATCGCGACCGGCCGTCGCCCGCCCTTCGGCACGCCGCACGAGGTCGCGGTTTGAGCCCGCTGGCGCTGGGTGCGCTCATCGGCCTCGTCACCGTCCTCGTCCTCGCGACGGGGACGCCCGTGGCCTTCGCGCTCGGGCTCGTGGCCCTGGGCTTCCTGCTCGCGGTCGACGGGCCGATCGCGCTCGCCAACCTGGCCGACACGCTCTTTGCCGGGCTCAACGACTTCACCCTCGTCTCGATCCCGATGTTCGTCTTGATGGGGGCGGCGGTCGCCGCCTCGCGCGCCGGTGCCGATCTCTACGAGGCGCTCGCCCGCTGGCTGTGGCGGGTGCCGGGCAATCTCGTCGTCGCCAACATCGGCGCCTGCGCGCTCTTTTCCGCGCTGACCGGCTCCTCGCCCGCGACCTGCGCGGCGATCGGCAAGATGGGCATCCCCGAGATGCGCCGGCGCGGCTTTCCGGCCGATCTCGCCACGGGCGCGATCGCCGCCGGCGGTACGCTCGGCATCCTGATCCCGCCCTCGATCACCATGATCCTCTACGGGATCGCGTCCGAGACCTCGATCGGCCGGCTGTTCCTCGCTGGCATCGTGCCGGGACTGCTGCTCACGGGCCTGTTCGCGCTCTGGGCCGTGATCGCGAGCCTGCGGCGCGGCGCGCACCGGCCCGCCGGCCCCGGCCCCTCGCTCGCCGAGCGGCTGGCGATCCTGCCGCGGGTCGTACCCTTCCTCGTCGTGATCGCGGGCGTGGTGTGGGCGCTCTACGGCGGGATCGCGACACCGTCGGAGGCGGCCGGCGTCGGTGCCGTGCTCTGTCTCTTGCTGGTCGTCCTCGTCTACCGGGTCTGGCGGCCGCGCGAGCTGTGGCCGATCTTCGAGGCGACGATCCGCGAATCGACGATGATCCTCATGATCATCGCGACCTCGATCCTGTTCGGCTACATGCTCTCGAGCCTCTACGTCACCCAGTCGATCGCGCAAGGGATCGCGGCGCTCGAGGTGAACCGCTGGGTTCTCTTGTTCTGGATCAACGTTCTTCTGTTGGTTGCGGGCTGCTTCTTGCCGCCCGCGGCGATCATCCTCATGACCACCCCGATCATCCTGCCGATCCTGGTCAATGCCGGCTTCGACCCGGTCTGGTTCGGGGTGATCTTGACCCTCAACATGGAGCTCGGGCTGATCACCCCGCCGGTGGGCCTCAACCTGTTCGTGATCAACGGGATCGCGCCCGACGTACCGCTGCCCACCATCCTCAAGGGCGCCTTGCCCTTCATGCTCTTGATGGTGCTCGAGATCGTGATCCTCTGCCTGGTGCCGGGCCTCGCCACCTGGCTGCCGGATCTCCTGATGGGCCCGCGGGTGGGCTGAGCGGGCGGCAGCTGCGGTCGGAGCTCGTGTGGGCTCGTCGGCCACACGCGGTGACGACAGGGGAACGAGATACGCCGCGGAGGCGGCGACGCCGTATCGGCCTGGCTGGGGCAGTCGTGGTGGAGCCGAGCGGGCTCGAACCGCCGACCCCCTGCTTGCAAAGCAGGTGCTCTCCCAGCTGAGCTACGGCCCCACGCGCCCGGAGAGATGGCAGCTTCGCGCGGTCCGCGCAATCCCGCCCGGGCCGTCGCGAGCCGCTCGAAGTCGGCGTGCCCCCTAGTCGGCCGAGCCGACCGGCTAGCCGTGGTCGGGCTCGGCGAAGCAGCGCGCGAGCAGCGCCGCCATCGCCTTGGCGCGATGCGAGAGCGCTTCCTTCTCCGCCGCCAGCATCTCGCCGAAGGTGCGGCTCTCGCCGTCGGGTACGAAGAGCGGATCGTAGCCGAAGCCGCCCGTGCCGCGCGGTTCGGGGGCGATCTCGCCCTCGACCCGACCTTCGGCGCATTCGACCCGGCCGTCCGGCCAGGCGAGGCAGAGGACGGCCACGAAGGCGGCGCGCCGATCGGCCCGGTCGATCGAGCCGAAGCGGGCGACGAGCTCCTCGCGCACCCGCCGCATGGCGCGCGCGAAGTCGCGTTCGGGCCCGGCCCAATCGGCGGTGGCGAGGCCCGGGGCGCCGTCGAGGCCGCGGACCTCGAGGCCGCTGTCGTCGGCGAGCGCCGGCAGCCCGCTCGCGCGCGCCGCGGCCAGCGCCTTGAGCCGGGCGTTCTCCAAAAAACTCGTGCCGGTCTCGGCCGGTGCTTCGAGCCCGAGCTCGCCGGCGCCGATCACCTCGATCCCGCGCGGCGCGAGCAGGGCGCGGAACTCGGCGAGCTTGCCCGGGTTGTGGGTGGCGACGATGAGGCGGTCGCCGGCCGCCAGCTTTCGCACCGTTCAGACCGTCGCGATCGCCTGGCGCTGCAGGGCGACGAGCTCGGCGATGCCGCGCTCGGCCAGCGCCCGCAGTGCGGCCACGTGGTGGTCGCCGAGCGGCAGGTCTTCGGCGGTGAGCTGGATCTCGACCACCCCGCCCGAGGCGGAGAGGACGAAGTTGCCGTCGGCCTGGGCGACGCTGTCCTCGGCATAATCGAGATCGAGGAGGGCGGTGCCGCCCACCACCCCGCAGGAGACCGCGGCCACGGGCTCGCGGAGCGGCAGCCGCGGCAGCTCGCCCGCCCGCACGAGCCGCGCGAGGGCCTGGTGGAGGGCGACGTAGCCGCCGGTGATCGCGGCGCAGCGGGTGCCGCCGTCGGCCTGCAGCACGTCGCAGTCGACCACGATCTGCCGCTCGCCCAAAAGCTCGAGGTCGGTCACGGCGCGCAGCGAGCGGCCGATCAGGCGCTGGATCTCCTGGGTCCGGCCCGACTGCCGGCCGCGCGCCGCCTCGCGCTCGCCGCGGGTGGTGGTGGCCCGGGGCAGCATGCCGTATTCGGCGGTCACCCAGCCCTTGCCGGTGTTGCGCAGGAAGGCCGGCACCCGTTCCTCGACGCTGGCGGTGCACAACACCACGGTGTGGCCCATGCGGACCAGGCAGGAGCCCTCGGCGTGCCGGCTCCAGCCGGGCTCGAGGGCGACCGGCCGCAGTTCGTCCGGTCGCCGCCCGGAGGGCCGTGCGAAGCCGCTCACGCCGCCTTCGGCAGCGGCGGCACGCGCTCGACCAACTCGAGCGCGTCGTGACGGATGTGGTTCCTCGCCATGTGCTCTTTCAGGAGCGCCTCGTCGACGATGCCCTGCTCGAGGCACTCGCGCAGGAGCTGGAAGAAATACCGCTCCTGGTTCGAATCGGGGTGCTTCTTGTAATGGCCGAGGAAAGCGTACTCGCCGAACAGCCGCCGGCGCGCCCGCTTGAGGAGGGCGAGACCCGGGATGATCGAGCGCTCCGCCGGCACGAAGTCGACCGGCAGCCCGGTCTTCCAGGGCTGGGTCATCCGCCGGGTATTGTGGAGCATCTTGGTCTTCGGCGTCAGCTTGTCGAAGTCGTTCCACTCGGGCTCGAAGAGGCCGATCGTCGACTTGTCCTCGTATTCTAGGTTCATCCAGTCCTTGTAGTCCCGCTCCATGCGGAACAGCTTGTCGAAGTCCTCCTCTAGCTTCCAATGCGTGAGCTTGGCGCAGTCGAGCAGCATGACGCTCGAGGCGAAGTGCGCGAGCGGGCCGGTGCCCCGCATCCGGCACCAGATCGCCTTGCCCTGCGTGTCGCGGGAGAGGAGCTCCATCACGTCCTGGACCGCGAACACGTCCGGGTCGACCACCACCGCCTTGCCCTGGTAACCCATGAGCTCGGGCGGGGTGAAGCGAAGCGGCGTGAAGGACTGCAGGTCGTCGTTGAGCCAGCGCCGGGTCGAGCCGTCGCGGCGGTACTCGCGGCCCTCGTAGCGGTCGAAGAAGGCTTTGTATTTCTCGTGCTCGATCAGCCGGACCTCGAAGGCGTCGGGCGTGCGCGAGTTCCGCTTCATGGAATAGGCGGAGACGAGCGCGCCCAGATACTGCTTGTGGTTGGTGTGGACGAACACGCAGGGCTTCATCGGAAGCGTCCCCCGGCCTCTAGCCTTCGACCGAGCGTGCTCGCTAGCACGAGCGGACGTCACGGCTCAACCACGGCGCGCCGGGCGCGACGATGCGCGCGCCCCGCTCCGCTCGAGGCGGCCGCCGACCGGCCTTCACCGCCCGCAGGCCCCCTGATAGGAGGGCGCGCACCATGCCAGGGAGACGGCCTTGCTTCCCGTCCGTGACGGTGTGGCCACCCGCTATCCGCCGCTCGTCACCTGGACGGTGATCGGGCTGTGCGTGCTCGTCTACCTCTTCGAGGCGGGCCTGCCGCCGCGCGCCTTCGCGCGGTTCCTCTACGAGCACGGGCTCGTGCCGGCTCGCTTCTTCGGCCCCCAGGCCCTGCGCGATCCGCCGAGCTTGTGGGATTGGCGGGTGTTCTTCGGCCATATGTGGCTGCACGGCGGGTTTCTCCATCTGTTGTTCAACATGTGGACGCTCCTGGTCTTCGGCCCGGCAGTCGAGGACCGGCTCGGAGCCGGCCGCTACCTCGCCTTCTACCTCGCCTGCGGGCTGGCCGCCGGCTTCGCGCACGCGCTCGTCCATGCCGGCTCGACCGTGCCCGCGGTCGGTGCTTCGGGAGCGATCGCCGGGGTGATCGGGGCCTATGCGCGGCTGTTCCCGCGCGCCCGCCTCGTCCTCGTCGTGCCGGTCCTGTTCCTGCCCTTCTTCGTCGAAGTGCGGGCGATCGTGTTCGCGGCCTTCTGGTTTTTGACCCAGATCGTCCCGGGCCTGTTGACCCTCGGCGAGGGCGACGGGACGGGCGGGATCGCCTGGTGGGCGCACATCGGCGGGTTCGTGGCCGGCTGGCTCCTGGCCCCCGCGATGCGGCGGCCGCGCCGGCGCTATCGGCCGTTCTACGCCGACGAGGGCGTGTGGGGCTTTCTGCCCGACGGCGGGCGGCGCGGAGGGATCGGGCCGTGGGACTGATGGACCTGTTCTGGCTCTTCTTCATGGTCTCGGCGCTGCAGCCGGTCCTCCAGCGACGCTGGCTCGAGGCGATGCGCACCCGCAAGATCGCCCAGATCGAAGAGCAGCGCGGCTCGCGGGTGATCCTTCTCGTCCATCGCCAGGAGACCATGAGCCTCCTGGGCTTCCCGCTGCTCCGCTACATCGACGTCAACGATTCCGAAGAGGTGCTGCGGGCCATCCAGCTCACCGATCCGAAACTGCCGCTCGACATCGTCCTGCACACGCCGGGCGGGCTCGTGCTCGCCGCGTTGCAGATCGCCCGGGCGATCGAGGCGCACGAGGGCAAGGTCACGGTGTTCGTGCCGCATCTGGCGATGTCGGGCGGCACGCTGATCGCGCTCGCGGCCGACGAGATCGTGATGTGCCGGCACTCGGTGCTGGGACCGATCGACCCGCAGCTCGACGGGATGCCCGCGGCCTCGATCCTCAAGGTGGTCGAGAGCAAGCCGATCGCCGAGGTGGACGACCGGACGCTCCTGCTCGCCGATGTCGGCCGCAAGGCGATCGCCCAGGTCGAGGCCGCGGCGACCGCCCTCCTCCGCAGGCGCATGGAGGAGGCCCGCGCGCGCGAGATCGCGGCCAAGCTCGCGACCGGCACCTGGACTCACGATTACCCGATCTCGGCCGAGGAGGCGAAGGCGCTCGGGCTCCCGGTCTCGACCGACATGCCGAGCGAGATCCTCGAGCTCATGACCCTCTATCCGCAGCCGGTGCGCCGCCAGGGGGGCGGCGTCGAATATCTGCCGGTCCCGCGCCAGCGCGGCAGTCGTGCGGCTTGAGCCCGGCCGGCCTCAACCGCCATCGGACGCGGCGGTCTCCTCCCCCGCCGGACCGGACCCGTCGAGCAGGGCGCGCAGCCGGGCGACCGCCCGGTCGAGCTCGTCCGGCGGCGGCGAGCCGGGCGGCGGAAAGGGCTCGCCCAGCCGTACGGCGCGGCCGCTTTCGAACAGCAGCCGGTGGATGCGCTCGAGCTCGCGAGGAAAGCCGAAAAGCCCGAGGCGGCGGCCGAGATCGCCCAGGGCGGCGGCCGGGCCCTCCGGCGCGAGCGCGCGCCCGACCGCCCGGCGCAGGCTGGTCGCCGGGTCGGTCCGTACCGGCAGGGGGAAGATCGCGAGCGGCCGGCCGAGGCGGGCCACCTCGACCAGCATCGAGACGCTGTCGCCGGTCACCACGAAGCGATCGGCCAGCGCCAGGAGGCCGGGATAGGGGTTGGCTTCGGGCGGATCCTCGGCGCGCCAGCGATAGAAGGGGGTGCCGGGCGGGAGCGCTGCCTCGAGCGCGTCGGCCACCGCCGGGGCCGTGCGCCGGCTCGTCGTGACCCAGAGCGTGCCGCCTTCGCGCGCCCGCAGCGTCGCGAGCTCGCGCGCCAGGCGCCGGGCGACGGCGACATCGAGCCGGTAGGGCTTGGTCTCGCCGCCGATCAGCACCGCGGTGAGCGGCCGCGGCAGGGCCGAAAGACGCTCGCGCCAGCGCGCCGCGGCGGCCTCGAGCCGCTCCGGATCGGGGCGCAACAGCGGCAGCTCGAGGCGGACCACATTGGCCGCCTCGGGCACCGCGTACTGCGCCGGGGCGAGGATCAGGGCGAAGCGCTCGGGCCAGCGCTTGGGCCGGCCGACGATGGCGAGGCGGGTTCGCCCCGCGCTCTGTTCCTGCAGCCAGAGTGCGGCCATCGAGGGCCGCCTTCCGATGGTCAGCACGAGCTCCGGCCAGGGCGGCTCGAGGGGGTCGGAGCGGGCCGGGTCGAGATGCTCGAGGGTCGGCCGGAAGCGCGGCTTGCCGAGCGCCCACTCGGGCCGCGGAATCAGCCGTTTGATCAGAAAAGGCTCGCCCAGCGCACGGGCGAGTTCCAGCACCTGGGCGTTGTCGCCCGGCTTGTCGCCGAGCAGGAGCCAGATCCGGGGCGGCGAGGCGCAAACGGGCGGAGAGGGGGCGAGCACGCGCATCGCCCGCGTCCTAGCAGCCCCGCCGGCGCTCCGGCAGGGGCCGCGCGATCGACGCTCCAGACCCCTGATCCCGCGCAGCGCGCGAGGACCCGCCGCCGCCCTTCCCCGCGCCGGGGCCGCGGCCTGCGAGCCGGCTCAGGCCGCGGCACGGCGCTCCAGGCGATGACGCAAAGGCAGGCGCGCATCGGCCAGCACGAGCTGGCGGGCGAGCCGGTGGCGGAGATCGACCAAGAGCGGGGCGCGCAGATTGACGAACGCCTCGCGGTCGCCCGGGCCCGGCACGAGCGTGACGAGCAGCAAGAAGCAGAGCTCGTCCGGCTCGACCCCGGCGAGCGCGGCCGCTTCGGCGACGAGCGCGTCGCCGAAGAGAGCGGCCGGCTCGCGCACGGGCAGCACGATGAAGCGCGGGCCCTGCTCCTCCTCGCAAGCGAGCAGCAGGAAATCGCCAGCGGCGGGGCCCAAGGGCTCGAGCCGGAAGGACCGGAACTCGGAAAAACCGGGAAGCCCGGCCGGAAAGCCGAGGGGCCCGTGCAGCGGGGCGCAGCGGGCCGCTTCGGCCGCTGTTTCCGGCAGGGCCGGCAGCGGGAGCGCGGGACCGGCCGGCGAGGGAGAGGAGAGTTCCATGAGGTGTCTCCGTCGTGCGGGATGCGTGCGAGCCTAGCAGCCGTAGGTTGACGCCGCCTTAACGCTGGCTCTTCAGCGCAGATATTCGGCGAGGCTCGTCTGATAGAGCCGCGCCGTCACGAGATAGCTCGCCTCGAGGGCCGCCTGATCCCGGGCGAGCCGGGTCGTGGCTTCCGCGAGATCGGTCTCGGCGACCCCGGCGATCAGCTCGTCGAGCCGGACCAGGGCGCCGCGTTGTCCCTCGAGGATCCCCTCGAGGCGCGCCGCCGTGACACCGACCCGGGCCCGCTCGGCGGCGATGCCCTCGATGCTGGCGGCTGCGACGTCGAGCGCTTGTTCGAGACCGGCTCGATCGTTGGCGAGATGGGCGGCGTGGGCGCGGCCCAGCGCGCCGATCAGCTGGGCGAACGGGGCCGCCGCCGCGGTCACACCATAAGCGATCTCGACACCGACGTCCGCACGGACAGCGAGCTCGACCGCATCGCCCTTGTAATAGAGCGTGGGATCGGCCACGGTCGGCAAGGGTTCGGGGAGCTCGACCGGTGGCGCGTCGGTCCGACTGCCGGCGAAGAGGTAGCGTCCGTCGAGCTGCCGATTGAGGAGGCCCGCGAGCTCGCTCGCCATTTGCTCGATCTCTTGGTCGAGCGGCAGCGTGCTCGGTCCCGGCTCGCCGAGCCGGGCGACGAGCAGGGTGCGAAAGCGCTGGGCGAGCTCGCCGAGGCTGCCGAGGGTGGCGTCCATGGTGTTCAAGCGACCCAGGACCTTGTCGTTCTCGGCGGCGAGCCGCTCGACCAGCGCCCGCTCCTGGCGGGTCGCGGCGAGAAAGCCCGCCCGGTCGGCGAGCTCGGACCAGCGCTGGGCCCGCGTGCCGCTCGCGATATCGGCCTGCGCATCGCGGACGCGGGCCTGGATCTGCAGGATGTTGCCGGTCAGGCGATGGCTGTGGACGAGATCGCCGATCCGCGTGGTCATGGGCGTTCCTCAGCGCGCGAGCTCCATGAGCTCGTCGAACATCCGGTTGGTGATCTGGACGAGGCGGGCCGCGACCCCGTAGCTCTGCTGGTAGAGAACGAGCCGAGCGAGTTCCTCGTCCATGTTGACCCCCGAGATCGCACTCGATCGGCTTTCGAGCTCCTCGGCCATCGCGCGATCGGCCTCGGCCGCATCGTTCGAGCGGGCGACCTCGACGGCGGTGAGCCCGAGCAGATCGGCGGCATAGCTTCCCATCGTGGCACTGGCCGGGTCGAGCGCCCCGCGCGCAACGGTCTGCACGCGCCGCTCGAAGGCGGCGGCGAGTGCTTGGATCCCGCGATTGTCGCCGGCCCCGCCGAGCCTCGCCACGGCCGGCGGCCCGAGGTCGACATCGAGCTTGGCGGTCGCGAGCCGGCCGGGCTGCGCCACGAGATCGGCGCGCACCGACAAGGCGGTCGGCCGGTCCGGCTCGGCCACGAGCAGGTCGTCGAGGCCGAAATAGTGGGCGAAGCCGTAAACCCAGCTGTGGCCGAGCGCGTCGGTGACGGTGACGGTCCCGTCGCCGTCGGCCAAGGCGATGCCCTTGCCCGGATCCAAGGCGATCGCGAGCCGCCCCTCTGCGTCCACCGAGGCGTCGCCGTGACCGGCGAGGTCGGCGTCGAGCTGGGCCACGAGCGTGGCGAAGTCGGCCGTCAGATCGATCGCGATCGTCTGCAGCGTCGTGCCGGTCGCGCGGTCGACGACGGCGAGCCACGCCGTGCCGGCGCGGGCCGAGGCGTCGAAGGTGCCGTCCTCGATCCGGGTGGCGGTCAGGCTCTCGGGCGGCGGCCAGGCGACCGCGGCGTTGTGGGCCGCGTTCAAGGCGAAGCGGGTGATTCGCGCGAGCTCGTCGAGCCGATCGGCGAGCTCGGGCAGGAGCCGATCGCGCACCTCGAGCAGACCCTGCAGCTCGCCGCTCGCGAGCGGCGAGCGGACGATCAGCGCCTCGTCGGCGGGCGTCCCGGTTTCGAGCTCGGGCGGCAGGGCGGCGCGCAGGCCGCCGGTGACGAGCGTGGCGCCGATCGCCCCCGGCAGCGGCGCACCGGTGGCGGGGTCGATATCTTTCCGGCTGTAGATCGTGATCGGCTCGAACAGGGTCGTCGCGTCGACGACCGGGGCCGGGGTGTAGACGAGCACCCGCGGCCCACCCTCGAGGAGTGGCTGACCGCCGCGCAGGAAGACGGCCGTCCGGCCGTCATCCAGCCGATAGGTGGCGATGTCGAGCTTGCGTGCGAGCTCCTGGAGCAGCCGGTCGCGGCGGTCCTCGAGCTCGGCGCTCGGCTTGCCGCGGCCGACCTCGAGATTGACCTCGTGCAGGGCGGCGATGTCGGCGTTGATCGAATCGACGAGGCGGTCGATCCGCTGATCGGCATCGCGCCGCAGCGCCTGCACCTGCTCGCCGGCGCGCGCGATCTCGCGGGCGAGATCCTGCGCGGCACCGACCAGCGCGGCGCGCAGCGGGATCTTGCTCGGATCGTTGGCGAGGCTTTCGGCCGCGCTCGAAAGCCGCGCCAGTCGGTTCGGGATCCCGTTGCCGGTCTCACCGGGCGATCCGAACACGGCCGCCTCGGCCCGCCCCATCAGCTCGGCGATGGCCGCGCTGCGAGCGAGCCGCCCCGTCTGGACCCTGAGTTCGGCGGTGAGGAACTCGTCGATCACGCGCTGCGGCGCGAGCGGCCGCACGCCCTGCCCTTGACCGTCGATCGCCAGGGTCTCCTGGACGTGCCGTTTGCGGACATAGCCCTCGGTGGTGGCGTTGGTGGCGTTCTGGGCGGTGACCGCGAGAGCTCGTTGCGCGGTCGCGAGCCCGCTCACGGCGATCCGGAGCGTGTTGCCGAGGCTCATCGGGCGCTCTCCTCAGACCTGACGATCGACGCTCATCGCGATGACGCGACCGCGCGGGGCAGCGCCCGAGGCGAGCGCGCCATGGCGCGGCTCTTCGGCCAGCGCCTCGCTCAATCGCCGCAAGAGCCGTTCGCTCACCGTCTTGGCGGCGCTCAGGACTTCGGCATTGCGCCGCGCCGCCGCCCGCATCCGGCGCATCGCCTCCTCGAGCTGGCGGCGAGGCTCGAGGGGCAGGGCTCCGAGCAGCTCGGGCTCCCGCCGGAGCCGGTCCAGCTCCTTCTCGTAGGCCTGCGCGAGCGTTCTCTTCTCGGCCTGCAGCTCGCTCAAGGGATCGAGCGCGAAGCGGCGAACGCAATCGTTCTCCCGCGCCATGACCTCGCACAGCTTTTCGATCAGCGCGAGCAGCACGACCACCCGTTCGAGCCCGCTCATCGCCCCGCCTCCTGCAGCCGCAGCAACTCGCGCCGGGTCGCATCGGCGATCCCGATGCCGCCCGCGCGCGCGAGCAAGCGCGCATATTCGTCCGCCAGCAGGCTGCCGAACGGTTCTTTGCCGAAGAGGCCGTCCGGGCCCAGACCGGTGCTCATCCCGCGGACGATCTGGGACAAGAAGACGGCCTCGAACTCCGTGGCGACGGCGTCGATCCGCGCCGCGCGATCGGGCGCGGCCGGCGCGGGCGACGAGGCGGACGGAGCGGCGGAAGCAAGAGGCAGCGCACGGGTATCCATCACATCACCTCGATCTCGGCCTGCAGCGCTCCGGCGGCCTTGATCGCCTGGATGATCGCGATCATGTCGCGCGGCCCGACGCCGAGCGCGTTCAGACCGTCGACGAGCGCGTCGAGGGTGGCGCCGGGCTCGAGGACGACCATGCGGCGCTCGCGCTGGTCGTCGACCTCGACGTTGGTGCGGGGCACGACCACCGTCTCGCCGCTGGCCAGCGGATTGGGCTGGCTCACCTGGGGAGTCTCGGTCACGCGCACGGTGAGGTTGCCCTGGGCGACGGCGACCCGGCTGATCCGCACCTTGTCGCCCATGACGATGATGCCCGAGGCTTCGTCGATGACGATCCGCGCGGGGCTGTCGGGCTGTACCGGCAGCTGTTCGATCTCGCTCAAGAGCTGGGCGACGCGGCCGCGCCAGGCGGCCGGCACCGGCAGCCGGACGGTGGCCGGGTCGGTGGCACGCGCGGGCTCGCCCGGGATGCGGCTGTTGATCACCGTGGCGATGCGCTGCGCCGTCGTGAAATCGGGATTGCGCAGTGCGAGTCGGATCTCCGGCAGCGAATCGAGGGCGAAGGGTACCTCGCGCTCGACGATCGCCCCGGCGGGCAATCGGGCGCTGGTCGGGACGTTCCGGGTGACCGACTGGGCGGCACCTCGGGCCTCGAACCCGCCCACGGCGAGCGCCCCCTGGGCCACCGCATACACCTCGCCGTCGGCGCCGAGGAGCGGTGTCGCGAGCAAAGTGCCGCCGAGCAGCGATTTGGCGTCGCCCATGGCGTTGACCGCGACGTCGATGCGCGTTCCCTGGCGGGCGAACGGCGGCAAGGTCGCGGTGACCATGACCGCCGCGACGTTGCGGGTGTTGAGGTTCACGCCGCGCGTGCCGACCCCGAGCCGCTCGAGCATCGCGACCAGACTTTCCTGCGTGAACACCGAGTTGCGCAGGGAGTCGCCGCTACCGTTGAGCCCGACGACGAGACCGTAGCCGATCAGCACGTTCTCCCGCACACCCTCGAAATCGGCGACGTCCTTGATCCGCGAGGTGGCCCGCGCGGCAACCGGCAACGCGCCGAGCAGCGTCAGAAGGAGCAGCAGCGCGCGCACCCGCACGCGCGTCGCTCCGCTCGCTCTCCTTGGCACCCTCGCGTCGATGGCCAACCGCACGATCCGCTCCCGTCCGCTCCGATGCGCCGCTGCGCACCGACCGCGCTCGAGCGTTAGCCATCATCGTGCCAGAGCCGCCGAATCCGCTCCCCCCGGGCGATCCGTCTGGGGCTCTGCAACCTTCGGCCGGAAATTCTTGCCCTCCCCGGCACGAACTGCCGGGTAGCCCTCGATTCTCGTCAACCGTTCTTAAACCAATTTCGGTCAGACTTTCGGCGCAGGGTGCGGAGGATCAGCCCATGCGCGTGGAGTGGACGGTCGCAACCGGTGCCGGAGGTCGGATACGGCGCACGGGCCGGCAGGACGGCTCCTGGCCCCTCGCCGACCTCGGCACGAGTGGTCCTGTTACCGGGCCCCGCGCCGGCGGGGCGGCCCCGGTCGGCCCCTTGGCCGGGATCGACGCCTTGATCGCCTTGCAGCAGGTGGACGAGGCGAGCGATCGACGGCGCCGAACGATCCGGCACGCGACGACCTTGCTCGACCTTTTGGAGGAGCTCCAGCTGGGGCTTCTCGCGGGCGCGGTGCAGCCGGGCACCGTGCGAGCGCTGGCGCGCGGCCTCGGCGAAATGGACCGAGCGAGCTGCGAGCCGGCGCTCGCCCGTGTCCTCGCCGAGCTCGCGACGCGCGTCGAGGTCGAGCTGGCGAAGCTCGAGGTCGCGACGGCCGCTGCGGCGGCGAGCGCCGGCGGCGGTCGATGAAGGGCGGCCTCGTTTCCCCGAGCCGCCAGCGAGACGGCGATCGGTCAGCCGCCCACCGCCTCCGCGGCCCTGGTGCGCGAGGGTTCGCCGCGCTCGCGAGCGGCGCGGTCGGCATCGTCCAAACGAGCGAACGCCTGCCGGAAGAGGCGATCGAACAGCTCGTGATCGTAAATGCCGTTGTGGGTGGCGTCGGGCACGCTCGCCACGAGAACGGGACGCGCCAGCATCGCGGCCAAGGCCTCGGTCCGCTCCTTGGGCACGATGCGATCCTCGCTCGCGGCGATGACCGCTACCGGCAGATCGCGGCCGCGCAGGTGAGCGTCGGCCCGGAAGGGGTGTCGCAGCAGCGCCCGTACCGGAACCCACGGGTAGCGCTCGAGGGCGATCGCCTCGATCGAGTCGAACGGTGTGACGAGGACGAGGCCGTCGAGCTGGCGTTGCGAAGCCAGGTAGGCGGCGACCGCCGAGCCGAGGCTGAAGCCCACCGCATAGACCCGCGGCGGCGCCAGCCGCCCGACCGCCCAGTCGTGGACGGTCACGGCATCGGCGTAGAGCGCATGCTCGCTCGGTCGACCGCCGCTCGGCTGGTAGCCGCGATAATGGAACACGACGAGGTCGAAGTCCGGTGCCCGCTCCCCGAGGAAGAGGGCGAGATCGTCGGCGTTCCAAGCGTTACCGCCGAAACCGACGAGCAGCCCGCGGCTGGTGCCGAGGGCGGGCAGCAAGGTGCCGACCAAGGGATCGCCGTCGACCGACTGGAGGACCACCCGCTCGGCCCGCGGGGGCAGCGCCGAAGCCGGGAAGCGTACCGCTGCCCGGGGGAACAGCAGCGTGTCTTGCAAGAGGTACATTCCGGTGACGGCGACGCCGTAGGCGACGACACCGCCGAGCAGAAGATGGATCATGGCGACCCCTCCGAGGAAGCTCCGGGTTCGGCGCTGTCCCGCGATGCACAGATGCATCCGGCCAAAGCAGAGAAGATCGGATGGTCGTCGTCAACGGTTCGTTAATCGATACGGTGTAGGACGATGAGGACCTCGCTAACCAGCCGAAAGGACGCCAGCGTGTCGGCCGACGTGCACCGCATCGCGGAAGCCAGTCTCGCCTGGCTCGCGCAACGCGGGATTCCGCCCACGCCCGATCATTTCCGGGTCGCCTTCACCCATCTCGCGGGCGAGGACCCGACCTTGAGCGCGGCGATCGCTGCGATGTCGGAGCAGGGCAGCGGGCCGGATGTGATCCAGTCGCGCGCGCTCTACGAGCGGTTCTTCGGTGGCGGCGAGGCGGGTTCGTTGCAGGAGCACGGTCGGCGGCTGGCCGATCTGGTCGGTCGGCTGCAGGGCGAGCTCGCCACGGCCGGTCAAGAGACGCGGGAGTGTGGCGAGGCGCTGGCGACCATGCGGGCCCAGGTCGGCAAACCGCTCGACGTCGGACGGGTCGGCGAGCTCCTCGCCCGCATCAGCGAAGAGACGGATCGGATGCAGGCGATCGCCGGCCGGTTGGAAGGCGGGCTCGCTTCCGGGATGGCCGAGATCGGCGAGCTGCGCCGCTCGCTCGAGGCGGCACGGGCCGCCGCGCTGACCGACCCGCTGACCGGGCTCGCGAACCGCAAGCGGTTCGACCTCGCTCTGGCGAGCCTCGCCGCCGAGGCGCGCGCCGAGCGGCGTCCGCTCAGTCTGATCATGGCCGATGTCGACCATTTCAAGGCGTTCAACGACCTCCACGGCCATCGAATGGGCGACCTCGCGCTCAAGCTGGTCGCCGCGTTGCTCCTCGATCACTTCAAGGGGCGCGACGTGGTCGCCCGCTACGGCGGCGAGGAGTTCGCCGTCATCCTGCCGGACACCGACCTCGCCGCTGCCCGTCTGGTCGCGGACAGATTGCGGGAAATGCTCGCGACCCGGCAGCTGCAGACCCGCGACAAGACCCGCCTCGGTCGGATCACGATCTCGCTCGGTGTAGCCGAGTTGGCGACCGACGAGCCGCTGACCGAGCTGGTCGAGCGCGCCGACCGCGCGCTCTACGCGGCCAAACGGAGCGGTCGCAACCGGACGGTCGCCCTAATGGCGGGCGCCGGTTGAGCCGTGGTCTCGTCTCGTGCCGGCCCCGTCGCGCGTCGCCGCCTCGCGCAGCCAGCCGGCGCAAGCATCGGGCGGCAGCGGCGGACAACTGATGACCGCTTGCACCGCGTCGCAGCCCACAGATTTGAGGAACTTGAGCTGGGCCCGGCTGTCGATGCCGTCGACCACCACCCGCAGCCCGAGCTCCTTGGCGAGACCGACGAGGGCGCGCGCGAACACGGTCCGCCCTGCATCGTGCGGAACCCCGCGGATGATCTCGCGGGCGATCTTCAAGGTGCGCAAGGGAGCATCGCGCAGCAGCCGAAGCGAGGCGACGCCGGCCCCGAAGCGGTCGAGGGCGAGCCGCATGCCGAGATCGACGAGCGCGCGCAGGCCCTCGCCGCCCGCCTCGATCTCCTCGAGCACGAGCCGCTCCTCGAGCTCGAGTTCGAGCACGAAGCGGGGCAGTCCCGCCCCGTCGAGACAGGCCGCCAGCCGCGCACCGAGGTCGCTCCAGAGAAGCTGGCGTCGAGACAGCACGGGCACGCTGACGTGAAGCTCGCCGAGGCCGGCATCGCGCCACTCCCGCAGCCGCTCGACCGCGCCGCGGACGATCCAGTCGGTGAGGGGATCGATCAGCCCACTCTCCTCGGCCACCGCCCGGAAGCGCTCGGCCTCGATCAGTCCGAGCTCCGGATGCTGCCAGCGCAGGATCGCGGCCAGGCCGATCTCTTCGCCGCAAAGGGTGACCTGCGGCTGGAAGTGCAGCACGAACTCCTCGCCCTCCAGCGCACGCCGGAGGTCGCGCTCGAGGATCGAGCCGCGCCGCATCCGTTGATCCAGGCTCGGATCGTGGAACCGGCACCCGTGGCCGCCCTGGGCCTTGACGGCGTACATGGCGGCATCGGCCAGCCGCACGAGGGTCCCCGGATCCGCACCGTCACGGGGATAGAGGGCGACCCCGAGGCTGGCCCCGATCCGGACGTCGTCGCCGGTCTCGATGCGGATCGGCGGCTCCAGCGCGTCGAGCAGCTTGCGCGCTACCAGCGTCGCGTGCTCCGGCCGAGCCAGGTTCTCGACGACGAGGGTGAATTCGTCGCCTCCCAGGCGGGCCACCGTATCCGTCTCGCGAACCCGGCCGCGCAACCGCTCGGCGACCACGCACAACACGCGATCGCCGGCCGCATGACCGAAGCTGTCGTTGACCGCTTTGAACCGGTCGAGATCGAGCACCATCACCGCGACGTGGGTGCGATGGCGCCGAGCTGCCGCAAGCGCTCGCTCGAGCCGATCGCGCAGCAAGGAACGGTTCGCGAGGCCGGTCAGGTCGTCGTACTGCGCGAGATGGTCGAGCCGATCGATGCGCGCCTTGCGCGCGATGGCGAAGCGGAGAGAGCGGATCAGCCGACCGATGTCGAGCTCCTCCCTCTCCAGCAGGTCACCGATGCCGAGCTCGATCGCGGCCGCCGGATCGAGCGCGTCGAGATCGTCGCTGACCAAGACGACTGGTGTTCGGAAGCCGCGCCGCTGGGCGACCCGGACGAAGTCGACCGCCTCGCCA
>JANWZN010000109.1 GCA_025054575.1 Geminicoccaceae bacterium | reverse complement strand
ACGCGCCCGGGCCGGTCGGCGCCGCCGCGCGAGGCCGCCCCGGACCTCGCCTGGCGCCGCCGGCACGAGGGGGCCGGCGCCGACGCATCAGATCTCGTTGCAGCGACGCAACAGAGCGGTCGACCGCTGCGTAGCGGGGTAGCGCTGCGTGCGATCACGCACATCGCCCGGGCGACGCGCGCGTAGAACGCGAGGGGCGGGCGCCGGTCCGCCCGACGCACGGAGACCGCTCCGATGCTCGATCGCGTGCTCTTGATCCTGGGTGCCGTGTTGCTGCTGGCCGCGCTCCTGCTCGAGCGGCCGACCCCGATGGCGATCGCCCCGCGCGAGGTCCACGACGCCGCGGGATCGACGACCGGCTGAACCGAACGAGCGGCCGAGGCGGCTGAAGCGCGCGGTTTATCAACCAAAAATTAACCCGCGCCGTTGTACTCGCCAAGGAGTAGGGTCAACGATATGTTCGAGCCGAGCCGGCGGGTCGCCGGCGGCAGGGCAGCGGAGCGGGCCGTGGGTGTGCTGCTGGCGGTCGGCAACCTCAAAGGCGGGGTGGGCAAGAGCACCCTCGCCGTCAACCTCGCCTCCGCCTTCGCGGCGGCAGGCTGGCGCACGACCCTGATCGACACCGACCCGCAGCAGACCGCGACCCGATGGAGCGCGCAGCGGCTCTTGCCGTGCCGGGTCGCGACCTCGCCGATCCGCGATCTGGCCGATGCCGGAGCCTGGGCCGCTCGCGCCGAGTCGATCCGCCGCGAGGCCGAGGTGGTGGTGGTCGATCTGCCCTCGGTCGCCGCCCCGGCGCTGGGTGCCGCCTGCTTGATGGCGACCGGGCTCCTGATCCCTTCGGGCGCCACCCAGACCGATGCCAGCACCTTGCAGCGGACCCTTCATTATGTCCGGACGGCGCGCCGCGAGCGGCGCGACAAGGGCCCGCTCGCCTGGATCGTGCCGACTCGGATCGTGCGCACGGGCTTCTTGCGCCGGCGGCTCGAACTCGGCACGCTGCCGGGCCTCGGCGAGCCGGCGACACCGCCCTTGACCGTCGATCCCTCCTGGGACGCCGCCTTCGCCGCCGGCCGCTGGATCGGCGATTGCGCCCCCGGCAGCCGCGCGCACAAGGAGTTCCTCGCCGTCTTCGAGACGGTGGTGGGCGGCCTCAGGGCACGCGGTGTCCTGCCCGAGCCCCAGGCCCTGCCAACCGCGCCCAAGGCGACCTCGGCCGAGCCCGCGGCCGTACCGCCCGCGAGCACGGCGGATCCACAGCGAAGCTATGTCGAGCGGGTGACGCGCCGGCGGGGCGCCGCCGCCCCCCTTGGTCGGCCGGTCGTGGCGGAGTAAACGGCCGAGCGCAACCATCCGGGCGAGGATCGCATGACCGCCTGCATCGTCGGCTGGCACCATCTGCCCTTCGCCAAGCACGAGGGCAGGAGTGTGGAGAGCCTCGTGGTCGAGGCCGCGAGAGGTGCGCTGGCCGATGCCGGAATCGAGGCCGAGGCGGTCGACGAGATCTGGCTCGGCCATTTCAACGGCGGCTTCGTCGAGCAGGACTTCACCGCCTCGCTCGTCCTCCAGGCCGACCCGGCGCTGCGCTTCAAGCGCGCCACCCGCGTCGAGAACGCCTGCGCCACGGGCTCGGCCGCGGTGCACGCCGGGCTGCGCTCGATCCTGGCCAGAGAAGCGCGGATCGTCCTCGTGGTCGGTGTCGAGAAGATGACCGAGCTCGACGGGCCGGCGATCGGTCGCACCCTCCTCAGGGCCAGCTACCTCGAGGAAGAGCGCGGCATCGAGGGCGGCTTCGCGGGCGTCTTCGGCCAGATCGCGCAGCGCTACTTCCAGGTTCACGGCGACCAGTCGGATGCGCTCGCGATGATCGCCGCCAAGAATCACAAGAACGGCTGCGCCAACCCTTGGGCGCAGATGCGCAAGGATCTGGGCTTCGAGTTCTGCCGCACCGTCTCCGACAAGAACCCGCTCGTGGCCGGGCCCTTGAAGCGGACCGACTGCTCGCTCGTCTCCGACGGTGCCGCCGCCCTCGTGCTGGCCGATGTCGAGACCGCGCTTGCGATGAAGAAGGCGGTGGCGTTCCGCGGCTGGGCGCAGGTCTCCGACTTTCTGCCGATGAGCCGGCGCGACATCCTTCTCTTCGAAGGTTGCGAGCAGGCCTGGAAGCGGGCGCTCGACCGGGCCCGGCTGAGCCTCGAGGATCTCGACCTGGTCGAGACCCACGACTGCTTCACGATCGCCGAGCTGCTCGAATACGAGGCCATGGGGCTGACCCCGCGCGGCCAGGGTGCCAAGGCGATCCTCGAGGGCTGGACCCAGAAGGACGGCAAGCTCCCGGTCAACCCCTCGGGCGGGCTCAAAGCCAAGGGGCACCCGATCGGCGCCACCGGCGTGTCGATGCACGTGCTGACCGCCATGCAGGTCCGCGGCGAGGCCGGGGCCATGCAGGTCGAGGGCGCCGAGATCGCCGGCGTCTACAATATGGGCGGGGCCTGCGTCGCCTCTTACGTGAGCATCCTCGAGGCCATCCGCTGACCCTTTCCGCCCGCGCCGGGCGAGCCCATCTCAAGGGTGCCTCTCGAGCGTTCGGACCTGCGAGCATGCCGCCTTTCCTCGAGCGCGCGGGCCCGCTCGCGCCCTGTATCGTCCCGATCGTCTTCCTGATCCTCTCCCACGTCTTCATGACGATCGCCTGGTACGGTCATCTTCGTTTCAAGTCGATCCCGCTATGGCAAGCGGTGACCGTGAGCTGGCTCATCGCCTATGTCGAATACTGGCTGGCCGTGCCCGCCAACCGGATCGGCCACTCGGTCTACAGCGCGGCCCAACTGAAGACGATCCAGGAGGTCGTGACACTTTCGATCTTCGCCGTCTTCTCGGTCTGGTTCCTCAAAGAGCCCTTCACCCTCAACTACGCGGTGGGCTTCGCCTTCATCGCACTCGGTGCCTGGTTCATCTTCGCCGGCCCCTTCGGCCGCTGAACCCGATCGGCAACGAGGCGCCTAGGTCGACCGCTGCCCGAGCCGCTCCCGCCAGCACGGCGCCTCGCCCAGCCGCACCGCCGCCTGCACCCCGCGCATCACCGCCCGGGCGACGCAGTCGGCCGCGAGCGCGCCGAGCCGGATCAAGAGGTCGGGCCGCTCGGGCGGCCGCACCGCACGGGTCGCGAGCGCGAACAGCGTGTCGCCGTCGAACAGCGTGTGCACCGGCCGGATCGCTTGGGCGAGCCCGCTCTGGCCCTGCGCCGCGAGCCGCCGCAGCCCGTCGCGGTCGAGTGCCGCGTCGGTCGCGACCACGCCGATCGTCGTGTTGCCACCGAGCCGGCCCTGGCCGAGCCCCCGCTTGGTCTCGAACCGGGCGCCCGCGGGCGCCCGCGGCGGCGGCACCTCCCCGAGCTCGTCCGCGAGCGCCAGATGGCCCGCGAGAAAGGCCGGCTCGTCGGGGAAGGTGACCCCGCCCAGCGAATTGACCGCCACGAGCGCCCCGATCGTGACCCCGGTCGCTGGATCGACGACCGAGGCCGTCCCGAGCCCGCCCTCGAGAGGCCCGGCGAGCGCACCGTACCCCGCCCCGACCTTGCCCAGCGCCGGCTCGGGCCCGGCCGCGGCATAGGCCTCGAGCGCGAGCCGGCTGTAGAGCGACGGCCCCACCGCGCTCTTCTCGCCGCCATTGGCGAGATCGAACAGGATCGCCCCGGCCACGAGCGGCACGGTGGGCCCCCAGTCGCGAAAGCCGCGCCCGTCGCGGGCCAGGGGCTCCATGAGGGAGGTCGCGGCGGAAAGGCCGAAGGCCGAGCCGCCCGCGAGCACCACGGCGTGCAGGGTGTCGACGAGACCGCCGGCCGCGAGCGCCTCGCTGTTGATCGTGCCCGGCGCGCCGCCGCGAACGTCCACCGCCGCGAGTACGGCAACGTCCGGGATCACCACCGTGACGCCGGTCCGCACCCGCACGTCCTGCGCGTTGCCGACGCGAAGCCCGGCTACGTCCGTAAGCGCGTTGCGAGGGCCCGGTCGCGGCTCCTCCATCCCCCGGCCCTCGCCCGCGATGCCGCTCAAAGGCCGCTGTTGCGGTAGAGCGCGTCGAGGGCGATCTCGGCCCCGCCCAGGACCTCGCTGCGGAAGGTCGCCTCGCCGGAAAGCGGCAGGGTCACGATCCAGGCGTTCTCCGCCCGCCGCCAGAGCTGGACCCAACGCACCGCGCTGTCGATCAGCCAGATCTCGCGCACCGAGGGCAGGGCGATGTAGCGCTGCAGCTTGCTGCCGAGGTCGCGGTCGCGGCTGCTCTCCGACAAGACCTCCACCACGAGCACGGGCTCGGCGACCTGACGGCGCCCTTCCGGTGGCGCGCAGGTCACGACCAGGTCCGGCTGGAGCCAGTTCCGCTCGTCGATCGCCACACCGCCGCCGACCACCGCCCGGTAGGGCGGCCGATCTCGCAGTCCCGCGTCGATCGCCCCCCAGACATTGCCGACGATCGTCCCGTGCGCCTCCGAGGGCGCCGCCATCGCCACGATCACTCCGTCGACTAGCTCGTAGCGCGTGTCGCCCTCGCCCTCGAAGGCGAGGAACTCCTCGACCGTCACCGGCCGTTTCGCCGTCGCCGCCTCGGCCATCGTCCGCGCTCCGCGTCCCTCATTTCCTTATAGCCCGCCCGACCGGCCGAAGGCAGCCGTCTCGCCCAGCAGCAGCGCACGAACCGAGAGCGCCAGCACGCGGGCCGCCGTCACCAGGTCCTCGATCGCCACCCACTCGTCCGGTTGGTGCGCGAGATCGAGCACCCCGGGCCCGTAGGCGACACAGTCGCGGAGCCCGCCGATCCGCGCCACGTGCTTCTGGTCGTAAGTCCCGGGCGAGCAGACGAAGGCCGGCTCGCGGCCGAGCACGGTGCGAATCGCCTCGGCCACCGTCCGCGGCACCGGCAGGCCCGGGTCGGTCAACACCGGCTCGACCGCCATCAGCTCGCGCAGCTCGTAGCGGAAGCCCGGCCGCTCCCGCGCGAGCCGTTCGAGGATCGCCACGACCTCGCCCTTCACCTCCTCGAGGCGCTCCTCGATCAGGAAGCGCCGGTCCAGCACGATCCGGCAGGAATCGGGCACGCAGGGGCTCGGCAGCCCCTCGCCCCGCGGCTGGCCCCCTTCGATCGCATTGATATTGAGGGTCGAGGCCCGCGCACCCTCCGGCACCACCGGCATGGTGGTCCGCCGCGCTGCGAGCTTGGGCCAGAGCTCCGCCTCGAGCGCGGCGAGGAACGCCCCCATGTGCCGCACGGCGCAGTCGCCCAGAAACGGCATCGAGCCGTGCGCGATCCGCCCGTGGGTCGTGACCTCCGCCCACCAGACCCCGCGATGGCCGATGCACACGCGATCGACGTTCAAGGGCTCGGGGATGATGACGTGGTTCACCCGCGGCTTCGAGAAGAAGCCCTGGCGGGCGAGCCAGGCCACCCCGCCGAAGCCACCCGATTCCTCGTCCGCGGTGCCGGAGATCTCGATTGCTCCGGGCAGATCGGGCTCGAGCTCGAGCAGTGTTTCGACCGCGACCACGGCTGCCGCGATCCCGCCCTTCATGTCGCAGCTGCCGCGGCCGTAGACCTTGCCGTCGCGCACCGCGCCCACCCAGGGATCGACCGTCCAGCCCGCCCCGGCCTCGACCACGTCGATGTGGCCGTTGAGGTGGACGCACGGGCCGGGCCGGCTCCCTTCGCGCCGCGCCACGACGTTCATCCGCGGGAAGCGGTCGCTGTCACCGGGCGTGCCGACCGCGCGCAGATAGCGCACCTCGAAGCCGCGCGCCCGCAGCCGCTCGCCCAAGAGCTCGCAGCAGGCGGCATAGGCCTCGCCCGGCGGGTTGACGGTCGGGATCCGCACGAGATCCCGGGTGAGCTCGACGAGGTCCCCTCGCCTGTCGCCGATCCGATCGAGCAGCCTCTCGCGCACGGCCCTTCCCCGCTGGCGCCGGGAGGCTAGAAGCTCGGGGGAGGAGAGCGCAACCGCCGGGGAGGCGTTCCAGATGCAGGCCACGAACCACGCCGAGGCGGCGGTGCAGGTGATCCGCCACCGCCTCTCGGGCACCCCGCTCGGGCGGATCCCGGGTCTGGTGGCGCTCGACCAGGGCTACGCCGTCCAAGCGCTGGCCAACCGCGCGCTCGAGAAGGCGCTCGGGCCGGTGGTCGGGCTCAAGATCGGCGGCACCGCCGAGAACACGCGAAAGCTCATCAATGTCGAGGAGCCGGTGCTGGGCGAGGTCTTCGCCTCGACGGTGCGGCGCAGCCCGGCCACGCTCTCCCGCGCGCTCTTCCTCAAGCCCGGCATCGAGACCGAGATCGCGGTGCGGCTGGGGCGCGACCTGCCGCCCCGCCCCGAGTCCTACCGGCGGGAGGAGGTCGCCGCCGCGATCGCCACGATCATGGCGGCGATCGAGGTCGTCGACGAGCGCTATGTCGACTTCAAGACGGTGGGCGGCCCGACGCTCGCCGCCGACAACGTCTACAACGCGGCCTCGGTGCTCGGTCCGGAACGGCCCTTCGACGGCTCCTTGGCGCTCGAGCGGCTCGCTGCCCGCACGCTCGTCGACGGCCGCGAGGTGGCCACCGGCACCGGCGCAGCGTTGCTCGGCCACCCGCTCGATGCCCTCCTCTTCGCCGCCGAGAAGCGCCGCCGGCTGGGTCGCGGCCTCGAGGCCGGCACCTTCCTCTCGCTCGGCACGATGACGATGCCGCAATGGGTCGAGGGGCCGGCGAGCTTCCGGATCGAGGTCGAGGCCTTGGGCGCGGTCGAGCTCGCGCTCGTTTGAGCCGTGCGCATGGCGCACCGCGACAGCCGGGCGTTGAGCGCACGGCGGTCCTAGTCTAACCTCCCGTGCAAAGATCCGCGCGGCGTTGACCGCGCGGGCGTTCATCAGGGAGGTCTCATGCGCGCAGGCAGGCTCGCCGCGGCGGCCGTGCTCGTCTCGCTCGTCCTCGCACCCGTTGCCCGAGCCGTCGACGTCGAGCGCGGTGCCCGGCTCTACGCCCGGTATTGCGCGGGTTGTCACGGGCGCGACGGCCAAGGTGGCGCGCACACCTTCATGCCGCACGTCGAGAACTTGACCCGCCGCGGCTATGTCGAGCTCCTGCCCGACGAGTACTTGATGCTGGTGATCCGCGAAGGTGGTCCCGCGGTCGGCAAGTCGGCCTACATGCCGGCCTGGGGCGGGACGATCGCCGAGGAGGACATCGCCAACATCGTGGCGCACATCCGTCGGCTCGGCCTGCGCTGAACGAAATACCCGGCCACGCGCGGCCAGGGGGTCGCCCGGGGAAGCCGGGAGGATGGGGAGGACGAAACATGAAGCTCCTATCGACGCTGGCCCTGGCGGCGGGGGCCTCGCTTTTGGCGCTCGGCGCCGGCGCTGCCGAGCCGATCGCCGGCGGCCCGCAAGCCGGTGGCTGGGCCAAGCGCGTGGCGGTCAAGCCCGACCCGAGCAAGGTCGTGGTGCCGTCCGGCTACGAGGTCTCGGTGTTCGCAGCCGGCCTCGACACGCCGTCCTCGGCCACGGTCGACAAGGACGGCAATCTCTGGGTCGCGATCTCGGGCAAGCTCCTGGGCGGTCCCGACGAGATCGACCCGCCGCACGTGAAGGTGTTCGATCGTACCGGCAAGCTCGTCAAAGAGATCGGCAAGGGCACCTTCACCACCGTGATGAACGAGATCGGCTACTGCGCCGAAAACGACACGGTCTACATCCCGGAGTACGGCGAGAAGATCTGGCAACAGAAAGGCGTCGACGGCAAGCTCGAGCTGATCGTCAAGGATCTGTTCCAGGGAGACCACCGGAACGGCGGCATCACCTGCAAGGACGGCTACATCTATTTCGCGCTCGGCCTGCCGTCCAACACCGGCTTCGCCGATCCCGACAATCACGGCTGGGTCGACATCCCCAACGATCCCTTCTGGGTCAAGCACGGCGACCCGAACCTGCCCAAGACCCCGCGCGATCCGGTCTGTCGCGACATCGTCCATACCGGCCTCAACGTGAAGAGCGCCGACGGGCGGATGACGGGTGCGCTGCTGCCGGCCGGGGTGCCGGCCAAGCCCGGGCAGATCATCAAGGCCACGGTGCCCTGCGGCGGTTCGATCATGCGGGTCAAGATGACCGACCGCGGGCCGGACGGCCTCTACCCGCACGAGAAGATGGAAGTCTACGCGATGGGCTTCCGCAATCAGGCCGGAGTGGAGTTCGGGCCCAAGGGAACCAAGTGGGAGAACGCGCTCGCGGTCTCCGACAACGGCGCCAACGACCTCGGCCATCGCCGGGTCGCCAACGGCGCGGAGAAGCTCTTCATCGTCACCGCCAAGGGCCAGGACGCCGGGTTCCCCGACAAAGAAGGATTCGGCTTCGTCAGCAACAAGCGCTTCGGCTGGACGTCCTATCGCGGCTCCAAGGTCGACCGGCCGCATCCCAACCTCTACATCGGCGACGAGCCGTTCGTGCCCAAGATGCCCCCCTATCGGTTCCAGCCGCACATCGCGGGCGTGCGCGGCGTGCCGTTGATCGCCGCCAACCCCAATCCGGACGGCTACATCAACCCGGTCCTCGAATGGGACACCAACAACCCGATCGACGGCATCGCCTGGGGGCCGCAGGGCTTCGCCGGGCCGAATCGGCTGTTCGGGGCGGTCTACGGGATCCTCGATACCGGTCCCGAGAGCCTGATCCCGACCTGGCCCGCGGTGCTCGAGATCGAGTTCCTCGAGCCCACCGGGGTCAAGTGGCGTTATTTCGCGCGCAACATCGAGATGGGCCCGAACGCCTATCAGAAGCCCGAAAACCGCGGCGGCCTCGAGCGGCCGAACGACGTCGTCTTCTCCAACGACGGGCGAACCATGTACATCGTCGACTATGGCGAGGTCTTCACCGATTTCGAGATGCCCTCGCCGTTCTACACCGTGCCCAAGAGCGGCGTGATCTGGGCGGTGACCAAAAAAGGCTGAGGTCTCGGCTCAGCCGGAGGGCGGGCCCGCGCCCGCCCTCCCCGCCACCCGGAGCACGCCCGGGTCGATCCGATAAATTCGACAAGCGTTGGCGAAGAACAGCTTCTCGCGCTCGGCTTCGGGCAGATCACGGGTGATCTCGAAAAACCCGTCGAAGATGGTGCGGAAATCGGCACACAGCGTGTCGACCGGCCAGTTGGATGCGAACATGCAGCGATCCGGGCCGAACAGCTCGAGCACGGTGCGCACGATCGGAGCGTTGTCCACGACCGTCCAGGGTCGTCCTCGGATCCCGATGCCGCTGATCTTGATCGCGACCTGCGGCAGCTCGGCGAGCTGCGCCAGCGCCGCCCGCCAGCCCTCGAGCCCCTCGCGCGAGCGGTCGGCGGGCAGGCCCGTGTGGTTCAAGATCACCTCGACCTCGGGATAGCGGGTGAAGAGCTGGTAGGCCTCGTGGAGGTGCCACCACGGCACCTGCAGATCGAAGGACAAGCCGAAGCGCCCGAGGAGCGCGAACCCTCGGGCGAAGCGCGGGCAGGAGAGCGAGCCCGGCCGCCCGGGCTCGACCCGGTCGGGAGAGGGGGCCGCCCGAGGCTTGTGGCGAACGCCGCGGACCAACGGGAAGGCGGCCTGGGCGGCGAGCAGCTCCTCGACATCCTTGCGATCGAGCCAGGCCTGCGCCACCATCGCCGAGGGCAGCCCTTCGCGAGCGGCCAGAGCGTGCACCCAGCGGGTCTCGCCGAGCGGATCGGCCGGGTCCCACTCGGCCTCGACATAGACCGTGCCGCGCACATCGAACCCCTCCGTCGCCCGGCGATAGTCGGCGATCGCGAAGCTGCGCCGGATCGGCGCGTAATCGCCGTAGCGGAACGGGATCGGCGGTCCCACGAGCCAGGGATGCGTGCCGAGCGACAGGTCCCAGACGTGCATGTGCGCGTCCAGGATCGGCGGGCCCGCGCTCATGCTTTCCTGCCCCCGGACGGAACGCACCGACAGCGCAGGTCTTTCTTCGTGTCTGCGCGCATCGCCCCTCGCCAACAGTCTCGGCGCGCCACGGTGGCGCCGGGCTTCTCGCCTCGCCGATCGCGCAGCACCCGCGATCGACACCGAACCGCCCCGCACCGACCGGCGCCGTTCCCGGTCCTCGTGCCGCCCCTTCTCGCCGAACACCAGCCGTTCGGCCAGGCCCGCTTCGCACCTGGCCGGCGGCGAACGCGGCGAACGGCCCGTACCCGAGCGGCCGCGCTCCTCGGGCGCGCGAGCCGCGCCCCGGGGCGTTCACCCCGGATGGTGGCTCGGACCACCGTCATGAAC
>JANWZN010000108.1 GCA_025054575.1 Geminicoccaceae bacterium | reverse complement strand
CGGCCGTCTCTTCGGCGCCGAAGGGGCGTGCGCCGGCGATCCGCGCCTGTGCGGCTGCCGAGAGGCCGAGGGTGTCGGCTGGCGCCGCCTGCGGCACCGGGAGCACGGGCAGACCCGTTGCGAGCCGATGGGCGATGCGCGCGCTCAAGAGCTCGCGCATCGTGCCGGGGCTCAGGAGGCCGGCCACCGGGTCCGGTCCGGCCTGGTGGCGAACGCCGGGGCCGAGCTTGCCAGCGGGCGGGCCCGCCGCCCAATCGGCGAAAGCGGATCGCGAGGTCCAAGCTGCGAGGATCGCGGGCATCGATCGGTCCGATTCGTCGCGCCTTCCCCTAAAAAGCACGACGATCTTAACGCCTCGTTGAGACCTCGATGGAAAGCGCCGAAGGCCTAGCCGGGTACGGCTTCCGAGGCATCCGGCGAGGCGTGCCGACGCCATGCCTTCGGCTGCTCGCAGCGAGCGCGCGGCCGGAGCGAGAGCGTGCCCGGCTCAGCCCGGATCGCCGGCGTCGAGGGTCGCATCACCGACATCGCGCAGATGCGCATCGAGCCGGGCCAGAAGCTCGGCGAGCCGCGCCCGGTCGTCCGGGCCGAGCACGGCCGTGAGCTCGGCCTCGAGCGCGCGCGCGAGCGGCACGATCTGCTCGAACACCCGGCGGCCGGCGGCGGTGAGCTCGAGAAGCGCCGAGCGGCGATCCTCGGGATGCGGCCGGCGGGCGAGATGGCCCTTGGCCTCGAGTGCCGCCACCGCCCGACTGACCTTGACCTTGTCCATGGCCGTCCGCTCGACGACACCACCCGCGGTCATCGCTCCGCCGGTGCCGAGGACGGCCATCACCCGCCATTCCGGGATCCCGAGCCCGAAGCGCGTGCCGTAGGCGCGGGCGAAGGCCCGGCTCATCCGATTGGCGGTGACCGAGAGGCGATAGGGCAGGAACGCCTCGAGCCGGAACGGCGGCTCGTCGCCCGAGCCCTTCGCGAGAGGCGGCACCGGGCTCGTGCGATCGGCCGTTGACAATCGTTTCATCTGAAACATCATCTCCGGCAAAGGGGAGGCAGGCAAGCCCTGCCGCGACGGGAGCACCGCCGATGAAGCACTACATCCGCTTTCCGCGCGTCGAGGGGCGCGCGAGCCGCCAGGCGCACGCCGATCTGCCCGAGGGGACCTTCGAGCGCGAGATGGGCAAGGAGGGGTTCTTCGGCCCGGCGACCCAGATGTACCATCGCCATCCGCCCACGGGCTGGGAATCCTGGGAGGGCCCGCTGCGGCCGCGCGCCTTCGACCTCACCACGATCACCGGCCCCCACGCCTCGCCCTTCGATGCGCCGGACGTGCTCTTCAACGCCAACGTCCGGCTCCGTTTCTGGCGCGCACCCGAGCGCATGGATCATCTCGCCCGCAACGCCGACGGCGACGAGCTCGTCTTCGTCCACGAGGGCGAAGGCCATCTCTTCTGTGATTACGGGCATCTCGAATACCGCGCGGGCGATTACATCGTCCTGCCGCGCAGCACCATGTGGCGGCTGGAGAGCACCCGGCCCACGACCTGCCTTTTGATCGAGGCCACCGGTTCCACCTACATGCTGCCCGAGAAGGGGATCTTGGGCCATCACGCGATCTTCGATCCCGCCGTCCTCGACACGCCCCGGATCGACGAGGCCTTCGAGCGGCAACAGCACGAGGAGCGCACCCGCGTCCTGGTCAAGCGCAACAACCAGATCTCGGTCTGCACCTATCCCTTCAACCCGCTCGATGCGGTCGGCTGGCACGGCGACCTCGCGCCCGTGCGCTTGAACGTCAAGGACATCCGCCCGCTCGCGAGCCACCGCTACCACCTGCCGCCCTCGGCGCACACGACCTGGGTCGCCAACCGGTTCGTGATCTGCACCTTCACCCCGCGGCCGTTCGAAACCGATCCGGGTGCGCTCAAGGTGCCGTTCTTCCACAACAACGACGATTACGACGAGGTGCTGTTCTACCACGCGGGCGATTTCTTCTCGCGCGACAACATCAAGGCCGGGATGATCACCTTCCATCCCTGCGGCTTCACGCACGGGCCGCATCCCAAGGCCCTCGAGCGGGCCTTCGTCCAGCCCAAGCCCGCGACCGACGAATATGCGGTGATGCTCGATACCCGCGACGCGCTGCAGATCGGTCCGGCCGCCGCCGCGGCCGAGGTGCCGGGCTATGCCGACAGCTGGAAGGTGAAGCGCGAGCCGGCGCAGAAGCTCGCGGCCGAGTGAGGCGCGGGTGAAGCTCGCCACCCTCGCCGAGGGTGGCCGGGACGGGCGGCTCGTCCTGGTCACCCGCGACCTCGCGCGGGCGGTCCGCGCGCGGGCCGCTACGACCATGCTCGAGGCCATGGACCGCTGGGCCGAGGTCGAGCCGCAGCTGCGGGCGGAGGCCGAAGCCCTCGAGAGGGGTCGAGCGCAGGATGCGTTCCCGTTCGATCCGCGCGCCTGCGCCGCCCCCTTCCCGCGGACCTGGCAGTGGGCCGACGGCTCGGCCTATCTCAACCATGTCGAGCTCGTCCGCCGCGCGCGCGGTGCGGCGATGCCGCCCTCCTTCCTGACCGATCCGCTCCTCTATCAGGGCGGCTCCGACCGGTTCCTCGCGCCCTGCGAGCCGATCCCGCTGATCGACCAGGCGCACGGGCTCGACTTCGAGGCCGAGGTCGCGGTCGTCACGGGCGACGTGCCGATGGCCGCCTCGATCGAGGAAGCGCGCGCGGCCATCCGCCTCGTCCTCCTCGTCAACGACGTCTCCTTGCGCAACCTGATCCCGGACGAGCTCGCCAAGGGCTTCGGCTTCTTCAACTCCAAGCCGGCCTCCGCGCTCTCGCCGGTGGCGGTCACGCTCGACGAGCTCGGGCCGCGCTGGGACGGCGATCGCGTGCACGGTGCGGTCCGCTGCACCCTCGACGGCGAGCTGTTCGGCACGCCCGATGCCGGTGTCGACATGCAGTTCGGTTTCCCCGAGCTGATCGCCCACGCCGCCAAGACCCGCTCGCTCGCGGCCGGGACCATCCTGGGCGGGGGCACGATCTCGAACCGCCAGGGCGGCCTGTTCGGCTCGAGCGTGGCGAACGGCGGGGTCGGCTACGCCTGCATCGCCGAGCTGCGGATGTACGAAGCGATCGAGACCGGTGCGCCGCGGACCCCGTTCATGCGGGCCGGAAGCCGGATCCGGATCGAGATGCTCGACGAAGAGGGCCGGTCGATCTTCGGCGCGATCGACCAGGAGGTCGTGCGTTTCGAAAGGACCATGCGATGAGCCGAGCCTTCGCGAGCACCGCCGATCTCGCCGAAAAAGCGGTGAGCTTCGAGGAGATCGGGCCGGGCCTCTACGCCTTCACCGCCGAGGGCGATCCGAATTCGGGTGTGATCGTCGGCGACGACGCCGTCATGGTGGTCGATGCCCAGGCCACCCCGGCGCTCGCCGAGCGGGTGATCGAGAAGATCCGGACCGTCACCGACAAACCGATCCGCTGGCTCGTCCTCACCCATTACCACGCCGTGCGCGTCCTCGGCGCCTCGGCCTACGGTGCCGAGCACATCTTGGCCTCCGAAGCGACGCGCGCCTTGATCGCCGAGCGCGGCGAGGCCGACATGGCGAGCGAGATCGGCCGCTTCCCGCGCCTCTTCCGCGGCAAGGAACGCATCCCGGGGCTCACCTGGCCGACCCTCGCCTGCGCCTCCTCGATGACCGTCTGGCTCGGCGCGCGCGAGGTGCGGATCGTGCACATCGGCCGCGCGCATACCGCCGGCGACACGATCGTCTGGCTGCCCAAGGAACGGGTGCTGTTCGCGGGCGACACGGTCGAGTTCGGCGCTACCCCCTATTGCGGCGATGCGCACCTCCAGGACTGGCCCCAGGTGCTCGCGAAGCTGCGGGCGCTCGAGCCCGAGGCGCTCGTGCCCGGCCGCGGCCGGGCCGCGACCTCGCCCGCCCTCTCGTTGCAGGCGATCGAGGGCACCGAGGCCTTCGTGCGGCGTCTCTTCGGCCTGGTGAAGAGCCGGGTCGAACGCGGCGCCACCCTCAAGAAGACCTACGAGAAGGTGACGGCCGCGATGCGGCCCGAGTTCGGCGAGTGGGTGATCTTCGATCACTGCATGCCGTTCAACGTCGCCCGCGCCTACGACGAGGCCCTGGGCATCGACCGGCCGCGGGTCTGGACCGCCGCCCGCGACCTCGAGCTGTGGCACGCGCTCGAGGGGGCCGCGACGATCGCCGGGGTCGAAGGCGCGCGCTGAGCAAAGGAGCCGCACCCGTGCCCACCACCTACGCCAACCCGCGCTATTCGTTCCGGCCCCCGCCCGAGCTCGCCACGGGCGAAGGCCGCGCCCGGGTCGTGATCGTGGGCGCGGGCGTGGTCGGCCTCACCACGGCCCTCGACCTCGCCCGCCACGGCATCGCCTCGATCCTGCTCGACGACGACGACACGGTGAGCTTCGGCAGCCGGGCGATCTGCTGGTCGAAGCGCACGCTCGAGATCTACGACCGCCTCGGTCTCGGCCAGAAGCTGCTCGACAAAGGTGTCACCTGGAAGGTCGGCAAGGTCTTCTTCAAAGACCGGCTGGCCTACGAGTTCGATCTGTTGCCCGAGCCGGGCCACCGCATGCCGGCCTTCGTCAACCTCCAGCAATATTACCTCGAGGAGTGGCTGGTCGCGGCCTGCGAGGCTTCCGGTCTCGTCGATCTGCGCTGGAAGAACCGCCTCCAAGAGGTGAGCCCGCGGGCCGACGGCGTGGGCCTCGAGGTCGCGACCCCGGCCGGCCACTACCGGCTCGAGGCCGAGTGGCTGTTGGCCTGCGACGGTGCCCGCTCGACCGTCCGCGAGCGGCTCGGCCTCCCCTTCGAGGGCCAGGTCTTCCGCGACCGCTTCTTGATCGCAGACGTGGTGATCGAGGGCTTCGCGATGCCGGCCGAGCGCCGGTTCTGGTTCGACCCGCCCTTCCATCCCGGCCAGTCGGTGCTGCTCCACAAACAACCCGATTCGATGTGGCGGATCGACTTCCAGCTCGGCGCCGAGGCCGACCCGGAGGCCGAGAAGGAGCCCGAGCGCGTGCGCGCCCGCATCCGGGCCATGCTTGGCGCCGAGGTGCCCTTCGCGCTCGAATGGGTCAGCGTCTACACCTTCCGCTGCCGCCGGCTCGAGCGCTTCCGCCACGGACGGATCTTCTTCGTGGGCGACAGCGCCCATCAGGTGAGCCCGTTCGGTGCCCGCGGCGGCAACGGCGGGGTCCAGGACGCCGACAATCTCGTCTGGAAGCTCGCAGCCGTGCTCGACGGCCGCGCCCCCGAGTCCCTGCTCGACAGCTACGACGCCGAGCGGATCCCGGCCGCAGACGAGAACATCCTGCATTCCACCCGTGCTACCGACTTCATCACCCCGCGCAGCGAAGCCGCCCGCGCCTATCGCGATGCCGTGCTGCTGCTCGCCAAGGATCACCCCTTCGCCCGCGCCATGGTGAACGCAGGCCGGCTGTCGACCCCGCATGTCTACCGGGAAAGCCCGCTCTCGACGGCGGACGGCGAGGCCTGGTCGGGGGGCCCGGCACCCGGTGCCCCGGCGATCGATGCGCCCTTGCCGGAGGGCGAGTTCCTGCTCGGTCGTCTGGGCGGCGAGCCCGTGCTGCTCGTCTTCGGGGCCAGCGCCCCCACTGTTGCGGGCGTGCGCATCCTGCGCCTTCCGGCCGAGGGGATCGCGGCCGAGCGCTGGGACGCGCGGCCCGGCACGACATATCTCGTGCGCCCCGACCAGCACGTCGCCGCCCGCTTCCGCACGCCCGACCCGGCCGCGATCGCGCGCGCGCTCGAGCGGATGTGGGGTCGCACATCCGAGACCGCACGGAGGGCCGCCTGATGGCCGAGCTCGATCGAAGCCCGCGCTTGCCCGATCCGGATGCCGTGTTCGTCCGCCTCGTGCGCGCGCACCGCGACCTCTCCGCCGAGGAGAGCCGCCGGCTCGACGCCGCCCTCGTCCTTTTGCTCGCCAATCAACTGGGCGACGCCGCCCTCCTCGACCGCGCGATCGAGGCCGCCCGGGCGGCCGTGCTCGCTTCGCCGGAGGCACCGTGAAGCTCACCTTGTGGAGCCATTGGCGCTCCTCGGCCTCCTACCGGGTGCGCATCGGCCTCGGCCTCAAGGGCCTGTCGTACGAGTACCGCGCGGTCGACCTCGTCCGCGACGAGCACGCCGACCCGGCCTATCGCGCCAAACACCCGCAAGCACTCGTTCCCACCCTCGAGGTCGACGGCACCCCGCTGGTCCAGTCGCTCGCCATCCTCGAATGGCTCGACGAGACCTTCCCCACCCCGCCGCTCCTCCCGCGCGACCCCCTCGCCCGCGCCCGCGTCCGCGCCTTCGCGCTCGCGATCGCCTGCGAGATCCACCCGCTCTCGAACCTCGCCGTCCGCCGCTATCTCGCCGACGCGCTGCAGCTCGACGAGGCGGCGCAGACCCGCTGGCACCATCGCTGGCTCGGGGCCGGCCTCGAGGCTTGCGAGCGGATGATCCGTTCCGAACCGGGGCCGTTCTGCTTCGGACCGGCACCCGGCCTCGCCGACTGCCTGCTCGTCCCGCAGCTCTACAACGCCCGCCGCTACGGCTACGCGCTCGACCCGTTCCCCCGCCTGCGCGAAGCCGAGGCCGCGATGCTCGCCCTGCCGGCCGTCGAACGCGCGGCACCGGAAGCGCAGCCCGACGCGCCCGGCCGCTGAGCGGCCGCCGCGCCATCCGCGGCCGGCGCGCCGGCGTAGAACAGGCGTGAACCGTTCCGTTCAGATCGTCTGGTTCAAGCGCGACCTCCGGGTCGTCGACCACGCCCCCTTGGCGCAGGCGGCGCGGGCAGGTCCCGTGCTGCCGCTCTACCTGGTCGAGCCCGGCCTCTGGCGGGAGCCGGACGCCTCCGGTCGCCAGTGGGCGTTCGTGCGCGAAAGCCTCGTCGAGCTCCGTGACACCCTCGCCCGGCTCGGCGCGCCGCTCGTGGTCCGCGCGGGCGAAGCGGTCGCGGTTTTGGAGGAGCTGCGCGGGCGGCTGCCCGTGGGCGGGCTCTGGGCGCACGAGGAAACCGGAAACTTCTGGACCTTCGAGCGCGACCGCCGGGTCCGCGCCTGGGCCCGCAGCCACGGGATCCCGTTGCGCGAGCTCCGCCAGAGCGGGGTGATCCGCGGCCTGCGCGACCGCACGGGCTGGAGCCGGCGCTGGGACGCCTTCATGCGCCGGCCGATCGTGCCGAGCCCCGAGCGGATCGAGCCCGTCCCGGCGATCGAGCCCGGGCCGATCCCCGAGCTTCCGCCCGGCCTATCGGCCGACCCCTGCCCCGGCCGCCAGCGCGGCGGTCGCAGCGAAGCGCTCGCCCTCTTGGCGAGCTTCCTCGACGAGCGCTGCCTGCCCTATCAGCGGGCGATGTCCTCACCCGAAGCCGGTGCGGTTCACTGCTCGCGCCTGTCGCCGCACCTGGCCTTCGGCACCGTCTCCATCCGCGAGGTCCTGCAACGCGCCGAGGCCGCGCTCGGCGCCCTCGACGGGCAACGCGAGCCCGAGGCCCGCAAGAAAGCCGGGGCGCTGCGCTCCTTCGTGGGCCGCCTCCATTGGCGCTGCCACTTCGTCCAGAAGCTCGAGGACGAGCCGGAGATCGAACGGCGGCCGTTCCACCCCTTCTTCGAGGGCGTGCGCGGGCTCGATCCCGATCGCTTCCGAGCCTGGGCCGAGGGCCGCACCGGCTGGCCCTATCTCGATGCCTGCATGCGCGCGCTCGCCGCCACGGGCTGGCTCAATTTCCGCGCCCGCTCGATGCTGATGGCCGTCTCCTCCTACCAGCTCTGGCAGGACTGGCGGGAGCCGGGGCTGCACCTCGCCCGGCTCTTCACCGACTACGAGCCCGGCATCCACTGGCCGCAGGTGCAGATGCAGTCGGGCACCACCGGCATCAACACGCTCCGGGTCTACGATCCGACCAAGCAGGGCCTCGACCACGACCCGGACGGTCGTTTCGTCGCCTGTTGGGTACCCGAGCTCGCGCGGCTGCCCACGCCGCATCGCTTGGCACCCTGGCGTGCCCCGCCGCTCGTCCTGGCCGATGCCGGCATCCGCCTCGGCATCGACTATCCCCTGCCCTTGGTCGATGCCGCCCGCGCTGCGGCCGAGGCCAGAGCACGGCTCTGGGCGATCCGCCGCCTACCGGGCTTTTCCGAGCGCGCGGATGCGATCCAGGACAAGCACGGCTCGCGCAAGGCCGGGGTCCCGCGTCCCGATCGGCGTCCGCCGCGCCCGCCCGGCCGCTCGGGCCAGCTGCGGCTCGATCTCTGAGCGCTCCCGTGCACAAGAAACCGCATTTGCCGACCAAGACCTGCCCGGCCTGCGGCCGGCCCTTCGCCTGGCGCAAGCGCTGGGCGCGGGTCTGGGAGGAGGTCGTCTGGTGCTCGCAGCGCTGCCGGCGAACGGGCCGCCGGAGCGGGGCTCAGCCGAGCAGGAGCCCCGAGAGCCCCGCGGCCGCCACCGCCCCGCCGCCGAGCCGCGGCAAGAGCGGCAGCGCGTAGCGTCGGGCGGCGGTGCCCAGGGCCACACCGGCCGCGTGCAGCAGCACCGACGCCGCGACGAAGCCCACCGCATAGAGCAGGGGCGAGGCGGCCTCGGGCAGCTCGGTGCCGTGCGCGTGGCCGTGAACCAGGCCGAAGAGCGCCACGAGTGCCAGACCCCCGGCGAGCGGCAAGCGGATCGCGAGCGCGATCAAGAGCCCCACGATCACGAGCGAGGCCAGGATCCCGGTCTCGACCGCCACGAGCCCGATGCCGGCCATGCCCATGACGGCGCCGAGAACGAGGCCGGTCACGAACGCGGCCGGCGCCGCCCAGATCGCACGGCCGCCGAGCTGCGCGGCCCATACGCCGACCGCCAGCATGGCGAGCAGATGGTCCCAGCCACCGAGCGGGTGGAGGAAGCCCTGCGCGAGCCCGGCGCCGGCGGCGCCGAAGGTGTGCGCGGCGGCCGGACCGGCCACCGCGGAGAGCAGGAGAACGGCGAGAGCGGGCGAGAGCAGGAAGCGTGGCACGGGGCGAGACCTCCGAACGATCGCGACGAGCGCCGTGTGCCGACCATCGCGCAGCTGCTCGCCTCGTTGCAAGCGCCGCGCCGCAGCGCGTCGGGCGGGCGGGGAGCATGGAAGCGTGCAGCGGACTGCCCACGAATCGTCCAAGCTGCTCGCCCCATCGGCAGCGGCGCGCGGGTCCGGGTCTCTCAGCGCAACAGGTTGTCGGGCAGCGAGCGCCGGACGGGTACGGCAGCGCCGACCCGGCGTCCGTCGAGTACGACGCTGCCGAGATGAACGCCCACGACGCTCCAACCCGTCCCGTCCGAAACCAGAAGCGGCGCGCCCGAGAGGCCCTGCGGGGCGGCACAGCCGTGGACGACCAAGGGACCGCCGAGACGGGCCGCGTCGACCGGGCAGGGTGCCAGGCGCACCGGCAGATGCGGCCGATCTTGGGCGTATCCCAGAAGCTGGGCCGCCGGCGTCGCGACCGGGCGGCCACTCGGCCAGCCGACCGGCAAGGGCTGCAAGAGGTCGAGATCGAGAAGGGCCCGCTCGAGGCGCAAGACCGCCCAGTCGGTCTCGAGCCGCGCGGGCACGCCGCGCTCGTCGAAGGCGAGGTCGGGCGCCAGGCGGAACGCCGCCGCGCGGGCGTGCGCGACGTGCCGGCCGCGCCGCCAGCCGGCCACGAAGTGGACCTCCTCGGGGTCGTAGAGCCGGCCGCGGCGGCGCGACCACAAGCAATGCGCCGCGGTCAGCACCTCCGAGGGGCCCACGAGGGTTCCGGTGCAGAAGCCGTGAGGGACGTTGACCCGCCCGATCGCGTTCCAGGCGAACAGAGGCTCGAGCGGCTCGGGCGCGGCCGCGGCGGGCCGTGCGAGCAGCAGGGCCACCACGAAAAGGATGCGCGCCGCGGTCGAGGGGGGCGGCTTGCCGACGGTCGCCATGTCGGCGACCATGGCCGCAGCCGTGGCGCGGAGCAAGCGCGTGCGCCCCCTCGTCGAGAACCGTGCCCGTAGCCGCAGCGAGCCGGCGCGCCCCGGCCCGCTGATCGATCTCGATCGCCTCGAGGCTCGCCTGATCGCAGCGGCTCGTGCCCGGCGCACCGTCACCTATGGCGCGCTGCTGCACGAGCTCGGCCTCCCGCTCGGGCCGCGCATGGTCGCGATCCTCTGCCGCGCGCTGGGCCGGCTCGACCGGGCGCGCGCCGCCCGCGGCGAGCCCGAACTCGCCTGCCTGGTCGTCCGCCGCGCCGACGGGCTGCCCGGCGAGGGCTGGCTCGAGCCGCGGACCCCCTCGGGG
>JANWZN010000107.1 GCA_025054575.1 Geminicoccaceae bacterium | reverse complement strand
CGCGCTGATCTATCGGACCTCCAAGGCGGCGGTGAACATGGCGATGCGCTCGATCGCGATGGAGCTGGCGCCGGAGGGCGTCATGGTCGTGCTCGTTCATCCGGGCTGGGTCCGCACCGACATGGGCGGCCCCGATGCCACCCTCGACGTGCGCACCAGCGTCGACGGGCTCGTGCGGCTGATCGAGCGGCTGCGACCGGCGGACAACGGCCGCTTCTTCGATTACGAGGGCAGCGAGCTCCCCTGGTAGTCGGCTCCGCGCGTCCGCTGCACCTCAGGCCGGCTTCGGACCGTCGCTGCCCGAGCTGCGCGCCCGCTCCTCCTCCTCGCGCTCGCGCAGGTAGTCCTCGGTGGTGCGTGGTCGCCGCGGCTCGCCCAGCGCGAACGGCCGATCGGTGCGCTCGAACTCCGCGATCACCCGGCAATCCTCGCACATCCGCAGCCGCTCGATCTGATCGGCGCTCCGGAACATCCAGTGCGTGCCGGCCAGCCGCTGCACGATCCGCTCGATCGAGCTCTTGCTCCCGAACGGCTTGCCGCACCGCACGCAGCGCGCCGGCTCTTCTTCTTTGAGGACCGTGAACTCGCGGATCGCGGGATCGAAACAGGCCCGCGGCTCGAGGCGGATCACCTTCTCGGGGCAGGTGTTCGTGCACAGCCCGCACTGGACGCAGGCTTCCTCCTTGAACCGCAGCATGGGCCGGTCCGGGTCGGCCGCCAACGCCCCGGTCGGGCAGGCACCGACACAGGCGTGGCAGAGCGTGCAGCCCGCGACATCGACCACGACCCGCCCGAGCGGTGCACCCGCCGGTAACGGCACCACCGGGACCGGTGCCGGGGCGTGCTCGTGCAAGCGGTCGAGCACGAGCCGCAACAGGCTGCGCTTGCCGCCGATCGCGACCAGATCGCGCGCCGGCAGGGGCGCCACCAGCGGCAGACCCCAGAGCACCCCTTCGAGCTCGTCCGGATCCTCGCTCGCGAGCACGCTCAGCCGATCGGCGCCGTAGCCGAGGCCGTCGAGCAGGGCTGCGAGCTGATCGAGGTTGGCGCGCAATCCCGAGAGCTCCGGCTCCTTGCGCGGCGGCAGCAAGACGACGAGCCGCTCCGCCCCGAGCGCCACGGGTGCCGCCAAAACCTCGAGTGGCAGCTGGCCGAGCTCGCCGACCGCGAAGGGGATCACCCGCGCCGGCAGGCCGCGGCCCAGCCGTGCCATAGCCGCCACCATCTCCTCGCCGTGCCGTGCCTCGTAGACCAAGAGCACGGCCCCGCGGCCGCCGGCGGCGTGGTAGGTGCGCAACAGCGTGCGCAGGCGCTCGAGCAGGGTAGTGGGCGGTGGGGCGGCATAGGTCGCGGCCCCGGTCGGACAAACACCGGCGCAACTGCCACAGCCGGCGCAGACGAACGGGTCGATGGCGACGTGATCGCCGGCCGGCGCGATCGCCCCGGTCGGGCACTGGTCGAGGCAGCGGGTGCAGCCCACCCGCCGCGAGCGGGCATGCGCGCAGAGCTCGGCCGTGAAGGTCACGTAACGAGGCTTCTCGAAGGTGCCCACGAGCTCCACGAGATCGAAGAGCGCGCGCTCGAGCGCGAGCGGATCGCGCGGGTCGACGCGGCGATAGCCCTCGCGCTTGTCGGGGGCGGTGACGAGCGCGGTACCGCCGGAGAGGTCGAGGACGAGGTCGGTCTCGAGCTCGGTGGTCGGGCTCGGCATGCCGAAGCGGAGCCGGTCGCGCGAGGAGGGTATCGCCACGGCGGCGTCTTCGACCGTCGCGGTGAACGCGCCCAGATGGCCGCGCAGCCGCGTGATCCGGCCGGCCAGGATCGGAAACCGGACGATCGAGGGTGGCAGCAGCTCGGCGGGCTCGCTCAACAACAAGGTAGGGGTGAGGCGCCCGGCCAGCCGCTGGGCCGCGGCGAGGGCCGTCTCCCCCGCACCGTAGACCAAAACGCGCCCGCTCGAGCGCAGCTCGAGTGCAGGCGTGGGCGGGATCGCGAGCGCTGCCTCGGCCAGAAGTGCCGCGATCTTGGGACCGGCGGCCGCGGCCTCGGCCGACCAGCCGGCCCGCTCGCGGAGGTTTGCGAAGACCGTTCTCTCTTCGGCCTCGGCCGCGGTCTCGAGGAAGAGCGGCACTTCTTGCGTGCAGCCGACCAGGAGCGGTTCGCCCTTCGCCGCCGCGTCGCGGAAGGCGTCGAGCTCGGCGCGGCACAAGCGATCGAAGAGTTCGGGCGGTTCGGCGGAACCGAGCGCACGAGCGAGCGCCCCGGCATCGAGCGGACTGGTGCCCTCGCAGGTGCACAACAGACAGCGCCTTCCGGCCAGCCGCATGGAGGCTCTCTCGCGTGATCTCCGCCCGAGGCGAGCCTCTACCAGAGGCGCCCGCGGGCGGGCTAGAATCGCGCGCAGAAAAGCTCGAAGGAACGAGGATGAGCGAACGACGCGCGGTCCTCGAGCTCGGGGTCGTGGTCGAGAAGCGGCGGGCGACCACCCGTTGGGCCGATTGGCTGTGGCGGCCGATCGCGGTCGTGCCGGGCATCGGTTCGACCGGAGATTGGCGGCTGCTCGTCGAGGGCGAGGGCTGGAGCCGCTGGCTCGCCGGCACCTTGCCGCTCGAGCTGCACCACAAGGAAACCGCCGATTACCGCCTCGCGCTCTCCGCCACCCCGCCGCAGCTCTACGTCGTGCTCCGGCGCAACGAGGCCGAGCCGGATCGGCCGTGGCGACCCTTCCTGCTGACCGCCTCGCCGTTCGAGGCACAGATCTACGCCGAGCCCGGCGAGGACCTCGTCGAAGCCGTGCCGATGCCGGAGCCGGTGATCGCGTTCGTGCAGGATTTCGTCGACCGGCATCATCGCGACGAGCCGTTCTTGAAACGCCGGCGCAAGGCGGCCGACGCGCCGCCCGATGCGGCCAGCGCGTTCGAGGTCCTGGGCCCGGACGGAGGACGCTCGTGAGGCGCCCGATCGAGGACGAGGTGGGCAGCTTCCTCGCCCGCTGGTCGCGGCGCAAGGCCGCCGCCCGGCGCGGGGCACCCGAGCCCGAGCCGGCGGCCGCGGCGCCACTCCGGCCCTCGGCGAACGAAGAAGTCGCCCCCGAGCGTGCGGCAGCGCGTGCGGCGGAACCGGCAGCATCCGTCGAGGAGAGCCTTCCCGAGCTGGACCTCGCGCAGCTGCCCGATCCCGACACGCTCGATGCGGCGAGCGATTTCTCCGTGTTCATGCGGCCCGGGGTTCCGGCCGAGCTGCGGCGCCGCGCGCTACGGCGGCTGTGGCGGGTCAACCCGATCATCGCCACACCCGACGGCATCGACGATTACTACATCGTCAACGATTTTTCGGACGCGAGCACGGTCGTGGCCGACCTCAAGACACTCTATCGGGTCGGCCGCGGCATGGTGACGGCGCTCGGGGAGGAGGCCGAGGAGGCGGAGAAGGCGGTCGAGGCGGCGGTGGAGGATACGGCGCGGGCCGCGAGCGGGGCGTCGGCCCAGCCGGCCGCCGCGATCGCGGCGACCCGAGGCGAGCAGAGCGAACCGCCACTCGATCCCTCGCCCGGCGGTCCCGGCGGGAGGGAGGCGACCCTCTTGCCGCGATCTCGGGTCGGTTCTAACCTGAACCAGATGCAAAGCTCGGCGCGCGGGGGAGGCGACGACCGGGCGGGACGCGAAGCGCATGGTGCAGGCGAGCGACCGGGCGAGCGCGACGATCGAGGATGACGAGATCGATCGGTTGCGCGCCCTGACCTGGCGCCTGCTGGCGCGGTTTCTGGCCGCACCGCCCGATGCCGCGGCGCTCGAGGCGACAGCACGGCTCGGCGAGCCCGAGACGGAGCTCGGCCGAGCGCTTTCGCTGCTGGGCCGGATCGCGAGCAAGACGAACCCGGCCGAAGCGGAAGAGGAATATCACGCGCTCTTCATCGGGGTCGGGCGCGGCGAGCTCGTCCCCTACGCTTCCTTCTACCGCACCGGCTTCTTGAACGAGAAACCCCTGGCGCTGTTGCGCCAGGACCTGGCCGAGCTCGGCATCGCCCGGGCCGAGGGCAATCCCGAGCCCGAGGACCACATCGCGAGCTTGTGCGAGGTGATGGCGGGTCTCGCCGAGGGGCGCTTCGGCACCGCCGGCCTCGCGACCCAGCAACGCTTTTTCGATCGCCACCTGGCACCCTGGGCGGGGCGCTTTTTCGCCGACCTCGAGGCGGCACGGTCGGCGCGCTTGTACCAGCCGGTGGGGACGGTCGGTCGGTTGTTCGTCGAGATCGAGCGGACCGCCTTCGCGCTCGCCGCTTGAGCGCGGAGCGATCCGGAGGTTCACGAGGCAGCGGAAGGAAGGCGGACGATGAGCGAGCAGCGGCAGGACAAGGGGCGCGGGCGGCGCGACGTGCTCAAGCTCGCGAGCCTCGGCAGCGTGGCGGCGGCTGCGGTGACGATCGCCGGCGAGGGCGAGGCCCTCGCCGCCCAGAAACCGGCGGGCGGCAGCGGCTACCGCGAGACCGAGCACGTCCAGCGCTACTACGCGACGGCCCGCTTCTGAGCGCGGCTGCGAACGAGACCCGGACGAGGAGGCCAGCACCATGCTGAAGAAGAGGAGCAACGGGTCGCCGGCGGCGGGCGCGTTCGGCCAGCTGCAAGCGGCACTCGCGGGCGGCACCATCGACCGGCGCGGCTTCCTGCGCCGTTCGGGACTCACCGCCGGCGGCCTCGCCGCCGCTTCGGCGCTGTCGACGGCGATGCTGACCCGGGCCGAGGCGGCGGCCCCGGCGGCCAAGGGACCGATCCAGCAGGTCAAGACGATCTGTACCCACTGCTCGGTCGGCTGCACGGTCGTGGCTGAGGTCCAGAACGGGGTCTGGATCGGGCAAGAGCCGGGCTTCGACGGGCCGTTCAATCTCGGCGGGCACTGTGCCAAGGGCGCCTCGGTACGCTGGCTGGCGCACGGCGAGCGTCGGCTCAAGTATCCGATGAAGCTCGTGAACGGGAAGTACACCCGGATCTCTTGGGACCAGGCGATCGCCGAGATCGGCGACAAGCTCTTGCAGATCCGCGAGAAGTCCGGTCCGGACAGCGTCTATTGGCTGGGCTCGGCCAAGTTCAGCAACGAGCAGGCCTATCTCTTCCGCAAGTTCGCCGCGTTCTGGGGTACCAACAACTGCGATCACCAGGCGCGGATCTGCCATTCCTCGACCGTCGCGGGCGTGGCCAACACCTGGGGCTACGGCGCGATGACGAACTCTTACAACGACATCCAGAAGTCGAAGCTGATCTTCCTGATCGGCGGCAATCCGGCCGAGGCGCATCCCGTTTCGCTCCTGTTCCTGCTGCGGGCCAAGGAGCAGAACAACGCGCCTCTGATCGTCTGCGATCCGCGCTTCACGCGGACCGCCGCGCATGCCGACGAATATGTCCGCTTCCGCCCCGGCACCGACGTCGCGCTGATCTGGGGCATCCTCTGGCACATCTTCGAGAACGGCTGGGAGGACAAGGAGTTCCTGCGCAAGCGCGTGTGGGGGATGGAGCAGGTCCGCGCCGAGGTGAAGCGGTGGACGCCCGAGGAGGTCGAGCGGGTCACCGGCGTGCCCGGCAGCCAGCTCCGCCGGGTCGCCATGCTGATGGCCAACAATCGGCCGGGCACCTTGATCTGGTGCATGGGCGGCACGCAGCACACGATCGGCAACAACAACGTCCGCGCCTACTCCATTCTCCAGCTGGCACTGGGCAACATGGGCGTCGCCGGCGGCGGCACCAACATCTTCCGTGGCCACGACAACGTCCAGGGTGCCACCGACATGGGCGTCACCGTGGACAGCCTGCCCGGCTATTACGGCCTGGCCGAGGGTGCTTGGAAGCATTGGGCCCGGGTGTGGGGCGTCGACTACGGCTATCTGCTCGAGCGGTTCGGTCCCAAAGACGCCGACGAGAAGGCCAGGAAGGCGCTCATGGAGAAGGCCGGCATCCCGGTCTCGCGTTGGTTCGACGGGGTCCTCGAGGCGAAAGAGAACATCGACCAGCCGGACAATGTCCGCGCGATGGTCTTCTGGGGTCACGCGCCCAACTCGCAGACCCGCCTGCCCGACATGAAGCGGGCGATGGAGAAGCTCGATCTCCTCGTGATCATCGACCCCTACCCGACCGTGAGCGCGGTCCTCCACGACCGCCAGGACGGGGTCTATCTCTTGCCGGCCGCGAGCCAGTTCGAGACCCGCGGCTCGGTGACCGCGTCGAACCGCTCCTTGCAGTGGCGCGAGAAGGTGTTCGGCCCGTTCTTCGAGGCCAAGCCCGATCACGAGATCATGTATCTGTTGGCGAAGAAGTTCGGCTTCGCCGACCAGATGTTCAAGAACATCAAGGTCGAGGGCAACGAGCCGGTTCCAGAAGAGGTGCTGCGCGAGATCAATCGCGGCACCTGGTCGATCGGCTATACGGGCCAGTCGCCCGAGCGATTGAAGCTGCACATGCAGCACCAGCATACCTTCGACAAGGTGACCCTGCGCGCGGTCGGCGGCCCCTGCCACGGCGATTATTACGGCCTGCCCTGGCCGTGCTGGGGCACGCCGGAGATGAAGCATCCGGGTACCGCCAACCTCTACGATACCTCGCTGCCGGTCGCCGAGGGCGGCGGCTGCTTCCGGGCGGCCTTCGGCGTCGAGCGCGACGGCCAGTCGCTCCTGGCCGAGGGCAGCTGGCCCAAGGGCTCGGAGATCGAGGACGGCTATCCCGAGTTCACGATGGAGATGCTCGTCAAGCTCGGCTGGGACAAGGACCTGACCGACGCCGAGCGGGCGGTCATCGAGCAGGTCGGCGGGCCTAAGGCGACCTGGCGCACCGACATCTCGGGCGGCATCGTCCGGGTCGCGATCAAGCACGGCTGCATGCCGTTCGGCAACGCCAAGGCCCGCGCGGTGGTCTGGAACTTCCCGGACCCGGTGCCGGTCCACCGCGAGCCGCTCTACGCGCCCGATCGCGAGCTCGTCGGCAAGTATCCGACCTACGCCGACCGCAAGCTGCACCGCCTGCCGGTCCTCTACAAGTCGATCCAAGACAAGGACTTCTCCAAAGACTATCCGATCATCCTGACTTCGGGTCGCTTGGTCGAGTACGAGGGCGGCGGCGACGAGACGCGCTCCAATCCGTGGCTCGCCGAACTGCAGCAGCACATGTTCATCGAGATCAACCCGTTCGACGCCAACAGCCTGGGCGTGCGCGACGGGGCCTTCGTCTGGGTCGAGGGCCCGGAGAAGGGCAAGGTCAAGGTCAAGGCCATGGTGACCGAGCGGGTCGGGCGCGGCGTGGCGTTCATGCCGTTCCACTTCGGCGGCTGGTTCCAGGGCAAGGATCTCCGCGCGAAATACCCGACCGGCAACGATCCCTATGTCCTCGGTGAGTCGACCAATACGGCCCAGACCTACGGCTACGATTCGGTGACCCAGATCCAAGAGACCAAGACGACGCTCTGTCGGATCTGGGCGGCCTGAGGCGGGAGGCTTCGATCATGGCTCGGATGAAGTTCCTCTGCGACAGCGAGCGCTGCATCGAGTGCAACGCCTGCGTCACCGCCTGCAAGAACGAGCACGAGGTGCCGTGGGGCATCAACCGCCGGCGGGTCGTCACCCTCAACGACGGCAAGCCGGGCGAGCGGTCGATCTCGGTCGCCTGCATGCACTGCTCGGACGCGCCGTGCATGGCGGTCTGCCCGGTCGACTGCTTCTACCAGACCGAGGAAGGTGTGGTCCTGCACAGCAAGGACCTGTGCATCGGCTGCGGCTATTGCTTCTACGCCTGCCCGTTCGGCGCGCCGCAGTTCCCGCAAGCAGGCAACTTCGGCTCGCGCGGCAAGATGGACAAGTGCACCTATTGCGCCGGGGGGCCCGAGGAGGACCACTCGGACGCCGAGTTCCGCAAATACGGGCGGAACCGTCTGGCCGAGGGCAAGTTGCCCCTGTGCGCCGAGATGTGCTCGACCAAGGCACTTCTGGCCGGCGACGGCGACACGATCGCGAACATCTATCGCGAGCGGGTCGTGGCGCGCGGCTTCGGCGCCGGCGCTTGGGGCTGGGGTACCGCCTACCAGCAGAAGGGCGGCGCCTGAGCCGGCCCGCTCGTCGGATCGGACGCGGCGGCCGGGATCGTCCCGGCCGTTCGCGTCTCGCAGCCAGGCCTCGCGCACGGTAGCCCGATGGTCATCGTCCTGCGTCTGCTCGTGTTGCTCCTGGTCCTGGTCGGAGGCTGGTGGCTCTACGGGGCCTGGGCGGCGGGTCGGCTCACGCCACCCCCGACGGCGATCGAGCTGCCGGAGAAGGGAACCTATCGGGGACCGGCTCACACGCCGCTCGGACCCGAGCGGTTCGAGCAGCTGCAGGAGCGCGCCCAGGGGATGAGATATTGATGCGACGTCCCGCCACGCTCTCCGCACCCGCCTTCCTGGCGTTGGTGTTGAGCCTTCTCGTGCTGATCGGTGCGGCCGGCCCGGCCACCGCGCAGATGGTGCCGCCGGACCGGCCGGTCGCCCCGACCAATCTCTTGCCCGAGAGCAGCCGATCCGACATCTGGCGGGCGATCCGCCAGGGCGAGCAGGGTTACGTCGCCGCGCCCAACGTGCTCGGTGGCCAGCTCATCCAGTCCGAAGGCGAGGTCTGGCGCAGCCTCCGGCTCGGTGCCTACAAACAGTGGGCCGCCTGGATCATTTTGGGGATGCTCGGCCTCGTCGCCCTGTTCTTCGCGCTCAGGGGTCGGATCCCGATCGAGGACGGACCCGCCGGCCGCACGATCCTGCGCTTCAACGGCCTCGAGCGCTTCGCGCACTGGCTCACCGCGGTGACGTTCATCGTCCTGGCGCTCACCGGCCTCAACCTCGTGTTCGGCCGCACGCTGCTGTTGCCGCTTCTCGGCAAGGACCTGTTCGCGACCGTGACGCAATGGGGCAAGCTCCTGCACAACTATCTCGCCTTCGGCTTCATGGTCGGGGTCGCGCTGATGTTCGTGCTCTGGGTCTGGTACAACATCCCCAACCGGCACGACATCGTCTGGCTTCTCAAGGGAGGTGGCCTCCTCGGGCTCGGCCATCCGCCTTCCAAACGCTTCAACGCGGGGCAGAAATTCATCTTCTGGTCCGTCGTGCTCGGCGGGATCCTGTTGAGCCTGACCGGTCTCCAGCTGCTGTTCCCGTTCACCTTCCACTTCTTCGATTCGACGTTCGCCACCCTCAACGGTTGGTTCGGCACCCAGCTGCCGACCGGCCTCTCGCCGATCGCCGAGCAACAGCTCGCGGCTCTGGTCCACGGCTTCGCGAGCGTCGTCCTGATCGCGATCATCATCGGCCACATCTACATCGGCTCGATCGGCATGGAAGGCGCGTTCTCGGCGATGGGCTCGGGCCAGGTCGACTACAATTGGGCGCGGCAGCATCACGATCTCTGGGTCGAGGAGGTCGAGCGGCGCCGGCCCGTCCCGGCCGAGTGAGCGATCGGGGATCCGTGCCGTGCGGTCCGTCGTCGGCGTCCTCGGCCTGGCGCTCTGGGCGGCCGCACCGGCGCTAGCGAACGAGCTCGTCGGTCACGGCGGCGCCGTCCGCGCGCTCGCCGCGAGCAGCGACGGGAACCTGCTCCTCTCGGGCTCGTTCGATACGAGCCTGATCCTCTGGCGGCCCGGGCGCGACGCTCCGCTCGCGCGCCTGCTCGGCCACGAGGCGGCGATCAACGCGGTGGCACTGGCCCCGGACGGGAACCTCGCCCTCTCCGGTGGCGACGACGGGCTCTTGTTCGCGTGGCGTCTGCCCGCGGGCACGGAACGATGGCGCCTCGCCTTCGATTCGAAAGTGCTGGCGGTTGCATTGGCGCCGGCCGGCGACCGCGCCGCGGTCGGCACCGCCGACGGCCTCGTCCGCCTCGTGACGGTCGAGGACGGTGCGGTTGCGGTCACCGCACGGCTCGAGCGCGCGCGGCCGACAGCCCTGCTCTTCACCGAGGATGCCGCCCTCGTGCTCGCGGGCACGCACGAGGGCGGCCTCTGGACGGTGGAACCGGCGAGCGGGGAAGCGCAGGAGCGCATCCCCGCTACCGGTTTCGCGGTCACCGATCTCGTCCGCATCGGCGCCGATCGCCTGGCCAGCGCCTCGATCGACGGCAATGTCCGCATCCGCCGGCTGCCCGATCTCGCGGTCGAGAGCGAACTCGCCGGCCACGAGGCACCGCTCTCGGCCTTGGCGGTGCAGCCGGGCGGCGGTCGCCTCGCCACCGGCGACATCAAGGGGCGGATCGTCCTGTGGTCCCTCCCCGAAGGGCGCGCCGAGCGCGTGCTCGAGCCCCACCGCGGTCCGGTCTGGGACCTCGCCTTCAGCGACGCGCCGCCGAGCCTCTGGTCGGCGGGCAACGATTCGA
>JANWZN010000106.1 GCA_025054575.1 Geminicoccaceae bacterium | reverse complement strand
TTGGGCGGCGCCGCCCGGACCCAGAGCCGCGGGCCCTCCTCCTGTTCCCGGGGTGCGAAGCCCAGGGCCGGCAAGCAGGCCTCGAGCTCGGCCTTGGCCAGGCCCGCAGCGGCGGCGAGGTCGGCCGGGAGCGAGAAGGCGCCGCTCGCCCGGGCCCGCGCGCGCAGGCCCGCCGCCAGCCGCTCGGCCAGGTCCTGGCGCAGGGCGAGGCCGGGCAAGGGGGCGTAGCCGATCGCGATCGCGCTCGCGGCCGAGGCCGGGCGATACCCGCCGCGCAGGACCGCGGCACCGGCCGGCGGCAGCACGAGATCGGGGGCCTGCGTCAGGCGCACGAGCCGGGCGCGGGCCTCGATCGCCCCTGCCTTCAACAGCTGCGGCAGATAGAGCCAGGTGCAGCCGAACCGCACGCCGAGCCGGGCGAGCGCGGCGCGATCGGCGGGCGCGAGGGCCGCCAAGAGCTCCTCGAGCCCGTCGCGGCTCGTGCTCCCGAGCCCCTCCACGAGCCGCCAGGCGACCGCCCGGCCGGGGCCGGCCAGGACATCGCCCTCGGCCGCCTCGCGCAGGCGCAGCAACGGCCGGAGCCGGCGCTCGAGCCAGGCCAGAAGCCAGCTCTCGAGCCGCCGGGCGATGCGGCCGCGCAGCGCGGGATGCTGATCCTCGGCCAAAAGCGGCAGAAGACGCGGGCGCAGCGGCTCGGCACCGGCCGCGAGCCGGCCGACCGGGGCGCCTTGCCAGAGCAGCCGGTCGCGCTCGTCGAGCAGGAGCGCGTCGTCGCGCGCCTCCTCGAGCCGGCGGGCCCGGCGGCCGAGCTCGCCCCCCACCGCCCGCCGGGCGGCGGCTGCCACGAGCTTGCCCGCGAGCTCGCCCTGGCCGGGCTCGGGGGAAAAGCGCAGGCCTTCGATGCGGCCGACCCGCTCGCCGTCGACCAGCACCGCCCCGTCCTCCTCGACCGAGGCCGGCAACTCGCCGCGCTCGCGCATCGAGCGCAGCAGGAGTGCGGTGCGGCGGTCGACGAAGCGCTGGGTGAGCCGCTCGTGCAGCGCGTCCGAGAGCTTGTCCTCGAGCGCGCGGGTGCGCTCCTGGAAGTGGGCGGCCTCGTCGAGCCAGTCGGCGCGATGGCTCAGATAGGTGAGCGTGCGGACGTGCGCGATCCGCTGGACGAGGGTGTCGATGTCGCCGTCGCTGCGGTCGAGCCGCGCCACCATGGACGCGAACCAGTCGGTCGGCAGCCTGCCGCGCGGTCCGGCGAGGTGCTCGAAGACCGTGGTCAAGAGGTGGAGATGCGCCTCGTTCAGGGTCTTGCGGAAGTCGGGGATCTGGCAGACCTGCCACAAGAGCCGCACCCGCTCGGGCCGGTCGGCGCGCGCGGCGATCTCGGGCTTGCGCGAAAGAAGTGCCAGCGAGCGATGGTCGAGCGCGTCTTTGACCGGGATCAGGCAGTCCATGGGCGGCGGCGCATCGAGGCTCGCCAAGAGTGCCTCGAGGCTCGCGAAGTCGAGCGCCGAGGCGCGCCAGCGGATCGCCTTCAAGGGCGGAAAGCCGTGGCTCTCGACCGCCTCGATCGTGCGCTCGTCGAGGGGCTCGGCACCGTCGGTCGTGCCGAAGGTGCCGTTGGCCATGTGGCGGCCGGCGCGGCCGGCGATCTGGCCGATCTCGTGCGGCTGCAGCCGCCGGCTCTCGCGGCCGTCGAACTTGGAGAGCCGGGCGAAGGCGACATGCGCCAGGTCCATGTTGAGGCCCATGCCGATCGCATCGGTGGCGACCAGATGGTCGACCTCGCCCGATTGATAGAGTGCTACCTGCGCGTTGCGGGTGCGGGGCGAGAGTGCTCCCATCACCACCGCCGCCCCGCCCTTCTGGCGGCGGACGAGCTCGGCGATCGCGTAGACCTCGGCCGCGCTGAAGGCGACGACGGCGCTGCGCCGCGGCAGCCGCGCGAGCTTGCGGTGCCCGTCGTGAACGAGGAGCGAAAAGCGCGGCCGGGTGACGAGCTCGGCTTCGGGCACGAGCCGCTTGAGGATCGGCCGGATCGTCTCGGAGCCCAGAAAGATCGTCTCGTAGAGCCCGCGCGCGTGCAACAGCCGTTCGGTGAAGACGTGGCCGCGCTCGGGATCGGCGCAGAGCTGGATCTCGTCGACTGCGAGGAACTCGACCTCGCGCTCGACCGGCATCGCCTCGACCGTGGCGACGACATAAGGTGCGTTCGGGCTGCCGATCCGCTCCTCGCCGGTGACGAGGGCCACCGAAGCGGCACCGCGCAGGGCCTTGATCCGGTCGTAGATCTCGCGCGCGAGCAGGCGCAGCGGAAAACCGATCGTGCCGGAGCGATGCGCGAGCATCCGCTCGACGGCGAAGTGAGTCTTCCCGGTGTTGGTCGGTCCGAGGACCGCCACCACCCGACCGCGGCAAAGCCGACCCACTGCCATGCCTTGAAGATCGTCGAGGCCGGCCGACTTGGCAAGGGCCGAGGCGGCCTTCGCCTCGATCCTCACCACATCTGGCGGCGCCGTGGCGCTGCGGCCACTAGCGCTGGAGGGCTTCCGCCAAGATCGCGAGCTCCTGCGCGTTGCAGCCGTCGGGGTCGAGCAGCCGGTCGATCGCCTCGCGCGAGCGACGGTCGAGCGCCCAGCCCAGAGCCGGCTCGCGGCCGCCGAGCCCGCACATCGCCAGATGGACGAAGACCGGCCGCGGTGCGGAAAGGGGTCGCGGCGCGCACGCCACGCGGCGCTCGAGCTCGGCCACCGCGTGCACCCCACGGGCTTCGCGGGTGGCGAGCACGCCCTTGAAGGGTGCTACGAGCTCGTTGAGCGCGCTTGCGAGCGAGCGCTCGAAACCTTCCGCCGGCAAGGGCGCACCTGTGCTCGCGCACGCCGCCTCGGCCGCGGGTTGCGGATCGGGCAGGCTCGGATCGCTCGAGATCTGGAGGACGATCGGGCGCCAGCGGCTCGGCTCGCCGAGGAGCTCGAGGATCGCCGCGGCCGCCTCGGCCGCGGTGACGGCGCCGAAATTCTCGAAATAGCCGCCGTCCAGGACGTGGCCGCGAGCGCGGTTCGGGTCGCCCTGCTCGCGCAAGAGGCCCGCCGGGCTCACGAAGGAGAAGCGGGCGCTGTTGTGGATCGCGGTCGTGGTCCAGAGATCGCGCACGAGCAGATGGTGGAGGTCGAAGGCGTCGAGAAAGGGCGGCTGCGTGATCGGCACCGGGCTCGCGATCACCCGGCGGCCGCGCTCCTCGTGCGTCGCGTTCAAGAAGAGGAGCGGCAGCCAGGGCGCTCGCGGCCCGCCGCGCAGCTCGAGGAACGGGCGGGCGAGCGGGTTCCACGCCTCGCCGCCGGAGGCGCGGTCCCAGGCGGCCGACCAGGCGTTCTCGAGCGCGGCCGCTCGGCCGCCCATGCCGAGCCGTTCGGCGAGCGCGGGCGGCAATGCCTCGGTATAGAGCATCGCTGCCAGCACCGGGGCCAAGAAGTCCTCGTCGAGCACGTCGCGGGCGAAGCGGGTCGCCTCGCGCGGATCGAACGCTCGCCCCTCGGCCAGCGCCCGGCGCTCTTCGCGGGCGAGTGCGGCCACGAGCACCGTGGCACCCAGCGCCCCGCCGGAAACGGCGCTGATCGCCACGATCTTTCGCTCGAGCCCCTGATGGCGCTCGATCAGCCGGCCGAGGGCGGTCACCGTCCACCAGGCGGCGCGCAGCCCGCCGCCCGCGCTCGCAACGAAGACGACCGGCACGGGTCCGGGCTCGCCCGCCACGCTTTCCCGCCAGCGCGCGACCTCCTCTGCCAGGCTCGGCCGCGGGTCGATCCGTGCCCCTGGCCCGTCCGGGGCGGCCGGATCGCGCGGCCAGTCGGTGGCGGGGTCGGTGCGCACCGGATGCTCGCCGTAGACGAGGGCGAGGGCCGCGCGCACGGCGATCGCGGCGGCGATCATCGGGAACCGCAGCAGGCGGGCGAGCAGCGCCAGGATGCTCAAGAGCGCCACCCAGCTGCCGAGGGCGCCGAAGGCGATCGCCGCCGAGCCGTAGAAGGCAGCGGTCTCGACCGGCCACAAGCCGCCCTGGACCACGTTCCAGGCGAAGAACAGAAGCGACCCCAGTAGCACGAGGCGCGAGAAGGGGGCGAGGGCCAGGAAGGCCTCGTCGAGCGGCTCGTCCTTGCCGATCGGCAAGGTGGTGAAGAAGGCCGCGAGGGCGGGGCGCCGTCGCTCGAGACGGGCGAAGGCGTGCAAGCGGAACAGCACGAACGCGAGGAAGAGCGCGAGCGAGCCCGCGACCACCGCGGCCGGTCCTACGAGATCGACGGGCTCGGGTCGGGTGCGCAGGGCCGCCCAGGCGACGGCCGCCAGGGCCAAAAGATGGACGGCGAGCCCGTAGAGCCGCGGCAGCCAGGCGATCGCCGCGCGCGGCGCCCATGCCGCGCGATCGCTGCCGAAGGCGAGATAGAGCTCGACCCGCGACCAGTGCCAGCACTGGATCGCCCAGTAGAAGAGCGCGAGGCCGAACCAGAGGAGGTGGACGGAGGGCGCAGCACTCAGCGCATCGACCACCTCGCGTCCCTGGCCGGCCACGAACAAGAGGAGGAAGCCCGCGAGCAGCGTGAGCAGCGAGGCGCGGGTCGCGAGCAGGATCGGAACGAGCGGCCGCACCAGCCGCACGGCGGCCCAGACGAGAAGAACCGTCGCGACCACGAGGGCCACGGGCTCGAGCAGCGGTGCTGCGCCTTCGAGGTGCTCGATCAACGGGTTCCTCCCCGGCACGAGCGCGGCGAGCCTAGCACGAGCGGGCGGCGCGAACGACCGCCGGGCGCGGGCACCCGGGCGGCTTGAAGCCCGCCGCGGGCGCGCCCAAATGCCGGCCGGTCGAATCGAACAACCAGCCGTTGCGGAGCCCGGGCGTCATGGACGAGGTCGTACAGCCGTTCGAGGCCGAGGTCGGCAGGGTCCTCGAGATCGTCGTCAATTCGCTCTACAAAGATCGCGCGGTCTTCTTGCGCGAGCTGATCTCGAACGCGTCGGATGCGTGCGACAAGCTGCGCTACGAGAGCCTGAGCAAGCCCGAACTCCTGGGCACCGACCCCAAGCTCGAGATCCGCATCCTGGCCGATCCGGGCGCCAATCTCCTGACCGTGGTCGACAACGGCATCGGCATGGACAAAGACGAGCTCGCGGCCAATCTCGGCACGATCGCGCGCTCGGGCACGGCCCGCTTCCTCGAGCAGCTGACCGGCGACCGCGCCAGCGACGTCAAGCTGATCGGCCAGTTCGGCGTGGGCTTCTATTCGGTCTTCATGGTCGCCGACAAAGTCGTCGTCCGCTCCACCCGGGCCGGCCAGGAGAAGGGCTGGATCTGGGCCTCCGACGGCAAGACCGGCTTCACCATCCGCGAGGACGAGGAGCCCTTGCCGCGCGGCACGGCCGTCACCCTCCACCTCAAAGACGACGCCAAGGAATTCTTGGACGAAGCCAAGATCCGCACGATCGTGCGCACCTACAGCGACCACGTGGGCTTCCCGATCGTGCTCGAGGCCAAGCCCAAGCCCGGCGACACCAGGACCAAGGCGCACGAGCCCACCCAGATCAACACCGGCAGTGCGCTGTGGGCGCGGCCGCGCAGCGAGATCACCGAAGAGCAGTATCGCGAGTTCTACCACCACGTCGCGCACCGCTTCGACGAGCCCTTCGCGCGGGTCCACTTCACGGCCGAGGGTACGCTCTCCTACACGGCCCTTCTGTTCGTGCCCTCGCACCGGCCGTTCGATCTCTACGACATCAAGCACCGCCACGGCGTGCGGCTCTACGTCCGTCGGGTCTTCATCACCGATCAGCTCGAGGAGCTGTTGCCGCGCTACCTCCGCTTCGTGGCGGGCGTGGTCGACAGCGAGGACCTCCAGCTCAACGTCAGCCGCGAGACCCTGCAGCACGGCACGGTCGTGCAGAAGATGCGCCGCCAGCTCACCAAGCGCATCCTCGACGAGCTCGCGCGCAAAGCCGCCGAGGCAGGCGCGGCCGAAGCGGGCGGGGCCGCGCCGGCCGGGGCCGACGAGGGCGCGGCGCGGCCGAACGGCGAGGCGACAACCGAAGCCGGCGCCAAGGGGCCGAGCTATCTCGACTGGTGGGCCGAGCTCGGTGCCGTGCTCAAAGAAGGTCTCTACGAGGACCCCGAGAACCGCGAGAAGCTCCTCGAGCTCGCCCGCTTCAGGAGCACGAGGGGCCCGGGCTGGGTCTCGCTCGCCGACTACGTGGCGCGGATGCGGCCGGGCCAGGACTCGATCTTCTACGTCACGGGCGAGAACGCCGAGGCCCTGCGCACGAGCCCGCAGCTCGAGGCTGCACTCGCCAAGGGCTGCGAGGTCTTGCTGCTCGACGACGCGGTCGACGAGTTCTGGCTCGGCGAGGTCAAGGAGTACCAGGGCAAGAAGTTCGTCTCGTTGACCAAGGGCGAGGTCGATCTCTCGCGCATCGCCGAAGAGGGCCGGATCGAGACGCCGGACGAGCTCTGGGACGAGGACTTCAAGCGGCTTCTGGCCAAGCTCGAGGCACTCTTGGCCGGCGAGGTGAAGGCGGTGCGCGCCTCCGAGCGGCTGCGCGAGAGTGCCGTGTGCCTGGTGGCTGACGCGCAGGGGCTCGACTTCCGGCTCGAGCGCATCTTGCGCCAGCATCAGCAGATCGAGCGGCTCTCCAAGCCCATCCTCGAGGTCAACGGCCGCCACGAGCTCGTGCGCAAGATGGCGGCCATGGCCAAGGATCCCGCCCGCGAGCAGGATCTGGCCGAGCTCGCCCGGCTCTTGCTCGACCAGGCGCGGATCGTCCAGGGCGAGCCGATCCCCGATCCGGGCGCCTTCTCGCGGCGGATGAGCGCCTTTTTGGCCAAGGGCCTGCCGGCTGCGGCCTGAGCCGAGCGAGGGCGGCTTCCGCCCGGTGCCGCCGGGCCGCGGACAGCGCTAGCGGCCCGGCGCGGCGGCCGCGGCACGCGGGTGGGGGACGGTGATCGTCTGCCGGGCCTCGAGATCGACGAGCCGGCGCACGCTGCCGTCGGGCCAGCGGATGTCGACCCGTTCGACCCGCTCGCACGCACCGAGCCCGAAATGCGCCACGGGCTCGCCGTTGCCGCGGCTGCCGCCCACGATCCGCCATTGCTGGCGGCCTCCGGCCCAGAGCCGGACCAGGGCGCCGCGGGCGGGTGCGCCGCGCGGGCTGCGCGGGGCGATCCGGATCCAGGCGTGCTCGTTCTCCTCGACCCGATAGAGCGCGAGGCCGCCGCCGCGGCCGCTCGCGCGGGCGATCACGAGCTCGAGCCGGCCGCAGCCGTCGAGGTCGGCGGCGGCGAGGGCCGTGGGCTGGCTCGCGGGCTCCATGGCATCGCCCGGGTCGAGCGGCCGCCAGCCGCGCTCGCGAAAGCCCAACAGGCGATTGGGAGCGGCGGCGTTGGCGATCAGGATCTCCTCGAAGCCGTCGTTGTCGAGATCGGCTACGAGCAGGGCCGTGGCGGGCGACGGCCGGGCGAGGCCGGGCGGGGCCACCTCATGCAACAGCCCCGCCTGGTCGCGGACCCACAAGAGATGCGCACCGCGCCGGCGCAGGCAGAACAGGCCGACGGCCCCGGTGCCGTCGGCGTCGAGAAAGGCCGCGTCGACCGCGCCGAGATCGGGCACGAGAAGGCCCAGGGTCTCGGCGCGGTCGGCGAAGCGGGCGGGACCCGCGGGCGCGAACCAGGCGCTCGGGCCCGTGCCGGCCCCGGCGAAGAGCTCGAGACCGCTTCCCGGGGCCGGCCCCTGGGCGATCACCCGCGCCTCGATCAGCTCGTCGAGGCCGGCTTCCGCGGCCCGATCGACCGGCTCGCCCGCCTCGCCGCTCTCGATGAGCCGGATCGGCCGGCCCGGTGCCGCGAGCAGGAACCCGTGCAGACCGCTGCCGGAGCGATCGAGCGCGAGCAGAGCCGTGCTCGAGGGCGCACCCGGCCCGGCACCGAGCGGCGCTTCCGCCAAGCGATCGCGAAAGCCGCCCGGAGAGGGGTCGAACAGGCGGTCGGCGCGGGCCGCTTCGGGTCGGGCGGGATCGCCGTTGGCGATCCAGATCTCCTCGATCCCGTCGCCGTCGAGATCGGCCGCGGCGATCGCGCGGGCGAGCCCGAACGGATCGCAGAGCTCCGTCAGCGGCTGGGCCACGAGCCGGCCGTCGCACGGCAAGAGGAGCCGGTTGGGGCCGCCGCGCACGCCCACGACGAGCGCGAGCGGCGCCTGCGGCCCGAGATCGGCCAGGGCCAAGGCGCTGGCACTCGCGATCTCGCATCCCTCGAGCGCGTCGTCGATCCGGGTCAGCAAGCCGCCCACCGCGCTCAATCGTGCCCGGCGCGCTCGTCGAAGCCGCGCTTGTGGCTCTGGTAGACGAGCGTCATGAGCGCGATACCCAACAACAGCGTCGCCGCCACCCCGCCGGCGAGCGCGAGCCAGCCCTCCTCGCTGATCGCGACACCGTCGAGCTCGCGCCAGAGCCAGTACGCGACCGCCGCACTGGCGAGCAGCAAGAGAACGAGGACCAGGATCAAGAGCCGATCGGCGCGCATCCGCATCGATCGCCTCGAGAAGGGCTCCGCCGAGCCGGGCACCTTGCCGTGGCCATGGCCGCGAGGCTAGGTCCCCGTCGGTGCTTTTTCCACCCCCGGATCTCGCCCCCTGAGCCGACCGACCCGCCGCACGACCGAGGTGATCGCGGAGCTCCTGCCGCTCTCTGGCCGGCGGGTCTTGGACGCGGGCTGCGGCGATGGCGTGCTCCTTTCCTGGATGCGACGGCGCGGGGCCGAGGCGATCGGCCTCGAGCGCGGGGTCGCCGCGCTCGCGCGGGCGCGCGAAGGGCTCGGTCCGGCCGGGCTTCTGGTCGGCCGGGGCGAAGCGCTGCCGCTCGCCGCGGCGAGCCTCGAGGGCGTGCTCTATCACAACGCCTTCCATCACCTGCCGGCCGATGCGATGATCGAGGCTCTGGCCGAGGCCACCCGCGTCCTGCGGCCGGGCGGCCGGCTGCTCGTGCTCGAGCCTCTGGCCGAAGGCGAGTATTTCGAGCTCGTCCGCCCGCTCGAGGACGAAACCGCGATCCGTGCGCTGGCACAGGCAGCGCTCGCGCGGGCCGGCGATCTCGGCCTCGAGCCCCTCCCCGAGCTCGCATACGACCAACTCGTGCAGCGCCGCTCGGTCGAGGAACTCCTCGCCGCCCTGATCTCGGCCGATCCTTCACGCGGAGTGCGGTTGAGCGCGGCCCGGCCGGCGATCGAACGGGCCTTCGCCCGCCTCGGCGAGCCCGCAGCGGAGGGCAAGAGCTTCCGCCAGCCGATGCTGGCCCTGGCCTTCGACCGGCCGGCGGGCCCGCTCGCGATCGACCTCGCCCGCAGCCCGGGCGAGAAACAGGCCGCCTTCGCCCTGCGCCGAGCGGTCTTCTGTGCGGAACAGGGCGTGTCGGCCGCGGAGGAGTTCGACGGCCGCGACGGCGAGGCCGTGCATCTTTTGGCCGTCGAGGGCGAAGAGGCGATCGGTACGCTGCGCTGGCGGCGCCTCGATGTGGCCGGCACCGTCAAGCTCGAGCGGGTGGCGGTGCGCGCCGATCGCCGCCGGCGCGGCGTCGCCCGCGCGCTGCTCGCGCACGCGCTGGCCCGGATCGACGGGCGCGGCCTGGGGCCCGTGCTGCTGCACGCCCAGCTGGGCGCGCAAGAGGTCTACCTGGAGCACGGCTTTCGGCCCGAGGGCGAACCCTTCACCGAAGCCGGCATCCCGCACCGGCGCATGGTGCGACCCCTGCACCCGCTCGCCGCGCAGATCCGCGTCCTGCGATAAGCCCGAGGCGTCGAACGACGCTCGCTCGGCTTGCCGCCCGGGCCCGCGCGGCGCAAAGGAAGCGCTCGCGAGGCGCCGAGAGCGCACGGGAGGAGCCAGGGTGACATCGGCGGCCCTGCGGGCGGGCGAGGCGAGCGAGACGGCGGGCGAGGCGGCCCTGCTCGTCCCGCTCGAAGGGGCCCTGTTGCGGACCGATCCCGGCCTCGAGGCCGGTCTTCTTCTCCTGCGCCGCGATCCCCTGGCCCTCCTGCGCTGGCTCCTGCGCGGGGCGCGCACGCCGATCCTGGCCGCGGCCCGGGCCGCCGGCAGCGCCCCCGATCCCGCCCTTCTGCCGCTCGACCGCGCCCTTCTCGCCTCGCTCCACGCCGAGCGTGCCCGCGGCCGCCGGCTCCTCTTGTGGACCAGGGGCGATCCCGAACTCGCTCGCGCGATCGCCGAACGTCTGGGTCTGTTCGAGGCGGTGATCCCGGCAGCCGATGCCGAGCGGGCCGCGGCGGCCGCAGGCGCGCCCACCGCCAGGCCGCCGATCGACGCCCCGCGCACCGCCGGCGGGCTCGGCCTCTGGCTGCGGGCCCT
>JANWZN010000105.1 GCA_025054575.1 Geminicoccaceae bacterium | reverse complement strand
GAGCGCCTCGCGGCGGCCGCGCGGCCGATGCTCGTCTTGGGGACCGGCGCGATCGCCCGGCCGGACGGGGCGGCCGTGCTGGCGCTCGCCCATCGCCTGGCCGAGCAGGTCCGGCTCGTGCGCGAGGGCTGGAACGGCTTCAACCTCTTGCACACCGCCGCTGCCCGCGTCGGCGGCCTCGAGCTCGGCCTTTTGCCCGGGCCGGGCGGGCGCGACCTCGCGGGCATCCTCGACGGCATCGAGCGGGGCGCGATCGAGCTCGTCTTCGCGATCGGCGTCGACGAGATCGAGCCCACGAAGCTCGCCAAGGCCTTCGTGGTCTATCAGGGCACCCACGGCGACCGGACGGCACCGATCGCGAGCGTGATCCTGCCCGGTGCGGCCTACACCGAGAAGAACGCCACCTGGGTCAATCTCGAGGGCCGCGTGCAGCGCGGCCGGCGGGCGGTCTTCCCGCCCGGCGAGGCGAAAGAGGATTGGCGGATCCTGCGCGCGCTCTCCGAAGCGCTCGGCCGGACGGTGCCGCTCGACACGCCCGAGGCGGTGCGCGAGCGGATGATCGAGCGGGCGCCGCAGCTCGCGCGCTACGATCGGATCGTGCCGGCCGCATGGGGGGCGTTCGGGCAGAGCGGCCCGGTCGACGCGGCACCGTTCCGCTCGCCGATCGAGGATTATTATCGGACCTGCCCGATCAGCCGGGCCTCTTCCGTGATGGCCGAGTGCAGTGCCGTGATCCTGCACGGGCAGACGCGGGCGACCGGCACCCATGGCTGAGCTCTTCGCCTCGACGATCTGGCCGGTCACGGTGCTGGTCTTCCAGATCCTGCTGATCGTCGTGCCGCTCCTCTTCGCGGTCGCCTATCTCACCTACGCCGAGCGCAAGGTGATCGCGGCGATGCAGCTGCGCCAGGGGCCGATGGTCGTGGGACCCTACGGGCTCTTGCAGCCGCTGGCCGACGGTCTCAAGCTGTTCGTCAAGGAGACGGTGATCCCGACCGGGGCCAACAAGGTCGTCTTCTTGTTGGCGCCGATGATCACCTTCATCCTGGCGCTGATCGGCTGGGCGGTGATCCCGTTCGGCGACGGGCTCGTCTTGGCCGACATCAATGTGGGCGTGCTCTATCTCTTCGCGGTGAGCTCGCTCGGCGTCTACGGCATCATCATGGCCGGCTGGGCCTCGAACTCGCGCTACGCCTTTTTGGGGGCGCTGCGCTCCTCGGCCCAGATGGTGTCCTACGAGATTGCGATCGGCCTCATTATCATCTCGGTGTTGATCAGTGCCGAATCGTTGAACCTTTCCGAAATCGTCCGCGCCCAGGGCGAGCAGGGCTGGTACGTCTTCTGGCACTTCCCGATGTTCGTGATCTTCCTGGTCTCGATCCTGGCCGAGACCAACCGGCACCCGTTCGATCTGCCGGAAGACGAGAGCTCGCTGGTGACGGGCTACAACGTCGAATACAGCTCGATGACCTTCGCGCTCTTCTTCTTGGGCGAATACGCCAACATGATTCTGATGAGCGCGATCGCGAGCGTGCTGTTCCTGGGCGGCTGGCTGCCGCCTCTGCAGGTCTGGCCCTTGACCTGGATCCCGGGGCCCTTGTGGTTCATCCTCAAGATCTGCCTCGTGCTGTTCGTCTTCATCTGGGCGCGCGCGACCCTGCCGCGCTACCGCTACGACCAGCTCATGCGGCTGGGCTGGAAGGTCTTGTTGCCGCTCTCGCTCGCCTGGGTCGTGCTCACGGCGGGCGTGGTGGTGGCCTTCCGCCATCTGCCCGCCTGAGCCCGAGAAGGAGCCCACCACGATGCTGGCGCTCGACAAGGTGGCCCGCACGGTGCTCTTGCAAGAGCTCGTCAAGGGCTTCGCCATGACCTTGCGCTACATGTTCAAGCCCAAGGTCACCCTCAACTATCCTTACGAGAAGGGTCCGCTCTCGCCCCGCTTCCGCGGCGAGCACGCGCTGCGCCGCTATCCCAACGGCGAAGAGCGCTGCATCGCCTGCAAGCTCTGCGAAGCCATTTGCCCCGCTCAGGCGATCACGATCGAGAGCGAGCCCAGGGCCGACGGCAGCCGGCGAACGACCCGCTACGACATCGACATGACCAAGTGCATCTATTGCGGCTTCTGCGAGGAGGCCTGCCCGGTCGATGCGATCGTCGAGGGGCCGAACTACGAATTCGCCGCCGAGACCCGGGCCGAGCTCATCTACACCAAAGAGAAACTGCTCGCGAACGGCGAGCGCTGGGAACGCGAGATCGCGGCCAATCTCGAGCGCGACGCGCCCTATCGCTGAGGCCGGGCGCGGGGGAGAAGGGGATGAGCGCCGCGGGCGGGGGAGGAACGGGGTGAGCGTCGAGCTCTTCGTCTTCTGGATGCTGGCGCTGGTCGCGGTCGCCTCGGCCGTGCTCGTGATCTCGGCCAAGAACCCGGTCCATTCGGTCCTGTTCTTGATCTTGTGCTTCTTCAACGCGGCCGGGCTGTTCGTGCTGATCGGCGCCGAGTTCCTGGCGATGGTGCTGGTCGTGGTCTACGTGGGCGCGGTCGCGGTCCTGTTCATGTTCGTCGTCATGATGCTCGACATCAACTTCGTGCGCCTGCGCGAGGGCTTTTTGAACTATCTGCCGATCGGCGGGCTCGTGGGCCTCGTCTTGCTGGCCGAACTCGTGCTCGTGGGTGCCTCATGGGCCTTGAAGGAGCCCGCCATCGCAGCCGCACCGGCTACGGCCGAGCTCGACAACACCCGCGCCCTCGGCCGCGTGCTCTACACCGAGCATTTCCTCGTCTTCCAGATCGCGGGCTTCGTGCTCCTGGTCTCGATCATCGGGGCCATCGCGCTCACGCTGCGCGAGCGGGTCGGGGTCAAGCGCCAGGACATCGCCCGCCAGGTCCATCGCCGGCCGGCCGAGACGCTGGTCCTCGAGCGGGTCGAGCCGGGGAAGGGGGTGTGATGGCTGCCGTCCCGCTCGGCCATTATCTCACGCTCGCGGCCACGCTCTTCACGATCGGCGTGTTCGGCATCTTCCTCAACCGCAAGAACGTGATCGTGATCTTGATGTCGGTCGAGCTGATCCTGCTCGCGGTCAACATCAATTTCGTGGCCTTCTCGGTCGCACTCGGCGATCTCGCGGGCCAGGTCTTCGCCATGTTCATCCTCACCGTGGCCGCAGCGGAAGCCGCGATCGGCCTCGCGATCGTCGTCGTCTATTTCCGCAACCGCGGCAGCATCGAGGTCGAAGACATCAACCTCATGCGGGGCTGAGGGCGCATGCTGCACACGATCCTGGTCTTCAGCCCGGCCCTGGGCGCGCTCCTGGCCGGCCTGTTCGGCCGCCAGCTGGGCGATCGCGGCGCGCAGATCGTGACCTGCGGGCTCATGGCCGTCTCGGCCTTTTGCGCCACGATCGGCCTCGTTCTGTACGTGGGCGAGCCGGCCTTCAAGGTGGAACTGTTGCGCTGGATCGACGTCGGCGGCCTCGAGGTCGACTGGGCGCTGCGGGTCGACACGCTCTCCACGGTGATGATGTTCGTGGTGAGCTTCGTCTCCTGCTTCATCCACATCTATTCGATCGGCTACATGGCGCACGACGCCAGCATCCCGAGGTTCATGAGCTATCTTTCGCTCTTCACCTTCGCGATGCTGATGCTGGTCACCGCCGACAATCTCCTGCAGCTCTATTTCGGCTGGGAGGGGGTCGGTGTCGCCTCCTATCTTCTGATCGGCTTCTGGTACACGCGACCCTCGGCATGTGCCGCTGCGATCAAGGCCTTCGTCGTCAACCGGGTGGGCGATGTCGGCCTCGCGCTGGGCGTCGCCTTGTGCTTTCTCCTCTTCGACAGCATCCAGTTCGACGTGATCTTCGCCGAAGCCGGCGATCGCGCCGGCCAGACGGTGAGCGCCTTCGGCCTCTCGGTCGACGCGCTCACGCTGATGGCGATCCTCTTGTTCATCGGTGCCATGGGCAAATCCGCCCAGCTCGGCCTGCACACCTGGCTGCCGGATGCGATGGAGGGCCCGACCCCGGTCTCGGCGCTCATCCACGCCGCCACCATGGTGACGGCCGGGGTCTTCCTCGTGGCCCGCTTCTCGCCGGTCTTCGAGCTCGCGCCCGCGGCGCTCGCACTCGTCACGATCGTGGGGGCGGCGACCGCCTTCTTCGCCGCGACCGTGGGCCTGACCCAGTTCGACATCAAACGCGTGATCGCCTATTCGACCTGCTCGCAGCTCGGCTACATGTTCTTCGCCTGCGGCGTCGGCGCCTATGCCGCCGGCATCTTCCACCTCGTCACCCACGCCTTCTTCAAAGCGCTCCTGTTCCTGGGCGCGGGCTCGGTGATCCACGCCATGTCGGACGAGCAGGACATGCGGCGGATGGGTGGCCTCGCCGACAAGATCAAGATCACCTACGCCATGATGTGGATCGGGACGCTCGCACTCGTGGGCTTTCCCGGCACGGCCGGGTTCTTCTCCAAGGACGCCATCCTCGAGGCCGCCTGGGCCTCGCACAACGCCTTCCACCTTCTGGCGTTCTGGCTCGGCCTTCTGGCGGCGGTGCTGACCGCGTTCTATTCCGGACGGCTCGTGTTCATGACCTTCCACGGGGAGCCGCGCGCCGACCACCACGTCATGGAGCACGTCCACGAGAGCCCGCCCGTGATGACCGTGCCCTTGGGCGTGCTCGCCATGGGCGCGCTCTTCGCCGGCTGGCTGGGCTCGGGCATGCTCGATCCCGACGGGGCCTTCTGGGCCGGCGCGATCGTCACCGGACCCGACAACCACGTCTTGCACGCGATGCACGAGGTGCCGTTCCTCGTGAAGCTCGCCCCCACGCTTGCCATGGCCACGGGCCTCGGGCTCTCCTGGCTGTTCTACGTCAAGATGCCGGACTTGCCCGATCGCGTGGTGGCCGCGGCACGGCCGCTCCACACTTTTCTCTACAACAAATGGTACTTCGACGAGCTCTACGATCTCCTCTTCGTGCGCCCGGCGCTGGCGTTGGGGCGGGTGTTCTGGCGCGGTGGCGATGTCGGGATCATCGACCGCTTCGGCCCGGACGGCATCGCCCAGAGTGCGCTTCTGGGCGGGGCGCGGGCGGTGCGGCTGCAGACCGGCTATCTCTACCACTACGCCTTCGCCATGCTGATCGGGGTCGTGCTCTTGGTCGGCCTCTATCTCTTCGTGATCGGAGGCTGAGCCGATGAGCGACTGGCCGCTCCTTTCGCTCACCATCTTCTTGCCGCTCGTGGGCGTGGCCTTCATCCTGTTCGTTCGCGGCGAGGAGGCGATCGTCGCCCAGAACGCGCGGGCGGTGGCGCTCTGGACCGCGCTCGCGACCTTCCTCATCTCGCTCATGATCTGGGCCAATTTCGACCCGGCCCAGGGCGGCTACCAGCTCGTCGAGCAGGCGATGTGGCTCGAGCCGCTCGGGGTGCGCTATCATCTCGGGGTCGACGGGATCTCGCTCTGGCTCGTGCTCCTGTCGACCTTGTTGACCGTGATCGTGGTCGTCGGCTCCTGGTATTCGGTGCAGGAGCGCGTCAAAGAGTACATGATCACGTTCCTGATCATGGACACGCTCATGGTCGGGACGTTCTGCGCGCTCGACATCGTGCTCTTCTACATCTTCTTCGAAGGCATCCTGATTCCGATGTATCTCATCATCGGGATTTGGGGCGGTCCGCGGCGGATCTATTCGGCCTTCAAGTTCTTCCTCTACACCCTCGCGGGCTCGGTGCTGTTCTTGATCGCGATCGTCGTCATGGTCCGCGAGGCCGGGACGACCTCGATCCCAGAGCTCACCCGCCACGACTTCCCGGTCGCGATGCAGACCTGGCTGTGGCTCGCGCTCTTCGCCTCCTTCGCCGTGAAAGTGCCGATGTGGCCGTTCCACACTTGGCTGCCGGATGCGCACGTGGAAGCACCCACGGCCGGCTCGGTGCTGCTCGCGGGCGTGCTCTTGAAGCTCGGCGGCTACGGCTTCTTGCGCTTCTCTTTGCCGATGCTGCCCGAGGCCTCGGCCTATTTCGCGCCCATGGTCTACGCGCTCTCGATCGTGGCGATCGTCTACACCTCGCTCGTCGCCCTCGTGCAGACCGACATGAAGAAGCTCATCGCCTACAGTTCGGTTGCGCACATGGGGATCGTCACGATCGGCTGCTTCACCGCCAATGCGATGGGGCTCACGGGCTCGCTCGTCCAGATGCTGAGCCACGGGCTCGTCTCGGCGGCCCTCTTCATGGTCGTGGGGGTGGTCTACGACCGCATCCATTCGCGCGAGATCGAGACGTATGGCGGCCTCGCCGAGCGCATGCCGGTCTACGCCACGATCTTCATGCTGTTCATGCTCGCTTCCGTGGGCCTGCCCGGGACCTCGGGCTTCGTGGGCGAGATCCTCGTGATCATCGGGATCTTCAACATCACGCCCGAGAGTGCGGCGATCCCGGCGCAGGGCTCCTGGGTGGCGCTGTTGGCGGCGAGCGGCATGATCCTCGGTGCCGCCTACATGCTCTGGCTCTATCGGCGGGTGATCTTCGGCGCGCTCGAGAAAGCCGGTCTCGCCCGCATCGAGGATCTGCGCGCGAACGAGATCGCGGCCTTCGCCCCGCTCGTCCTGCTCGTGATCCTCATGGGCGTGTACCCGTCCTTCTTCACCGATCCGATGGCGGCATCGATCGACCGGCTGTTGGCCGAGATCGGGGCGCACGCGCCCGGCCGTCTCGCCCTCTCGAGCCCTTGAGGCCACAGCGATGACCGCGACCCTCGACCTCGCGCCGCTTCTGCCCGAACTCTTGCTCGCGGCGGCCACACTCGGGCTCATCGTCTTGGGCGCGATCCGCGAGCGCCGAGACGGGGCCGCGATCGTCACCCCGCTCGCGGTCGCGGCCCTCGTAGTCGCGGCCGCTGCCGCGCTCGCCCTCGACAAGACGCCGACAGTCCTTCTCGGTGGGCATTTCCGTTTCGACGCCTTCGCCGCGATCCTCAAAGCGCTCGTCCTGCTCGCCACCGCTGCGAGCCTGCTCTTGATCGCGAGCTATCAAGAGGACGAGCGGATCGACCGGTTCGAGTTCCCGCTTTTGGCGCTGTGCTCGGCGCTCGGCATGAGCCTCATGGTCAGTGCCGAGTCGCTCTTGGGCCTCTACATGGCGCTCGAGCTGCAGAGCCTGCCGCTCTACGTCATGGCCGCCTTCCAGCGCGACCAGCTGCGCTCGACCGAGGCCGGTCTCAAATATTTCGTACTCGGCGCCCTCGCCTCGGGGATGCTGCTCTACGGCTGCTCGCTCGTCTACGGCTTCACGGGCACCCTCTCCTTCGCCCGCCTGGCCGAGGCATTCGGGCCGGGTGCCGCGGGCGGGATGCCGATCGGCGCGGTCGTGGGCCTCGTCTTCGTGATCGCGGGCCTCGCCTTCAAGCTCGCGGCCGTGCCGTTCCACATGTGGACCCCGGACGTCTACGAAGGCGCGCCGACCTCGGTCACAGCGTTCTTGGCAGCCGCCCCCAAGCTCGCCGCCTTGGGCCTCGCCTTGCGCGTGCTCATGGGCCCGTTCGCCGACTGGGCGGCGCAGTGGCAGCAGGTGATCGTGCTCGTATCCGCGGCCTCGATGGTGCTGGGTGCGCTGGCCGGCCTCGTCCAGACCAACATCAAGCGCCTGTTGGCCTATTCCGGCATCGCCAATGTCGGCTTCGCGCTCGTGGGCGTCGCGGCCGGGACGGCGGAGGGGGTCGAGGCGGCGCTCGTCTACATGCTGATCTACCTCGTGATGACGCTCGGCACCTTCGGCATCGTCTTGACGATGCGGCGGCAGGGAACCTACGTCGAGACGATCGCGGAGCTCGCCGGCCTGTCGCAGCGGCGGCCGCTTTTGGCCGCAGCGATCGCCGTCTTCATGTTCTCTTTGGCCGGGATCCCGCCCTTGGCCGGCTTCTTCGGCAAATATTTCGTCTTCCTCGCCGCGGTGAAAGCCGGCCTCGTCTGGCTCGCGATCCTGGGCGTGCTGGCGAGCGTGGTGGCGGCTTATTATTACCTTCGCATCGTCAAGCTCGTCTATTTCGACCCCGCGGCCGAGCCGTTCGACGAGCTGCCGGCACCGGGCCTGCGCCTGGTGACCACGCTTTCAGCGGCGTTCGTCTTGGGCTTCGTCGTGATCCCGGGGCCGGTCTTCGCCGCGGCCAAGCTCGCCGCAGCAGCGCTCGTACCCGCCGCCCTCGGCCGATGAGCGCGCCGATCCGGTTCCGGACCGAGCGCCACGAACGGGTCGCCAGCACCAACGATCTCGCCCGCGCCGCGGCCGAGCGGGGCGAGCCCGAGGGCTTGTGGGTGCTGGCACGCGAGCAGACCGCCGGGCGCGGCCGCCAGGGCCGCCTCTGGTCCTCGCCACCCGGCAATTTCTACGGCTCGCTCCTGTTGCGGCCGCGCCGGCCCTTGGCCGAGGTCGCCACCCTCTCGCTCGTGGCCGCGCTCGCCGTGGCCGAGGCGGTCGAGCGGCTCGCCCGAGGCCGCGTCCGCCCGGCCGTCAAATGGCCCAACGACGTGCTCGTCGACCGCGCCAAGCTCGCGGGCATCCTGCCCGAGGCGATCGTTTCGGGCGAAGGGAGCTGTGCCGCGCTCGTGCTCGGGATCGGCGTCAACCTCGCGCACCATCCCGAAGGGCTCGGCCGGCCGACCGTCTCGCTCGCCGCCCTCGACTTGCCGCCCGCGAGCCCGGAGGCCTTCCTGGCCGCGCTCGAGCCCGTCCTCGCGGAGCGCTACGCGCTCTGGCAGGAACGGGGCTTCGCCGCGCTGCGCCCGCTCTGGCTCGCCCGCGCGGCGGGGCTCGGCGAGCGGGTCCGGCTCGAGGCGGGCGGGCTCGTGCACGAGGGCGTGCTGGTCGAGGTCGGGGCCGATGGCGGCATCCTGCTCGAGAGCCCGGCGGGCGAGCGCCGGCGCTTCACGGCGGGCGAGCTCGTCCTCGCCGCCGGGGAGCCGGCCGCGGCCTTCGCACCCGCAGCAGAGGCTTCAAGCGCGGCCCGCGGGAGGCTATGACAACCGCCCCGGCCGCGGCCGGGCGGAGTTCCGGACCATGCTGCTCGCGATCGACGTCGGCAACACCAACACCGTCTTCGCGCTCTATCGCGAGCGCGAGCAGGTGGGCCAGTGGCGGCTCTCGACCAATCGCGAGCGGACCAGCGAGGAATACGCGGCGCTGTTGATCCAGCTCATGGGCCTCAAGGGCTTCGGGCCGGACGGGGTGGGGGCGATCGTGATCGCCTCGGTGGTGCCGCCGGCGGTGCTGCCGCTGCGCCGCATGAGCCGCGACTTCTTCCAGTGCGAGGCCTTCGTGGTCGGCGAGGATCTCGACTATCCGATCCGCATCGACCTCGCCAACCCGGCCGAGGTCGGCGCCGACCGGGTGGTCAACGCCGTAGCCGCGCTCACCCGCTACAGCCCGCCGCTCGTCATCGTCGATTTCGGCACCGCCACCACCTTCGACGTGGTCGATCGCGAGGGGACCTATCGCGGCGGCGCCATCGCGCCCGGTATCAACCTCTCGATCGACGCGTTGGCGCGGGCGGCTGCGAAGCTGCCGCGGATCGCGATCGAGCCGCCCGAGCGGGTGATCGGCCGCTCGACCGTCGAGGCCATGCAGTCGGGCATCTTCTGGGGCTATGTCGGGCTGATCGAGGGGCTCGTGAAGCGGATCGTCGAGGAGCACGGATCGGCCATGACGGTGATCGCCACGGGCGGGCTCGCACCGCTCTTCTACAAGCGGGCCGGGCTGTTCGACCATCTCGACCGCGACCTCACCATGGCCGGCCTGCTCGAGATCTACGAGCGCAATCGCGAGAAGGTGCGGGCCGGCAAGCGGCGGGGGCAGGGCTGATGGCCGAGGAACTCCGCTTCGCCGCCCTGGGCGGGGTCGGCGAGATCGGCATGAACGCCTATCTCTACGGCTACGGCGACGCCTGGCTCCTGGTCGATCTCGGGATCGGCTTCGCCGACGAGCGGCTGCCGGGTGCGGAAATCGTCCTGCCCGATCCGCGCTTTCTCGAGGGCGAGAAAGACAAGCTCGCGGGCCTCGTCTTGACCCACGCCCACGAGGACCATCTGGGTGCCGTGCCCTATTTGTGGCCGCGCCTGGGCTGCCCGATCTGGTGCACCCGGTTCGCCGCGGCGGTGCTGCGCCGCAAGCTCCTCGATGCCGGCATCTCGGCCGGTGATCTGATCCGCGAGGTCGAGCCGCGGCGGAGCTTTCGGGTCGGTCCGTTCACCTGTCGCTTCCTCCACGTCGCCCATTCGATCCCCGAGGCCAACGCGCTCCTCCTCGAGACCCCGGCCGGGCGGCTGTTGCACACCGGCGACTGGAAGCTCGACCCGGCGCCGCTCCTGGGCCCCAACACCGACGGCGACGGGCTCGAGGAAGTCGGCCAGGCGGGCGTGCTCGCGATGATCGGCGACAGCACGAACGTGCTCTCCGCCGGCTCCTCGGGCTCCGAGGCCGAGGTCCGCGACAGCCTCATGGAGCTGATCGCGGCCCAGCCCAACCGGGTGGTGCTCACCACCTTCGCCTCCAACATCGTGCGGATGGAGACC
>JANWZN010000104.1 GCA_025054575.1 Geminicoccaceae bacterium | reverse complement strand
TACGTCGTCATGGCCTCCAAGCATTTGCGCGGCGACGTCAACTACGCCTGGCCCACGGCCGAGATCGCGGTGATGGGCCCCAAAGGTGCGGTCGAGATCATCTTCCGCAGCGACATCGGCGATCCGGCCAAGATCGAGCAGCGCACGCAGGACTATCGCGAGCGCTTCGCCAACCCGTTCGTGGCCGCCAAACGCGGCTTCATCGACGACGTCATCATGCCGCACGGCACCCGCCGGCGGATCGCCCAGTCGCTACGCTGGCTGGCCAACAAGAAGCTCGAGAACCCGTGGAAGAAGCACGGGAACATCCCGCTCTGAAGGCCGCGCTCCGCGAGCGTCGCGGGCTCGGCGGCGGCGCGGGCGGGGGTGCGCGGCCGGCGTGTGGCTCTCAGACCACCGGGCGGACGAGCCGCCACCAGCCGCTCAAGAAGCCGCCCAGGAGTTCGAACAGGGATTTCTGGAGCTGCGAGCCGATCAGCCCCGGTGCGACCGGCAGCGGCCCACCGACCAAGAGCTCGCGGTCTCGCACCCGCCGCCGCTCCTGGATCCAACGGCGCTTGCTCGCGATCTCGCGGCGGTGCGCGAGGATCCACCGCCAGGCCTGGAGCCAGGCACCGCCCCAGCCGCGGGCGAGGGCGTAGAGGGCGGTGGCGAGCTCGTAGACCAAAAGCGCCGGGGCGAGGCCGAGCAGCGTGCGGCCGGCGAAATGGGTGGCGAGCGTGCGCAGCCGATTGCGCATCAACAGATAAGCCCGCTCGCGGGGGTAGGAGCCCTGGCCGCGGAAGGCGAGCGTGGTTCCGGTGCCCCGGTCGTGACGGACCACCGCGCGCGGCACCGACAGGATGCGCAGCCCGAGGATCCGGGCGCGCAGCGACATCTCGAGATCCTCGAGATAGAAGAAGTAGCTCGCGTCGAATCCGCCCGCTTCCAGCACCGGCCCGCGCTCGACCAGAAGCACGCCTGAAGGGCAGGCGTTCTGGTAGCTCGGGGCATCGGAAGCGATCGCCGAGAGCGGGGTGAAGCCGTTGGTCAAGACGAGCGTGCCGACCAGATGCGGTGCCCCACCTTCGCACTGGACGATGTCGCGCTCGGGCTCGAGCAGGATGCGCGGCACCAGGATCTCGGCCGGCATCGCCTCCTTGGCGGCCAGGAGCTGCTCGAGGCAGTCGGGGTCGGGGTAGATGTCGTCGTCGATCAGCAGCACGAGCTCGCCGGTGGCCTCGGCGAGGCCGCGATTGCGGGCGGCACCCGGGCCGTCGTTGGCGCCGAGCTCGACGACCCGAACGTCCGGCCGGGCGGCGCGCAAGCGCTCGGGCGTGCCGTCGCGCGAGCCGCTGTCGACCACCAGGATCTCGTCCGGCGCGACCGTCTGCGCGGCGAGCGCGACGATGCAGCGCATCGCGGCATCCGCCCGCTCGTGACTGATGACGACGGCGCTGATGCGAGGTCTCATCCACACCTCCTGGCCTTTCCTACCACGCGCCCGCATCTTTGTCGCCGCGGCGGCCGGCGCGGCTCGCCGTATTCGGGGGTGGCTCGTCCCGGTCGCGCGCGCGGCGCCGACGCCCTGGCTCTCGCGATCGCGAAATGCTAGGCGAGCCGTCATCCTCGGGGATGGACCAGGGAATGTTCGACAAGATCCTGATCGCCAATCGCGGCGAGATCGCCTGCCGCGTGATCAAGACCTGTCGTCGGCTCGGCATTCGGACCGTCGCCGTCTGTTCGGATGCCGACCTCGACGCGCTCCACGTCGAGCTGGCCGACGAGGTGGTCCGCCTCGGCCCGCCGCCGGCCGCCGAGAGCTATCTCAAGATCGAGGCGATCGTCGACGCCTGCCGGCAGACCGGTGCCCAGGCCGTCCACCCGGGCTACGGTTTCTTGTCCGAGCGCGCCGCCTTCGCCGAGGCCCTGAGCGCCGCCGGCATCACCTTCATCGGCCCGCCGGCGGCGGCGATCCGGGCGATGGGCGACAAGATCGAGAGCAAGCGGCTCGCCCGCGCGGCCGGCGTCTCGACGGTGCCCGGTACGCTCGATTCGATCGCCGATCCGGACGAGGCCCGCCGGATCGCCCGCGAGATCGGCTATCCCGTGATGATCAAGGCCTCCGCGGGCGGCGGCGGCAAGGGCATGCGGATCGCCCGCGACGAGCGCGAGCTTCTGGACGGGCTCGCCCGCGCCCGCTCGGAGGCTCGCTCCGCCTTCGGCGACGAGCGCGTGTTCCTCGAGAAGTTCGTCGAAGAGCCGCGCCACATCGAGATCCAGGTGCTCGGCGACAAGCACGGCACGATCGTCTACTTGGGCGAGCGCGAATGCTCGATCCAGAGGCGCCACCAGAAGGTGATCGAGGAAGCACCCTCGCCGTTCCTCGACAAGGCGACCCGGCAGGCGATGGGCGAGCAGGCCGTGGCCTTGGCTCGGGCGGTCGGATATTACAGCGCCGGAACGGTCGAGTTCATCGTCGACCGTCACCGCAACTTCTATTTCCTCGAGATGAACACGCGACTCCAGGTCGAGCATCCGGTGACCGAGCTCGTCACCGGGCTCGATCTGGTCGAGCTCATGATCAAGGTGGCGGCGGGCGAGCCCTTGCCGTTCCGCCAGGAGGACGTGCGGCTCGAGGGCTGGGCGGTCGAGGCGCGCGTCTACGCAGAAGATCCGAGCCGCGGTTTTCTTCCATCGGTCGGCCGGCTGGTGCGCTATCGCGAGCCCACGGGCAAGGAGATCCGCATCGACAGCGGGGTCTACGAGGGCGGCGAGGTCTCGATCCACTACGATCCGATGATCGCCAAGCTGTGCGCCCGCGGTCACGATCGCCGCGGTGCGATCGCCGCCGCGCGCGAGGCGCTCGATGCGTTCGTGATCCGCGGGCCCGTGCACAATATCGGCTTCCTCTCGGCCCTGCTCGGCCATCCGCGCTTTCTCGAGGGGCGGCTGTCGACCGCCTTCATCGCCGAGGAGTTCGGCGAGCGGTTCCGCGGCGTCGAGCTGCCGCCGGCACGGCTCGAGGAGATCGCCGCGGTCGTGGTCCGCATGCGGCTCGACAAGGCCCGGCGAGACGCGCGCGCGAGCGGCAAGATGCCGGGCTGGCGCTATCGGCCCGAGCCGCGCTGGGTCGTCCAATTGGGCGGGGTCTGCCTGCCGGTCACCGTCCTCGCCGACGACGACGAGCAGAGCGTCGTCCACATCGTCGACCGCCACCTCGAGGTCGCGGCCGACTGGCGGCCGGGGGATCCCGTGGTCCGCGCTCGGGTCACCGGCGCCAGCTTCACGATCCAGGCCGATCCCCTGCCCGAGGGCTGGCTGATCCGTCACGGCGGTGCGGAGCTGCCGACCCTGGTGCGCACCCGGCGGGCGGCCGAGCTCGCCGCGCGGATCCCGGAGAAGGCGCCGGCCGACAGCGGCAAGATGCTCCGCTCGCCGATGCCGGGCCTGATCGTCTCGGTCGCCGTGCAGCCGGGCGACGAGGTCAAGGCCGGTCAGGATCTCTGCATCCTCGAAGCCATGAAGATGGAGAACGTGCTGCGCGCCGAGCGCGACGGCCGCGTCGAGGAGGTCCGTGTCCGGCCGCGCGACACGGTGGCAGCCGATCAGGTGCTGATCACCTTCGCCTGATCGAAGCGCGCGCCCGCTGCACGGGGCGGGGGTGGAGCGGTCGGCTCGGGCGGACCATATAGCCGGCCGCTCGTGTCGTTCGATGGGCAAGGGGGAGCCGATGGCCGCGGTCGTCGAAGCGTCCTGGCGCGCACGTCTGCGTGCGCTCGTCGAGAGCAAGCCGTTCGAGCGGCTGGTCGTGGGGGTGATCGTCGTCAACGCGATCACGCTCGGTCTCGAGACCTCGCCCACGGCGATGGCGCTCGCCCGGCCGGCATTGCTCGCGCTCGATCGCCTGGCGCTTCTGTTCTTCTGCATCGAGCTCGCGATGCGGATCGCCGCTTACGGCCCCGCGTTCTTTCGAGCACCCTGGAACCTGTTCGACTTCGCGATCGTGACGATCTCCTTGGCGCCCGCGAGCGAGGGATTCCAGGTCCTGCGGGCCCTGCGGATCTTGCGCGCGCTGCGCCTGCTCTCGGTCGTGCCGCAGATGCGCCGGGTGGTCGAGGCGCTCCTCGCTGCGCTCCCCGGGATGGGCTCGGTCGTGGCCCTCTTGGCGCTCGTCTTCTACGTCTTCGCGGTGATGGCCACGAAGCTGTTCGGCGAGCACTTCCCGGACTGGTTCGGCTCGGTCGGCGCTTCGCTCTATTCGCTCTTCCAGATCATGACCCTCGAGAGCTGGTCGATGGGGATCGTTCGACCGGTGATGGAGAAACACCCGCTCGCCTGGCTGTTCTTCGTGCCTTTCATCCTGATCACCACCTTCGCGGTGCTCAACTTGTTCATCGCGCTCATCGTCAACGCCATGCAGAAGGTTCACGAGAGCGAGGCCATCGGCGAGACCATGCGGGTCGACCATGCCGAGGTGATGGCCGAGCTCAAAGCGTTGCGGGCCGAGCTCGCCGAGCTGCGCCGCGGCGGCCATGCCCGCGAGCGCGGCGAGGCGCTGGCCCAGTTCGAGCGGGCGGGCTAGCTTCCGGCCGGTCCGGCCGCCGCGCCGGCCGCCGGGAGAGCTGTTGCCCCGTGCCCACGATCGCCACCTTCAACGTCAATTCGATCAACGCCCGGCTCGCCAACCTTTTGGCCTGGCTCGAGGCCGCGAAGCCGGACATCGTCTGCTTGCAGGAACTCAAATGCACCGAGGAGGCGTTCCCGCGCGAGCCGATCGAGGAGCTCGGCTACAATCTCGCGATTTTCGGCCAAAAGACCTACAACGGCGTGGCGATCCTCTCGCGCTTTCCGATCGAGGATCCGCTGCGCGGCCTGCCGGGTGATCCCGAGGACGGCCAGGCGCGCTATCTCGAGGCGTTCACGGCCGGGGTGCGGGTGGCCTCGATCTACGCGCCCAATGGCAACCCGATCGGCACCGACAAGTTCGCTTACAAGCTCGCCTGGCTCGAGCGGCTGCGCGCGCATGCCGACGGCCTTCTCGAGCTCGACGAGCCGGTCGTGTTGGCGGGCGACTTCAACGTCATCCCCGAGCCGATCGATTGCCACGACCCCGCGGCCTGGGCCGAGGACGCGCTGTTCCGGCCCGAGAGCCGGCGGGCGTTTCGAGCCCTCCTCCATCGCGGCTGGCTCGACGCCTATCGGGCGTTGCACCCCGACGAGCGTGGTGCCTACACTTTCTGGGACTATCAGGGCGGCGCCTTCCAGCTCGACCACGGGATCCGCATCGATCATCTGTTGCTCTCGCCCTTGGCCGCCGACCGGCTCGAGGAGGCCCGGATCGACAAGGAGCCGCGCCGACGGCCCAAGGCCTCCGACCACACCCCGGTGCTCGTCCGCCTGCGCGACGGTTGAGCCGGGATGGGCGAGGACGAGGCCGAAGCCGCCCCGGGTCTGGCGCTCGAGCCGCCGGCGCCGGGTGGCGAGGAGCTGGTGACCTACACCGCCGGCCGGTTCGTGGTCGCGGCCCCGCCCTCTTGGTATCTGGCGGCGCTCGAGGCGGCCGAGCGGCGCGCCGTGCCCTGGCCCCAGGCGATGGCCGATGCCACCGGCTGCAGCGACGCGCGGCTCTTGCCGATCGAGGATCTGCGCACGGCCGATCTCGCGGTCTGGTGCTGGCTCACGCCCGAGGGCGGGCGCTATGTCGAGATCGTGGACGCGAGCGCCTGCCAGCTCGCGGTCTACGTTCCCGACCCTGCCGACTGGCCGGCCTTCTGGGCCGCGCACGTGATGCCGGCACTCCAGCTCCAGGTCCTTTCGGGGCTGCGCCGCGAGCTCGCCCGGCTCGCGCGGGCGAGCCGCCCGCTCAGGCCAAGACCACGTCCAGCATCATCATCACGACGAAGCCCGTGAGCAGGCCCACGCTGTTGAGGCCGCCATTGCGCTCGCGGTTGATCTCCGGGATCACCTCCTCGCTGATCACGAACAACATCGCCCCGGCGGCGAAGCCCATCGCCACGGGCAGGAACGGGGCGGCGAGGAACACCAGTCCGGCGCCGAGCACCCCGCCGACCGGTTCGACCACGCCCGAGATCAGGCCCACGAGAAAGGCCCGGCGCGGCGTATCGCCGGCGGCGAGTGCCGCCATCGCGACCGCGAGCCCCTCGGGCATGTTCTGCAGCCCGATCGCGACCGCGAGCGCCGTGCCGTTGGCGACGTCGCCCGAGGCGAAGCCGACCCCGACGGCGAGCCCTTCCGGGAAATTGTGCAGCGTGATCGCGAGGATGAAGAGCAGCACACGGGCCCGGCCGGCGACGTCTTCGGCGTAGAGTCCGCTGCCGAGATGGTGGGCGGCGAGCCAGCCGCCGATCCGCACGAGCACGAGGCCGCCAGCGAGGATCCCGGCGCTGACGACGAGCGCCGAGGGGAGCCGCCCGAGGCCGAGATCGCGGGCCGCGTCCAGGCCCGGAACGATCAGCGAGAAAGCGGTCGCGGCGAGCATCACCCCCGCGCCGAAGCCCAAGAACAGGTTCTGGGTGCGCTGCCTGATTTGGCGCGTGAACAACACCGGCAGCGCGCCCACGCCGGTCAAGAGCCCGGCGAGCGTGCTGCCGACGAGGCCGAGCCAGAGCGTCTCCATGCGACCTCCCGCCGCCGGCGCGGTGGCCGCCCGCCCTTGCCGCGCGGCCCGGCCGCTGTCTAGGGTCCGCACCGCATCGGCAGGGGCGGGGGAGCATGGGCGAGCGATCGCGAGCGGGGCGGCCTGTCGACCGCCGGGTGCTGATGGGCCTCTTGGCCGGCCTGGCCGCCTGTGGGCCCGTCACCGGTGGTCGGCTGTTGGCCGATCCGGCGGTGCTGCGCGCGATCCGCACCCACTACGATGCGCACGCGCTCGAGGACCCGGCCTGTGGCGAGCCCTTCGTCACCCGGCTCCTCTCCGGCTGGGCGGAGCCGTCGGCGGTGCACGGTGCGCCCGATCGCGTCATCGTCGACTATGCCTGGGAGGCGCCGCCGCAGACGCCCGGGGGTCGGCGCTGCGCGGGCGAGGGCAGGCGGACCTTCTGGGTGCTGCGGACCAGCGAGGGCCCGCGGATCACCGCGATGAGCGGTCCGACCCGAGCGCCGCGAAGCGCGCCATGAACAGCCCCGAGAGGCTCGTGGCGAGCAGGATCGCCATCATCGGCACGGCCGTGCGGTCGTAGAGCGCGCTCACGAACACACCCACGCCGGCTGCGAACAGGAGCTGGAGAAAGCCGAGCAGGGCCGAGGCGAGCCCGGCCTTCTCGGGATAGGGGCCGATCGCGAGCGCCATCGCGGTCGGCAGGGTGAAGCCGGCACCGGCCATGAAGAAAAACATCGGTGCGACGATCGCGGGCCAAGAGGGCGGCAGGGCCAGTGCGAGCGCGAGCCCGAGCCCGGCGGCCACCGCCGAAGCGCGGGTACCGACCCGCAACAGCCCGGCCAGCCCCAGCCGTCGGTTCAACCGCCCGGCGGCGAAGGTCCCGCCCATCCACCCGGCCACCCCGGCCGCGAAGCAGAGCCCGTACTGGTCGGGGCGAAGGCCCACGGCGTCGATCAGGACGTGCGGGCTGCCCGAGATGAAGGTGAAGATCCCGGCATAGCCGAGCGCTGCCACGGCGACCCTTGCGAGATAGAGCCGGTCGGCGAGCAGCGTGCGATAGTTGGCGAGGAGGATGCGCGGGCGCGTCGCGGTCGGATCCTTGCGGCGATTGGTCTCGGGCACCGCGGCGGCGACCCCGACCAGGGCCGCGAGCCCGAACAGGGCGAGGGCGGCGAAGGTCGATCGCCAGCCGAAGGCGAGCGTCAGCCAGCCGCCGAGCACGGGCCCGAGGATGGGGGCGAGCGCCATCGCGGTACCGAGATAGGCGAGCACCCTGGCCGCTTCGGCCGGCTCGAACAGGTCGCGCACCACCGCCCGGCCGAGCACCACGCCCGAGCAGGCGGCGACCGCCTGGACGATCCGGAAGCCGACGAGCGCCTCGATCGTGGGGGCCGCCATGCAGGCGAGGCTCGCGAGCGCGTAGAGTGCCGTACCGGCGAGCAGGAGCGGCCGCCGGCCGAGCCGGTCGGAGGCCGGTCCCCAGGCGAGCTGCGCCACCCCGAAACCCACCAGGAACAAGGAGAGGGTGAGCTGGACCTCCTCCACGCTCGCCTCGAGGGCGCGGCCGATCGCCGGCAGCGCCGGCAGGTAGAGATCGGTCGAGATCGCCTGGAAGGCGACGAGTGCCGGCAGAACGAGGAGCAACGCGCGCGGCGGTGCGAGGCGAGCGGGCGGGGCGGCATCGGCCATGAGCGGGCCCTAGCAGCGCCTGTCGACCGGTTGAAGGCCGCACCGGCGCGCCGCTGCGCCGCGCCCGGCACAAGAGCCCATAGCGCCCCCGTCGCCGGCCCGCCGATCTCGCGATCGCGGCGCAGCGCGCCCGTCGCGGGCGGGTCGGCCAGCGGCTAGCGCGGCTCGAGCGGCACCGGCGCCCACAGTACCTGCTCGATCCGCTCGGCACCCGTGGCGAGCATGACGAGCCGGTCGAGGCCGAGCGCGATCCCCGAGCTCTCCGGGACGAGTGCCAGGGCCGCGAGGAGCTCCTCGTCGATCGGGTGGCGCTCGCCGTAGAGCCGTTCCTTGAGGTCCATGGCCGCGGCGAACCGGGTCCGCTGCTCGATCGGATCGACGAGCTCGCCGAAGGCGTTGGCGAGCTCGACCCCGCAGGCGTAGAGCTCGAACCGCTCGGCCACGCGCGGATCCGCCGGGCTGCGCCGGGCGAGGGCCGCCTCGGCGATCGGGTAGGCGTCGAGGATGGTGGCCCGGCCGCGGCCGAGATGCGGCTCGACCAGGGCGACCAACACCCGCGCAAAGAGATCGGACCAGCTGTCGTCCGGGGCGATGCGGATCCCGGCTGCCGCGACTTGCCGGGCGAGGGCTTCGCGATCGGTCTCGCCCGAGGCCGCCACGGTCGAGAGCAGGTCGATCCCGGCGAAGCGGGCGAACGCTTCGGCGACCGTGATCCGCTCCGGTCGTGCGAACGGGTCGACCTCGACGCCTTTGAAGACGAGCCTGCGGGCGCCGGCCGCCTCGGCCACCGTGGCGAGGAGATCGGCGCAGTCCTCGATCAGCTGGTCGTAGGGCTCCTGGGCGCGGTACCACTCGACCATCGTGAACTCGGGATGGTGCAGCGGTCCCTGCTCGCGATCGCGGAAGACGTGGCCGATCGCGACGATCCGCCGCTCGCCCGCCGCCAGCAGCTTCTTGCAGGCGAACTCGGGCGAGGTGTGCAGATAGAGCGGTCGGATCGGCCGACCGGCGGCGTCGTGCAGGTCGGTTGCGAAGGCGTGCAGGTGCGGCTCGCCGCCGGCTGCGTGTTGCAGGCAGCAGGGATCGACCTCGAGAAAGCCGCGTTCTTCGAAGAAGCGGCGCAGGGCGCGCACGATCCGGGCGCGGGCGAGCAGGAACGGGCGGCGGTCGGCGTGCCGTTCGGGCGACCACCAGGGTGTCGCCCCCCTCATGGGCGGCTCGCCCGGCACTGGACCGCGCGCGGTCGAGCGGCTAAGAGCCGGCCGGGCGCCGGGAGGCCCGGCTCGGCCCGAGCGTGTCGTTTTGGAGGCCTCGTGCCCAAGGTCATCGCGAGCTCGCTGAGGAAAGGCAATGCCGTCGAGATCGACGGCAAGCTCTACATCGTGCTGACCGCCCAGAACATCCATCCGGGCAAGGGCACCCCCGTCACCCAGCTCGAGCTGCGGCGGATCACCGACGGGGTCAAGATTTCCGAGCGTTACCGAACGACCGAGATGGTCGAGCGAGCGTTCCTCGAGGAGCGCGAGTACACTTACCTCTACGAAGACGCCGAGGGCTATCACTTCCTCAACCCCGAGAGTTACGAGCAGATCGCGGTGCCCAAGGAGGTCATCGGCGAGCAGGCGGTCTATTTGACCGACGGGATGACGGTCACGATCGCGACCCACGAGGGTGTGCCGCTCGCCGTCACCTTGCCGGCGCGAGTGACCCTCGAGGTGGTCGAGACCGAACCCGTGACCAAAGGCCAGACCGCGGCCGCTTCCTACAAGCCGGCGGTCCTCTCCAACGGGGTGCGGACCATGGTGCCGCCGCACATCACGGTGGGCACCCGGATCGTCGTCTCGACCGAGGACGGCTCCTATCTGGAGCGGGCCAAGGATTGAGCCGGGCCGCGACCGCGGGCTCGGTGGACCCGACCGGCCGGCTCTGCTAACCGAGCCGGCGATTCGAGCAAGGAGCCGCCTGGTTGGCCCGCGGGCTCGTCCTCTTCAACACCCTCACCCGCCGCAAGGACCGGTTCGAGCCGATCGACCCGCGGCGAGTGCGACTCTATGTCTGCGGGCCGACGGTGTATCAGCGGATCCACGTCGGCAACGCCCGCCCGCTCGTCGTCTTCGATGTGCTCTTCCGGCTGTTGCGCCGTCTCTACGGCGCCGACGAGGTCGTCTACGTCCGCAACATCACCGACGTCGACGACAAGATCATCGACCAGGCGCGCCAGAACGGCGAGCCGATCGCCGCGCTGACCGAGCGCACGATCCGCGACTTTCGAGCCGACGCCGCGGCCCTCGGCTGTCTGCCGCCGACCCGGGAGCCGCGCGCGACCGAGCACATCGGCCAGATGATCGCGCTGATCGAGG
>JANWZN010000103.1 GCA_025054575.1 Geminicoccaceae bacterium | reverse complement strand
GCGCTCGAGCTCGAGCTCGAGCTCGCTCACGGGCTCCTCTTTGCCCTGGGCGCAGATGATGCCGCGATCGATCGCCACCGCGATCACGGCTTCCGGCCGCTCGCGCGAGGGCCAGCCGATCGCGAGCTCGGTCCGCTCGATGCGGGTCTCGAAGACGGGTACCAACTCGCCCGGCAAGACGAGCCCCACCGCCTCGCGCGCCGCCGCGTCGGGAAAGGCCGCGAGATCGGGCACCTCGCCCGTGATCGGCACTTCCCATTCGGCACGGTCGAAAAGCGCGCTCGCGGCTTCGGGCGCGGCCTTGAGGGTCTGGATCCGCCGGCGGCCGATCCGACGGACCCTGAGCGCCAGCCCGCGGCGCGCGAGCCTCTGGTCGGCGGTGTCGAAATAGGTGCTCGCGAGCTCGCGCCGGCGCATGGGGCCGATCGCCCGATCGGCGAGCACCGGGCAGGCGGCGAGCTGCTCGAGCCGGTCGGGCGGGACCCGGAGCTTGAGCTCGACTTCGCGCGCGCTGCCCGCGCGGGTGCCGTGGTCGGCCGCGCTCGACTCGGCGAGGAGGTCGCTCATCGGATTCGGTCGTGGCCCTCGGTCATCGAACTGTCACGATTGGGCGCGCGAAAAGGCTGTCGGGTGCGCGCCTCGATCTACCTAGCGAGGCGGGGTCGCGCTCGCAACGCGACGCCGGCCGGGATTCGTGCTAACCGAGGACCGGGTGAGCCCGTGGGGAGGGATCCGGTGAGCCTCAAGGATTTGCTCGTTCAGCTCGATGCGACCGAGGCATCGAACGCCCGGCTCGAGGCTGCGATCGCGCTCGCACGGGCGTTCGAGGCGCATCTTTCGGCGCTCTGTCTCGTGGTCGAGCCCTATGTGCCGGCGGTCGTGGGCGTGAACCTGCCGGCCGAGGTCTTGGCGCAGCAGCGCCAACAGGCCGAGGCCGAAGCGGCCGCTCTGCTCGACCGCGCGGTCGCGCGCGCGGCCCAGGACGGGATCGCGCTCGAGCGGCGGCAGGAGACGGTGATGGTCGACCGGCTCGCCGACGCGCTCGCGCGGCACGCCCGCCACGCCGACATGGCGATCGTGGGCCAGCCCGACCCGGAGCGGGCCGGGGTCGACGACACGCTCATGGTCGAGGCCGCGTTCATGGCCTCGGGCCGGCCGGCGCTCGTGATCCCCTATATCGGGGCTCGGACGATGCCGCCCGAGCGGGTGATCTGCGCCTGGGACGGCTCGCGCGAGGCGGCACGCGCGATCAACGACGCGCTGCCGCTCTTGGTGCGGGCGCGCGAGGTCTCGCTCGTCATCATCGATCCCGAGCGCCTGGCCGGCCGGGTCGGCGAGGTGCCGGGTGCCGACATCGGCGCGCATCTGGCCCGCCACGGGGTCGAGGTCGCGGTCAAGACGGTGGTCTCGGGCGGGCTCGATCCGGGCGACGTGCTGCTCTCGACCGCCGCCGACGAGACGGCCGATCTGCTCGTGATGGGCGGCTACGGCCATTCGCGGCTGCGCGAGCTCATCCTGGGGGGGACGACCGCGCACATCTTGAAGCACATGACCGTGCCCGTGCTGTTCTCGCACTGAACCCGGCGCGGTGCGCTGGCTCGGCGCGCTCGTCCTGATCGCGGCCCTGACCCCGGCCGGGGGCGCGCGGGGGCGCGAGGGGCTGCTCTTGATCACGGCCACTGCCGGCTACCGGCACGACTCGATCCCGGCCGCGGTAGCCGCGGTCGAGCAGCTCGCGGCGCCGCTCGGGCTCGCCGTGCGCCGGGTCGACGGCCCGGCACCGCTCGCCACCCTCGATCTCGCAGGCGTGCGGCTCGTCGTGCTCGCCCAGAGCACGGGCGATTTCCTGGCACCCGCGGCCCGCGAGGCGCTGCAGGCCTTCGTCGAGGCCGGCGGTGGGCTGGTCGGTATCCACGCCGCTGCCGACGCGCATCACGCCTGGGCGGGCTGGGGCCGGCTTCTGGGCACCTGGTTCCGTTCGCACCCGCCCGGGCTGCAGCGCACGATCGTGCGCTTCGCCCCGGAGCTGCCGGGGCTCGCGAGCCTGGGCGGCGGGCGGAGCTGGGAGGTCACCGACGAGATCTACGATTTCCGCGACAATCCGCGCGGCCGGGTGCAGGTGATCGCAACCGTCGACGAGAGCACCTACGAGGGCGGCCGGATGGGCGCCGACCATCCGATCGCCTGGTGCTTTCCGCTGGGTGCCGGGCGGAGCTGGTACACGGGCCTCGGCCACCGCGCCGAGCTGTTCGCCGAGCCGACCTTTCGCGAGCATCTGCGACGCGGGCTCGCCTGGGCCGCGGGCCGCGGCGCCCATTGCTGATCCGCGGGGGCCGGCCGAGCCGCAGCCGGTGGGATCGACCAGCAGGCAGCGGGGCCGGGTCGCGCGCGGAGGAAGAGGTCAGCGAACGCGGCCGCGGGCGGCCACCGCGAGGGTGCCCTCGACCCGCTGGCCGCGCACGGCGACGATCTGATCGAACAGGTTGGAGACCGGGCAGGCGTGGTTGGGGATCACCCGGACCTTCTCGCCGATCGCCGGGCGCGCGGCACAACCGCTCAGATCGACGTGGCCGTGCTCCTCGCTCAAGGCGTAGATCACGGCCTCGGGATAGTCCACGATCCGGCCGTAGCCGGTCTGACCCACGAGATCGGCGGTGAGCGCCTTCGAGCCGGCATCGAGGATGGCGCGGTCGGTCGTGGGCCGGCTCACGACCGTGGCCAGGACGGTGAGCGCGCAGTCCTCCCAGCGCGCGGCACCGGCGGCGACCTGCATGCGGTCGTTGTAGATGTAGGTGCCGACGCGGTACTCGCGGACGACGGGATGCTCGTGGGCGCGCCACATGTCGGGCGTGCCACCGGAGGAGACGGTCGGCACGCGCAGGCCGCGGGCTTCGATCAGCGCCTTCGCTTCGCTCAAAAAGGCGGCGGCCTTCTCCGGCGACTTCTTGGGCGGATAGGTGAGGAGGCCCGCGAAGACGAGCCCCGGCGCGCGATCGATGCGCAGGGCCAGATCGCGCGCGGCCTCGGGGCTCTGCACGCCGCAGCGGGCGGCCCCGGTGTCGCATTCGACGAGCACGGGCAGCGGGCGCGGCGCGCCGGCGAAGGCCTCGGCGAGCCCGTCGACCACGACCGGATCGTCGGCCGAGACGCGCAGGGCGCACCGCTCGGCGAGCGCGCGCGCCCGGGCGAGCTTGGCCGGGCCCACGAGGTTGAAGGGGATCAGGATGTCGGCGAGGCCGGCGTCTGCCATCACCTCGGCCTCGCCGAGCTTCTGGCAGCAGATGCCGACGGCACCCAGCTCGACCTGCCGGCGGGCGAACTCGATCACCTTGTGGGTCTTGACGTGCGGCCGGCTGGCGATGCGGTGGCGGTCGCAATAGGCCTGCCAGCGGGCGAGGTTGCGCTCGACGCGGTCGAGATCGACGAGGACCGCAGGGGTGTCGAGCTCGGCTGTGTCCAGGACCGTGGCTCCGAAGGGCGGGCACCGCGCTCGAGCCGAGCGCGGCGCCCTCCTCCCGTCAAGCCTCGTTCTTCTCGCGCCGCAGGAAGGCCGGGATGTCGCTCGCCTCGACGAGCTCGGGGCGCTCGACGCGGACCTGCTCGGCGGCCGGTGGCGTGGCCGGCTTGGCCGCCGGTGCGCTGCGCTGGAAGCCGAAGCTGCGCATCCGCTCGATGAACGACGGCGCTCGGGGCTCCACCACCTGGCGCGCACCCGGCCGCTGCGCGCGCGGCTCGCCGGCAGCGGGCGAAGGGGCGAAGCCCGGGATCGTCACCGGCTCGCCGCTCGGGCTGCGCAGCTGGGCCGCGGGGCTGGTCTCGCCGGCGCGGCCCGCGGGGCGAGCACCCGCGGGATAGGGCTGCGGGCGATGGAGTTGGGTCGGGAAGACGAAGCCGCGGCTCGACGCGGCGGCCTCGGCCGCCGGCGCCGCCGCCTCGCCCGCTGCCTGGATCCCGGTCGCCACGACCGAGATCCGCATCCGTCCCTCCATGGTCGAATCGAAGGTCGAGCCGAAGATGATGTTGGCGTCGGGGTCGACCTCCTCGCGGATGCGGTTGGCGGCGGCGTCGACCTCGTAGAGGGTCATGTCGTAGCCGCCGGTGATGTTGATGAGGACCGCGCGCGCCCCCTTCATCGAGACGTCGTCGAGGAGCGGGTTGTTGATCGCGGCCTCGGCGGCCTCGATCGCGCGGCGCTCGCCCGAGGCCTCGCCCGTGCCCATCATGGCCTTGCCCATCTCGCTCATCACCGTGCGGATGTCGGCGAAGTCGAGGTTGATGAGGCCGGGCATGACCATGAGGTCGGTGACCCCGCGCACGCCCATGTGCAGGACCTGATCGGCCATCCGGAAGGCGTCGGCGAAGCCGGTCTTCTCGTTGGCGAGCCGGAACAGGTTCTGGTTCGGGATCACGATCAAGGTGTCGACGAACTGCTGCAGCTCGGCCAGGCCCTGCTCGGCCAGCCGCATGCGGTGCGCCCCTTCGAAGTGGAACGGCTTGGTCACGACCGCGACGGTCAAGATGCCCTGTTCGCGGACCGCGCGCGCGATCACGGGCGCGGCACCGGTGCCGGTCCCGCCGCCCATGCCGGCGGTGATGAAGACCATGTGGCTGCCCTGGAGCTGATCCAGGATCTCGTCGAGCGCTTCTTCCGCCGCCGCACGGCCGACCTCGGGGCGGGCCCCGGCGCCGAGCCCGTGGGTGATCGACACGCCGAGCTGGATCTTGCGGTCGGTCAGGCAGTTGGCGAGCGCCTGCGCGTCCGTGTTGCAGACCACGAACTCGACCCCCTCGAGGTGGGCCGTGATCATGTTGTTGACGGCGTTGCCGCCCGCACCCCCCACGCCCACGACCGTGATCTTGGGCTTGAGCTCCTCGCCCAGGGGTATGGAAAGGTTGATCGTCATCCTCGTCCTCCTCCTCGACGCTCGTTGCGGCCCTCTCGGGCCGTCGTCGCGACCGCGGGGCAAGCGCGGTCGCTCGGGCGATCCCTCGCCCCTTCAGAAATTCCGCCGCAGCCAGGCGCGCAACCGCCCGAGCCGGTCGCCGACACCGCGCCTGCCGTCCGGCAGGAGCGCCCCCGGCTCCTCCTCGAGCTGCAGGGCCAAGGCCCCCATGGTCGCACTCAGGCTCGGATCCTCGTCTTCGCGCAGCTCGGCCAAGAGCCGGCGCGGCCGGCCGATCCGGGCCGGCAGGCCGAAGGTCTCTTGCGCGAGCTCGTCCATCCCTTCGAGCTGGGCGGCCCCGCCCGTGAGCACGATCGAGCGCGGCGGGCGGGCGCGGAGGATGTCGCCCCGTTCGCGCAAACGCGCGGCCAGGGCCTCGAAGATCTCCTCGACCCGGGCGCGGACGATCGTGGTGAGGCGGGTGCGCGGGATCTCGCCGGCCGCCGGGCTCGGCGAATCGCCGTGCTGGCCGAGCGCGATCCGCACATGGTCGTCGCAAGTGCGCCAGACGACCGCGCCGTAGAGGTTCTTGAGCCGCTCCGCCTCGCGCCGGCTCGTCTGCAGGCCCCAGGCGACGTCGTGGGTGATCCGCTCGCCGCCCATCTCGATGCGGTCGACATGGGCGAGCCGGCCGCCCGCGAAATGCGCGATCTGGGTCGCGTGCGCGCCGATGTCGACGAGGAGACAACCGCGCGCACGCTCGTCCTCGTGCAGGCAGCCCATGCCGGCTGCATAAGGTGCCGCCACGAGGCCACGCACGTCGAGATGGCAGCGCTCGAGGCAGCGCAGGACGGTCTGCAACGGCTCGGGCTCGGCGGCCACGAGATGGACCAGGATCGCCAGGCGCTCGCCCTCGAGCCCGCGCGGATCCTCGACCGGGCGGCCGCCGTCGACCCGGCTCTCGAGCGCGATGCGGTGCAAGACGGTGAGGCCCCGGCCGGCGACCTCGGCGCGGGCCCGCTCGAGCGCCGCTTCGATGTCGGTCTCGTCGACCGCGCGGCCGCCCAAGGGACGCTCGACCTCGAGCAGGATCGAGCGCGGCCGGCCGGCGCCCACGCTCGCCACCACCGTCTCGACCATCTGGCCGGCCTGCTCCTCGGCCTCCTGCAGGACCGCGCGGATCGCGGCCTCCGCGGCCTCGAGGTCGACCACCTCGCCGGCTTCGAGCCCGTCGGCCGACTGCAGGCCGCGGCCCAGGAGCGCGAGCTCGCCGCGCGGCCCGCGCGCGGCGATCAGGCAGGCGATCTTGCTCGTGCCGATGTCGAGGGCGGCCAACAGCGCGCCGCCGCGCCCGAGCCCGCTCGTCCGCGGCCGCGCCGGCAGGACCGCGCTCATGCCCCGCGCCCCGCGCCCACGGCCGTGCGCTTGGCCGGCGGCTCGGCCACTCGGACCACGATCCAGTCGGGCGTGCGCAGATCGATCGCCTCGACCGCGCGATCCAAGAGGCCGTTGGCCTTCTCTTCCGCGGCGAGCCGGGCGAGTGCTTCGCCCACCCCCTCGGCCGGCAAGCGGACCTCGACCCGACCGTCGAGATAGAGGTTCCAGCGGCGCCCGCCCACGAGGCTCGCCACCGTCGTGCGCTTGGCGATCAGGGGCTCGCGCGCGAGATGCGCGAAGAGCTCCTTGGCGGCGGCCGGCGCTCCCTTACCGGTCACGAGCGGCAGCCCCGAAAACGGCCGCAGGTCGGCGACCGGGACGATGGCACCCTCCTCGTCGATCAGCCGGACGCGGGCACCCTCGCGCTCGCGCCAGAGGGCGAGCGGGCGATGCTCCTCGATCACGGCGTGCAGGGTGCCGGGAAGCTGGCGCCGAACCGCGGCGGATTTGACCCACGGCAGCCCTTCCAGTTGGTTTTTGAGCTCGTTCAATTCAACCGAAAGTATAGAAGCCCCCATCCGGCTTTCAAGCAATTTGACGAGCTCGCGCTGGTCGGTGCGCACCCGCCCCTCGGCCGTCACCTCGCGCACGACGAGGCCCGCGGCCCGGGCCGCGCGATCGAGCAGATCGCGGCTCTGTTGTGCGAGCCGGGTCACGAGCCCGCTCGACAGCGCCCAGCCGCCGCCGCCCAGGAGCAGGAGGACGAGCGCGAGCCCGACGCCCGCGCGGCCGAGCCGGCGGCGCCAGGGCCGCTCGCGCTCGCGCCGCATCGCGGCGCGGAAGCGTTGCGAGAGACGGTTCACCTGTCGCATCGGGCCTCCTCGACCAGGCGGACGACGAGATCGGCGAAGGCGATGCCGCAAAAAGCGGCCTGTTCGGGGACGAGCGAGAGCGGGGTCATGCCGGGCTGGGTGTTGACTTCGAGCAGGAAGAGGCCGTCGGCGCCGCGGCTCTCGTCGAAGCGGAAATCGGCCCGGCTCACCCCGCGGCAGCCGAGCGCGCGATGCGCGCGCAGCGCCCAGTCCATGACGCGCGCGTAGATGTCCTCGGGCAGCGGGGCGGGGACGAGGTGGGTCGAGAGCCCTTCGGTGTATTTCGCGCGATAGTCGTAGAAGTCGGTCCGCGGCCGGATCTCGGTGACCGCGAGCGGCCGGTCGTCGAGCACGGCACAAGTGAGCTCGCGGCCCGGCACGTAGGTCTCGACCAGGAGCCGGTCGTGGCGGCCGAGATCGTTGCGCTGGAGCACCGGACGGAGGTCGCCGTCCAGGCAGATGGCAACACCGACGCTCGAGCCTTCGGCCGCCGGCTTGACGACGAAGGGTGGCGGCAGGGGCGAGCCCTCGCGGGCGAGCCGGGCGGGGGTGGTCTCGACACCCGAAGGGCAGCGCAGCCCCGCGCTTTCGAAGATCCGCTTGGCCATCGGTTTGTCCATGGCGAGGGCGGAGGCCAGGACCCCCGAATGCGTATAGGGGATGCCCATGAGGTCCAACAGGCCCTGGACCCGGCCGTCCTCGCCCATCCGCCCGTGCAGCGCGTTGAAGCAGCAATCGGGGCGGAGCTCCAAGAGCCGCTGCGGCAGATCTCGGCCGACATCGATGCGGCTCACCCGATAGCTGCGCTCCTCGAGCGCGCGGGCACAGGCCTCGCCCGAGACGAGGCTCACCTCGCGCTCGGCCGAGAGGCCACCCATCAAGACCGCGACGTGCCGGCTCATGCCGCCACCTTCGAGGCCGGACCCTCGCCCACGCGCACGATCTCCCACTCGAGCGTGACACCGCTGTGCGCGCGCACCCGCTCGCGCACGAGCTCGCCCAGGCCCTCGAGCTCGGCGGCCGTCGCCCCGCCCGTGTTGATCAGGAAGTTGCAGTGCTTTTCGGAGACCATGGCGGCCCCCAGCCTGAGCCCGCGGCAGCCGGCGGCCTCGATCAGCTGCCAGGCCTTGGCCCCGGGCGGGTTCTTGAAGGTCGACCCGCCGGTCGCCACGCCCAGGGGCTGGGCCGCCTCGCGCTCGGCACGGATCGCGTCCATCCGGGCGCGGATCGCCGCCGGATCGCCGGCTGCGAGCGAAAAGGCCGCGCGCAAGACGATCGCCCCGGCCGGCAGCCGGCTCGCGCGATAGGCGAGGCCGAGCTCGTCGCGGCCGAGGCGGTGGAGGCGGCCCTCGGCGTCGAGCAGCTCGGCCCAGAGGAGCCGGTCGGCGGTCTCGCCGCCGAAGGCGCCGGCGTTCATCGCCACCGCCCCGCCGATCGTGCCCGGGATGCCGATCAGGAACTCGAGGCCCGAGAGCCAGGCGCGGCAGGCTTCTTGCGCGACCCGCTGGTCGCGCGCACCGGCTCCGGCCACCACCGTCGTGCCTTCGATCTCGATCCGGGCGAGCTCGCCCGAGAGCCGGACCACGACGGCCTCGAGCCCGCCGTCGCGGATGAGGAGGTTGGAGGCCACGCCCATGGGGAAGACCGGCAGTGCACCGTCGAGGGCGCGGCGGAAGTCCGCGAGATCCGCGCGATCGGCCGGCTGGAAGAGGAACCGCGCGGGCCCGCCGACGCGCAGCCAGGTCAGGGGCCCGAGCGGCACGGCCTCGCGCAAAAGGCCGCGGACCGGCGGCAGCTCGCGCTCGAGTGCGCTCATGCCTGCCTCGCGCGACGACGGCGGGCGAGCTCGCCCGGCAGCGCGTTGGCCCATTGGGTGATCGAGCCGGCGCCCAGGCAGACCACCATGTCGCCGGGCTCGGCGAGCTCGGCGAGGCGGGCGTAGAGCTCCTCGGGGCCGCTCACGGTTTCGACCCGGCGCTGGCCGTGGGCGAGGAGCGCGCGGGCCAAGGCTTCGTGATCGACCCCTTCGATGGGTGCCTCGCCCGCGGGATAGACCGGGGCCACGAGCACGAGGTCGGCGTCGCGGCAGCTCGTCGCGAAGGATTCCATGAGGTCGCGCAGGCGGGTGAAGCGGTGCGGCTGGAGCACGGCCAGGACCCGGCCGCGGCAGCGCTCGCGGGCGGTCGCGAGCACGACCGCGATCTCGGCCGGGTGGTGGCCGTAATCGTCGATCACCGTGATGCCGTCGACCTCGCCCGTTACCGTGAAGCGGCGCTTGACGCCCTCGAGGCCGGCCAGCGCCCGGCGGATCACCGCTTCCGAAAGGCCGAGCTCGAGGCCGATCGCGACCGCGGCCAGCGCGTTCTGGACATTGTGCCGGCCGGGCAGTGCCACCGCGAACTCGGGCCAGACGAGCGCGCCGGCCCCCGGCCGGGCGGCCAGGTGCAAGTCCACGAGCGAGCCCGAACCGGCCGGTCGCACGGCGGCAGCGCGCACGTCGGCCTGGGGCGAGAAGCCGTAGGTGACGACCCGGCGGTCGGTGAGCTTGGGCAGGAGTGCCTGGACCTCGGGATGATCGAGGCAGAGCACGCCGAAGCCGTAGAACGGCAGCCGCTCGACGAAGCTCTTGTACGCCGCGCGGACCGCGTCGAAGTCGCCCCAATAGTCCATGTGCTCGGGGTCGATGTTGGTGACCACGCCGATCTCGGCCGGCAGGCGCAAGAAACTGCCGTCGCTCTCGTCCGATTCGACCACCATCCAATCGCTCGTGCCGAGCCGGGCGTTGGTACCCCAGGCGTTGATGATGCCGCCGTTGACCACGGTCGGGTCGAGCCCGGCGGCATCGAGCAGGGCCGCGATCATGGCCGTGGTCGTGGTCTTGCCGTGGGTGCCGGCGACCGCGATCGCGCGCTTGAAGCGCATGAGCTCGGCCAGCATGTCGGCGCGGCGGACGACCGGCAGGCGGCGGGCGCGGGCCTCGACGAGCTCGGGATTGTCGGGCTTGACCGCGGAGGAGAAGACGACGACCCGCGCCTCGCCCAGATTCTCGGCGCGATGGCCGATCGCGACCGGGACACCGGCTGCGCGCAGCCGCTGCACGTTGGCGTTCTCGGCCACGTCCGAGCCCTGGACGGTGAAGCCCAGGCTCCGCATGAGGCCGGCGATCCCGCTCATGCCGATCCCGCCGATGCCGATGAAGTGGACGGCACCCAGAGCACGGGGCTCGAGCCGCATCATCGGGCGTCTCCTCGGGCGAGGGCTTCGAGCGCATCCGCGATTGCGGCCGCGGCATCGGGCCGGGCGAGGGTGCGGGCGGCTTCGGCCATGGCGGCTCGGCGGGCGGGATCGGCGAGCAGCTCCACGAGATGCCGGGCAAGCGCCGCGGGTGTGGCCTCGGATTGCGGCAGAAGGATCGCCGCCCCGGCCTCGGCCAAGGCACGGGCGTTGGCGGTCTGGTGATCGTCGGCGGCGAAGGCATAAGGCACGAGCAAGGCCGGGCGGGCGAGCGCCAAGAGCTCGGCCACGGTCGACGCCCCGGAGCGGGCGATCACGAGGTCGGCGCGGGCCATGCGCGCCGGGACGTCGTCGAAGAAGGCGGCGAGCTCCACGGGTTGGCCGATCGCGGCATAGGCCGCGCGCACGCGCTCCAGGTCTTCGCTGCGACATTGTTGGGCGATCGCGAGGCGGGCGCGCAGCCCGGCCGGCAACAGCGCCACGGCGGCCGGGAGGACGTCGGCGAAGATCCGCGCACCCTGGCTGCCGCCCAGGATCAAGAGGTGCAGGCGCTCGTCCGCACGATCCGTGGCCCGGTCGGCCAGGGCGGCCCCGTTCGCGCCGGCGAAGCCGGGCCGGACCGGGTTGCCCGCGAGCACGACGCGCTCGGCCGGCAGGCCGGGCACCGCCGCGGTGCCGGCGAAGGAGAGCACGATCCGCTGGGCGAGCCGGGCCAAGAGCCGGTTGGCGCGACCCATGACCGCGTTCTGCTCGTGGACCAAGAGCGGCACGCGGGCGAGCCGGGCGGCGAGCGCCGCCGGGACCGAGGCGTAGCCGCCGAAGGCGGCGGC
>JANWZN010000102.1 GCA_025054575.1 Geminicoccaceae bacterium | reverse complement strand
GATCGCCTCGCGCAGCAGCTCGGCGGCTTCAAGGTCCCGACCTTCCGCCGTCGCGAGCACACCGAGAAAATAAAGCGCGTCCGGATCGCACGGATCGTGCTCGAGCAGCCTGCGGTAGAGGCGCTCGGCCTCGCTGCGCTCGATCCGTTTGGCGGTGAGCTGGACGGTCTTGTCCTCGAGCGCCTGCTCGACCGCCCGGTCGCGGTCGATCTCGAGCGTGCGGCGGGTCCGCTCCGCCCCGATCCGCTCCTCCTCGAGGGCGAGCTCGACCGCGATCCGCTGCTGCTCGACCGCGTGCCGCCGGGCGAGCTCGGCCGCCTCGAGCAGCTTCTGCCGCTCGATCTCGCGGGCGCGGGTGTCCTGCTCGGCGGCGATCCGCTCGGCGGCGAGCGTCCGCGCCTGGGCGATCCTCACCTTCTCGACCGCCTCGCGCGCCATCACCTCGGCCTCGTCGAGGGCGCGGTTCCTCGCGATCTCGAGCTGGCGGACGTGCTCCTCGCGCGCCACCCGCTCGGCTGCGAGCTCGCGGTCGGCCGCGATTTTGGCACTCTCGATCGCCTTTCGGGTCCCCACCTCCTCGGTCTCGAGCCGGCCGAGCCGCTCGATCTCCTTGAGCCGGGTCGCGATCTCGGCCGAGATGCGCTCGAGCGCGAGGCGCTGGGCCTGGGCGATCTTGGCCGCCTCGACCGCCTCCTGGGCGGCGATCTCGGCCTCCTCGACGGCCGCCCGGCTCGCCGCGCGCTCGGCCGCGATCGCCTTCTCCTGGGCGATCCGCGCCTTCTCGGTCGCCTCGCGGGCGGCGACTTCGGCCAGATCGAGCGCCTCGTTGCGGGCGATCTCGAGACGGCGGACCTTCTCCTCCTGGGCGATGCGCGCCGCCTCCACGGCCTCCCGCGCGGCGATCTGCTCGCGCTCGAGCTCGCGCGCGCGGGCGATCTCGCGGACGCGGGTGTCCTGCTCGGCGGCGATCCGCTCGGCGGCCAACAGCCGCTCGCGGGCGATGCGCGCCGCCTCGACCGCCTGCTGGGCAGCGATCTCGGCCGCCTCGAGGGCCTGCTGGCGCTCGATCTCGAGCTCGCGCGTGCGCCGGTCAGTGGCGATCCGCTCGGCTGCCACCCGGCCGGCCTCGGCGATCTTGAGCCGCTCGACCGCCTCGCGCGCGTCGATCTCGGCCTGCTCGATCGCCAGCTGACGGGCGATCTCGCGCTGGCGGATCGCCTCCTCGGTGGCGATGCGCGCATCGGTGACCGCGCGCTCCTGCGCGATCCGCGCCTTCTCGGTCGCCTCGCGGGCGGCGATCTCGGCCGCCTCGAGGGCCTTCTGCCGCTCGATCTCGAGCCTGCGCATCTCCTCCTCGCTGCGGATCTTGGCCTGCTCGACCTCGAGCTCCTGCGCGATCCGGGCCTTCTCGGTCGCCTCGCGGGCGGCGATCGCCGCCGCTTCCAGCGCCCGCTCGCGTTCGATCTCGCGCCGCCGCGTCTCCTCCTCCGAGGCGATGCGCGCCTCGGCGAGCTCGAGCTCTTGCGCGATGCGCGCCTTCTCGACCGCCTCTCTGGCCGCGATCTCGGCCGCCTCGAGCGCCTTCTGCCGCTCGATCTCGCGCTCGCGGGTGATCCGCTCCGCCTCGATCCGGGCCTCGGCCAGGGCCCGCTCCTGCGCGATCCGCGCCCGCTCGACCGCCTCCTTGGCGGCGATCGCCGCCTCCTCCGCCTCGGTATCGCGCCGCGCCCGCTCGCGGGCGATCTCGGCCCGCTGCTGGGCGCGGCGGAACTCGACCTCGCGCTGCTGCTCGAGCCTCGCCGCCTCGCTCTCCTGCTCGATCGCGAGCGCCTGTTTCTCGGCCTCGAGATTGCGGGTGCGGATCGCGATCATCGAGCCCTGCTCGATGTCGTTCCGGAGCTTGCGGCGTTCCTCGATCTCCTCGATCAGCCGGGTCAGGCCCTCGGCGTCGAAGCGGTTGGAGGGGTTGAAGAACTCGAGGTCGGTCTGGTCGAGATCCGTGATCGCCACCGATTCCAGCACGAGCCCGTTCTGGACCAGCGCCTCCTCGCAGGCCGCCTTGACCCGGGCGACGTACTCGGCGCGCCGCTCGTGCATCTCCTGCATGGTCATCTCGGAGGCGGCCGAGCGCAGCGCCGAGACGAGTTTGCCCGACAAGAGCGCGTGCAAGCGTTCGGGCTCGAGGCTCTTGCGGCCGAGCGTGGCGCCGGCGAGCGCCACCGCCTCCTTGGTCGGTGCCACCCGGACGTAGAACTCGGCGTCCACGTCGACCCGCATGCGGTCCTTGGTGATGACCGCATCCTCCTTCTCGCGCACGACCTGCAGCTGCAGGACGTTCATGTTGACTGGCGTGACCTCGTGCACGAACGGGAAGACGAAGGCGCCGCCGTTGATCACCACCTTCTCGCCGAACAGGCCCGTGCGGACGAACGAGACCTCCTTGGACGAGCGCCGGTAGAGGAGGTTCAACAGATAGACCACGACCGCGATGACGATGATCGCGACGATCAGCCAGAGGATCAGCTGGCCCCAAGCCTGCGCGCTCATCCGCTCCGCCTCCCGTTCTCCGCCCGCGCATCGGGTCGCAGGATCGATTTGAACTTCCGCACTTCCTCGGCGATCGCCCGCTCCACCGGTAGCCGCTCCATCGAAGAGGCGCCGTAGAAGCCGTGGCAGTGCCGGCTCCGCTCGAGCACGAAGCGGGCATCGTCCGGTGTGGCGACCGGCCCGCCGTGTACCAGCACGAGGATCTCGGGCCGCAGCGCCAGAGCCGCCTCGGCCCATTCGTCGACCAGGCCGGGGGCGGCCTCGAGCGGCAGCGTGGTCCGCGCCCCGATCGTACCGCCCGCGGTCAGGCCCAGATGGCAGACCAGGATGTCCGCCCCGGCTTCGGCCATGGCGCGGGCGTCTTCGGCCGAGAAGACGTAGGGCGTGGTCAGCAGATCCCGCTGCCGAGCCGATCGGATCATCTCGACCTCGAGGCGGTAGCCCATCCCGGTCTCCTCGAGGTTCTGCCGGAAGGTGCCGTCGATCAGACCCACGGTCGGGAAGTTCTGCACCCCCGAAAAGCCGAGCCGGGCGAGCTCGTCCAAGAACAGCTCCATGTTCCGGAACGGGTCGCTCGCGCACACGCCCGCCAGGACCGGCGTGGCCTTGACCACCGGCAGGACCTCGGCGGCCAGCTCGAGGACCACCGCATTGGCGTCGCCATAGGGCATGAGCCCGGCGAGCGATCCGCGCCCGGCCATCCGATAACGACCGGAATTGTAGACCACGATCAGGTCGATCCCGCCCGCCTCCTCGCTCTTGGCGGAAATGCCGGTGCCGGCTCCGCCGCCCACGATCGGCTCGCCGCGCGCCCGCTTGGCCCGCAGCGTCTCGAGGATGGTCGCGCGCGCGATCCGCGGCATGCTCACCTCGCCGCCCGGCGGCGCAGGAGCGCGCCGTGCTGCGCCCGGAAGGCGCGCACGACCGCTTCTGCGAAGGCCGGATCGTTGATGTGCACCGGCAACCGGATCAGCCGGCGCGAGGCGGTCGGGCGCACGAGCGCCTCGAGGGCGGCGAAGAGCGCCCGGTCCGCCTCGGGGTCGAAGAAGGGCTGGCCCGGCGCGTCGAGGGCGGAGAGCCCGCCCTCGGGAAGGAAGAAGGTCACGGGCCCGTCCATGCGGTTGAGCCGCTCGGCGATCCAGCGGCCGATCCGGGTGCACTCCTCCGCCGTGGTCCGCACGAGCGTCACCTGCGGGTTGTGGCGGTAGAGGAGGCGGCCGCGGAAGGCCGCCGGCACCGTCTCGGGCGGCCCGAAATTGATCACGTCGAGAGCGCCGGGCGCGCCGATATAGGGCACCCGGGTGCGAACGAAGGCGCCGAGCCGGTCCTCTGTGCAGGCCAGCACCCCGCCCAGGAGGAGATCGGCGATCTCGGTCGTGGTGAGGTCGATGGCCCCCACGAGCTGGCCGTCCTCGACCAGCTTCTCCATGGCCATCCCACCGATCCCGGTGGCGTGGAAGACGAGGCAGTCGACCTCGCCCTCGAGGGCCTGCGCGATCCGCTGCACCGCGGGCGTGGTGACGCCGAACATGGTGAGGCCGATGGCCGGCAAATCGGCCCGCGCCGGGCCGCGCGCGATCGCTCGCCGGCTCTCCAGCCGATGCTTGACCATACCCACGAGCGCGTGCGCCGCGTTGCCCAGGATCTCGCGGCTCACCCGGTTGAGCCCCTGGACGTCGGTGACGGCCGGGACGAGCACGATGTCGGAGGCTTCGACGAAGCGGCGGACGTCGCCCGCCACCATGGTCGAGACCATGACCTTGGGCACGCCGAGCGGCAGCGCGCGCATGGCGGGCGTGGCCATCGCCGTCCCGCCCGAGCCACCCGCCGCGATGATCCCGGCGATCCCCTCCTGGCGGCGGATCCACTGGACGAAGGCCTCGGCCATCGCCGCCACCGAGCGGCCGCGGTCGCCGGTGAAGACCGCGTTCGGCCCCTGCGGATGGTGCAGCGCCACCTGCTGCGGGGTGACGTCGGCCGAGGACGGCTTGCCCGAGGTCGACAGGTCGACGAGCCGCGAGCGCAGCCCGGCGGCGCGGATCTGGTCCCGCACGAAGCGCAGCTCGGCGCCCTTGGTGTCGAGCGTACCGACCACCAGCACGACCGCCTCGCCGGGCGCCGCGAGGGGTCTGAGCGGGGCCGGCTCGCGGGGCCGCTCGGCCGCGACCGGCTCCTCACCCGTGGCGAGGATGCGCGCCGTGGCCTCGATCCGGGCGAGGCTCGCCGGCTGCGACCAGCGGTTGGGCAGGACGGGGTTGGAGTTCCAGACCTTGCGCGGGCCGCGCGGGCGGGCCGGCCGCGCTGTCTCCGCCTCGCCCGCCGCCGGTTCGGCGGGCGCCGCCTCGAGGTCCTCGTGAGCGTGCCGGCCCACGCCCAGCAGGCGCTGCTGGAGATCGCGGTCGGCGGCCAGGCGGGCGCTGTCCATGACCCGGAAGACCCGGCCGTTGACCATGATAGCCACCCGCTCGGCGACCGAGGTGGCGACCGCGATGTTCTGCTCGACGACGAGGATGGCCATCTCGCCCTCCTCGCCGAGGCGATGGAGGAGCCGCTCGACCTGCTCGACGATCACGGGGGCGAGCCCCTCGGTCGGCTCGTCCATGACCAGAAGCTCGGGATTGCGCAAAAGGGCGCGGGCGATCGCCAGCATCTGCTGCTCGCCGCCCGAGAGCTGGCCGCCGCCGTTGTGCCGCCGCTCGGCGAGACGCGGGAAGAGCTCGTAGATCCGCTCGATGGACCAGGGACCGCGGCTTCGGCCGGAGCCGGCCACCAGGCGCAGATGCTCCTCGACGGTCAAGGAGCGCCAGAGCCTTCGGCCCTGCGGCACGTAGCCGACCCCGAGACGGGCGATCTCGGTGGGCGTGCGGCCGACCAGCTCCTCGCCCTTGAAGCGGATCGAGCCCGCGCTCGCCGGCACCAGGCCCATGATCGCCTTGCAGAGCGTGGTCTTGCCCATGCCGTTGCGGCCGACCAGACCGAGCACGCCCCTCGGCAGCTCGAGATCGACGCCCTGGAGCGCGTGCGAGCGGCCGTAATGGACGTGCAGGCCGCGGATCGCGAGGGTTCCGGGCTGGGCGGGGCGGCGCGGCTCAGCCATGGCCGTGGCCCAGATAGAGCTCCTGCACCTCGGGGTCCGCCTCGATCTCGGAGGGCGTGCCCTCCTTGAAGATCCGACCCTCGTGCATGAGCGTGACGCTCTCCACCACCCGCAGCGCCACGTCCATGTCGTGTTCGATGATCACGAAGCCGATGTGGGACGGCAGGCCGTTCAGGATCGCCACGAGATCGGCCCGCTCGGCCGGCGACAGCCCGGCCGCCGGCTCGTCGAACAGCAGGAAGCGCGGCGCCCCGGCGAGCGCGAGGGCCACTTCGAGCTGGCGCTGCTGGCCGTGGGCGAGCTCGGCCACCTTGCGCTCGGCCACCGCGTCGAGATGGACGGCGTGGACCAGCGCCCGGGCGCTCTCGAGGAGCGCGTCTTCGCGTCGCGGGCGCAGGAGCGAGAAGCGGCCGCGCGAGACGCCGAGGCAGGCGAGGTAGACATTGTCGAGGACCGAGAGCCCGCCGAACAGCAGCGAGATCTGGTAGGTCCGCCGCAGCCCCCGCCGGATGCGCTCGTGCGCCGGAAAGTGCGTCACGTCCTCGCCGAAGAAGCGGATGGTGCCGGAGCTCGCCGGAAAGTCGCCCGTGATGCAATTCAAGAGCGTCGTCTTGCCGGCGCCGTTCGAGCCCAAAATCGCCCGGCGCTCGCCCGGCCGCACGCTCAAGGTGACGTCGGCGAGTGCGACGAGCGCCCCGAACTGCTTGGTCACCCCGCGCAGCTCGAGGGCGTTGACCCGGCCCGTGGCCGACAGCCGCTCGGCGATCGCCGTGGCCATCACCCGCCTCCGCCCCGCTCCGAGGCGCCGCCCCCGCGCCGCCGGGCCCGCTCGACGAGGCCCAGGATACCGTCCGGCGAGAACAGCACGGTCACGAGGAAGCCGAGGCCGATCAGGAGCTGAAAGCGCTGGCCCGAGAGGCCCAGAGCGACGAGCGCGTCGAGGGCGAAGATGCGCAGGAGCACGTAGAGGAGCGCGCCGACGAACGGGCCGATCGGTCGGCCGAGGCCGCCCACGACCGCGATCACGAGGATGTCGATCACCGGGCCGATGCCGACCGTGCCGGGGGCGATCTGGCCGTTGAGCCAGGTGAGCAGGATCCCGGCCGGGGCGGCGAGGAAGGCGGCGAAGGCGTAGGCCGCGATGCGGTGCGCGGTGACGTCGAAGCCGAGGGCGGCCATGCGGCGGGCGTTGTCGCGAATACCCTGCAGGGCCAGGCCGAAAGGCGCCCGCACCACCCAGACGACGAGCCCCCAGGCGATCGCCGCCCAGCCCAGGCACAGATAGTAGAAGGGCACGGGCGCGCGCCAGTCGATCCCCCAGAAGACCGGCGCGCGCACGCCGTTGAAGCCGAGGAAGCCGCCGAAGAGAGTCTCGTTCTGCCGGGTGAAATAAAAGAAGGCAGCGGCGATCGCGAGGGTGATCATGATGGTGTAGATGCCGGCGGTCCGCACGGCGAGGGCACCCGAGAGGGTGCCGAACAGCACGGCCAAGAGGATCGCCACCGGCACGGCGAGCCAGAAGGGCCAGCCCAGGCTGATCTGGGTCAGGCCCGAGCTGCCGAGGATCGCCACCATGTAGCCGGCGAAACCCGCTACGGTCATCTGCACGAGGCTGACCATGCCGCCATAGCCGGCGAGGAACTGCAGCGAGAGGGCGATCGTGCCGAGGATCAGCGCCCAGCCGAAGACCTGGACAAGGAAGAAGTCCGAGGCGATGGCCGGCATCAGCAAGAGGACCAGACCCGTGATCCAGGCGGCCGGCGGGATCGCGGCCTCGCGTGCGGTCGAGGCGGGGCTCGCGGCGGCGGTCGCGGGCGGCGGGCCGGGGCGGGCGAGGGCCACGGTTCAGCGCACCGAGAGCAGGCCCTGCGGGCGGAACGCCAGGACCAGGACCATGATGAGGAAGCTGAAGACGATGGCGTAGGTCGGCAGATAGACCGAGCCGAACTGCTCGGCCAGGCCGATCAGGAGCGCGCCCAGCGCCGCCCCCGGGATCGAGCCGAGCCCGCCTACGATGACGACGACGAGCGAGGCCAGGAGGAAGCGGGTGTCCTCGCCCGGCGAGATCGACTGGAAGGTGCCGCCCACCACCCCGGCCATACCGGCGAGGCCAGCGCCGAAGGCGAAGACGAGGGCGAAGAGGAGCTGGATCGGAACGCCCGAGGCGGCGAGCATCTCGCGATCGTCGACCCCGGCGCGGATCAACATGCCGACCCGCGTCCGGTTGATGGCGAGCCAGAGGAGCACGCCGATCAGCACCGATGCGGCGAAGATCACGAGCCGCACCCGCGGGTAGCGCAGATAGACGACTTCGCCGTTCGGCCGGACGTCGAGCACGATGGGGGTGTCGACCGGTCCGGCGAGCCAGTCCGGGGTGGGGATCTGGTAGAAGTCGCCGCCCCAGACCCAGAGCATGAGATCGGCGAAGACGATCGAGAGGCCGATCGTGACGAGCGTCTGGCGCAGCTCCTCGCCTTCCATGTGGCGGAAGACCAGGACCTGGAGGAGGAGCCCGGCGAGCGCCACGAGGACGAAGGCCACGAGAAAGGCGGGCAGCCAGAGCCCGGTCGCCTGGACGGTCGCGTAGCCGAGATAGCCGCCGAAGAGGTAGAGCGAGCCGTGCGCCAGATTGACGTTGCGCATGAGCCCGAAGATCAGCGTGAAGCCGGTGGCGACCAGGAAGTAGAGGCCGCCGAGCGTGATGCCGTTCAAGAGCGCGCTCACGAAGACGCGCTTTCGGCCCAGCCAGCGCTCGAGCTCCTCCGGCCAGTCGGCGAGCACGAGCCAGAGCAGGAGGACGACGGCCAGGGTGAGCAGAAGAGCGGCGAGCGGCCGCCGCTCGATCCAGCCCGCGAAGCCCCTCGCCCCGGCCCCGCCGCCGGGCCCCTCGCCGATCGTCCGCGCGCGCGCCATCGCCCGCGCCGCCTCCCCTGCTCCTTCGCGCGCGCCGACTATGGCGCCGTGCCGGCCGTTACTCCATAGCGGCGAGTATCGAAATCGCACGCCTCAGAAGAGGCGAGCGCGGCGGCGATAATCGGTCGGAGGCAGGCCGACATTGGCCACGAAGAAGCGGGTGAAGCTGCTCTGGCAGGCGAAGCCCACGGCCTCGCCGATCTCGGTGACCGAGCGGTCGGTCCGGGTCAAGAGATCGAGCGCCGTCTCGACCCGCAGCATGTTGAGGTAGACCGCAGGGGTGATGCCCAGCTGGCTCTTGAACATTTTGTAGAAGTGGGGGCGCGAGAGGCCGGCTTCCCGCGCGATCGAATCGAACGGGCAGGCCTCGCCGAGATGCGCAGCGATCAGCTTCAAGGCCTTGCGGACGCGGAAGTCGACGAGCCGCGGGGCGTCGCGAGCGGCGGTCCGTTCCGGCCACCATTGCCAGGACTGATCGAAGCAGCCTTGCACCAGGTCCAGAAGTGCGCCGGCGAGGCGGTCGCCCGAGGGCGGTTCGGCCAGGCTCGCGGCGACCCGCTCGACCGCCCGGGCGACCGGGCCCACGAGCTCGATCCTGCGGGCGCCGAAGCGCAGCGCCCCGCTCGCTTGCCGGCTCGCCTCGACGAACCAGGCCGGCCGCACATAGAGCACGAGGAAGAAGCCGGCGGCGCCCGGTGCCGCGGGCCGGTGGGCGTGCGGCTCCCAGGGGTTGATCGCGATCGCTTCGCCGCGCGTGGTGGGCTCCGCTTTGCCGTCGACGACGAGCGTTGCGGACGCACCGTCGAGGAAGACGATCAGATGCCCCTCGCGATGGACATGGGTCAGGATCGGCCGGTCGAGTCGGTACAGACAGGCTCGACCGAACGCCCCGTGGCCGATGGCGAGCGCGGTACTCAACCCCGCCTCCCCGTCCGCTCTGCTGCCTCCCCTGCCCTCCCGATCGCCGAGATCGCGGCCCGGCGCAAGCCTCGCCGGGCGACCGACCCCGGGCCGCTCGAGCTACCGCTCCCTCTCATGCTGCAGCCTTCAGGAGGGCGCGATAGTGCGCGGCCGCGATCCGGCGGGGGTTGGTGCCGCTCGCCGGATCCGCCTCGGCGAGCGGCGCCGCGCGGTCGACGATCTCGGGCCCGAGGCCGAGGGCGGCGAGCCCGCGGCCGAGCCCGGCCCTCTCGGCCAGCCGGGCGACCGCCTCGGCCGGGTCGGCCTCGGCCGAGCCGGTCAAGGCGCGGGCGAGAGCTCCGCGGCGTGCGCCGAGTGCTTTGGCGTTGAACACCAAGAGATGCGGCATGAGCGCGGCCACCACGGCACCGGGCAGCGCCCTCGGCGCCTCGAGGCTCTGGATCGCGCGGAGCAAGGCCTCGATCCCGCCCTGACCTTTCTGGCTCGCGAGCCCGCCCGCGAGCGCGCCGGCGAGCAGTTCGCGCCGTGCCGCGAGGTCGCGGGGATGGTCGAGCGCGCGTGGTAGCGCGGCCACGATCCGCTCGATACCGTCGAGCGCCACCGCGTCGGCCGGCGGGTTGTAGCCCGGCGCGGCGAAGGCCTCGACGCAGCGGGCCAAGGCCTCGAACGCTCCGGCCGCGGTCTCGACAGGCTCGCGCGGGTCGAGGCAGATCGGGTCGAGGATAGCGGCGGCGGGGAGGAGACGATCGCCGCCGAGCCGACACGGCCGCCCCTCGCCGAGGAGGATCGTCGCTTCCGCCGTGACCTCGGCGCCGGCTCCCGCGGTCGTCGCGATCGCGACGAGTGGCAGCCCGGGGCGGCCGCGGTCGACCGCGGCGGCGGCCTCGCCGAGCGCGCTGCAATTCGGCTCGGGCTCGACTGCGAGGAGGGCCACGAGCTTCGCGAGCTCGAGGATCCGACGCCCGCCCGCCGCGACGACGGCGTCGCAACCCGCGGCCCTGGCCCCTTCGGCGAGGCGGCGCGTGGTCGCGAGATCGTTGCCCGCGGGCGGCGGTACCACCACCGGCCGGACCGTCGCGCGCGGCGGTGCTGCCGCGAGCATCGCCACGAGCGCCGCTTCCGCCCGGCCGAAGCCGGCGAGCAGGAGCGGTCGGCAGACGCCGTGGCGGGCGAGCTCGGCCGCGAGCGCCTCTTCGACCACCTCCTCGCCGAAATGGATCCGGGTGAGGTGGCGGATCAGGCTCACGGCCGGCTGCCGCCGGAGACCCGGAGCGGGGCGAGCGGACGGTGCTGCCCCGCGAACCGGGCCTCGCTCAATACTTGCGACACTCCGGATTGGTGCGACTCGGCAGCCCCAGGGCCTTGAACTTGTCGAGCGGCAGGCCGAGGGTCTGATTGACGTTCTCGACCACTCGGACGACCTTGCTCACGAGGTTGCCCTGAGCGTCCTCGACCACCTCGGTGACGAAATTCGTACCGATCGCCTGTCGGTTCTGGTCGAGCCGAATCTTGCCGTTCGGAGCATCCAGCTCGAGCTTGGCCATGGTCTCGCGGAACTTCTTGTGCCCGTCGGACAGGTCGCCACCGATCAGATCGAGCGTCGTGAAGACGGCGGATGCCGAGTTGTAGTAGTTGATCGCGAGCAGCGAGGGGGAGGCGAACCGCTTGTCCGGCGGAAACGCATCCTGATAAGCCTTGACGAAGGCCTGCCAACGCGGGTCTTCCCAGGTGTCCGCCATGCCC
>JANWZN010000101.1 GCA_025054575.1 Geminicoccaceae bacterium | reverse complement strand
GCTCGCGGGCGAAGAGCGCTCGGAAGATCGCGGCCGCCGCGGTGATGCCGGCGGCGATGTCGCAGATCGACACACCCACCCGCGCGGGCTCGTCGCCGATGCCGTTGACCGAGGCGATGCCGCTTTCGGCCTGGACCAGAAGATCGTAGGCCTTTAGGTCCTTCCAGGGCCCCTCTTCGCCGTAGCCCGAGATGTCGCAGGTCACGAGCCGCGGGAAGCGGGCGCGAAGCTCCGCCGAGCCGAGGCCGAGCCGGCGCGCGGCACCCGGTGCCAAGTTCTGGACGAAGACGTCGGCCTTGGCGAGGATCCGCTCGAGGAGCGCTCTGTCCTCGGGTTTCTTGAGATCCAGCGCGATCGACTGTTTGCCGCGGTTGAGCCAAACGAAGTTGACCGAAAGACCCATGGCGTAGGCGTCGTAGGCGCGCGCGAAGTCGCCTTCCGGTCGCTCGATCTTGATGACGCGCGCACCGGCGTCGGCCAACAAGCGCGTGGCATAAGGTGCCGCCACTGCTTGTTCGAGGCTCGCGACGAGGATGCCGTCGAGGTCGCGTTGCATCGCCCCTCCGATTGGCTCCGCCGATGCGCAGCCTAAGGCGCTCCGTGGGCGGTCGTCCATGCGATGCGCTTGTCCGCGCGCAGCGTCGCCCTCATAATTACCCAAGGGAAATGGATATGATCCGGTTTCGCTTCGCTCCGGCCAAAGCACGTGCCGCTGTGCAGTGGATGCTGCACGAGGCACGACCCGATCCGCTCGACCTGCACACGATCCTCAAGGCCTGCTATTTCGCGGACAAAGAGCACCTCAATCGTTGGGGGCGACCGATCTTCGGTGCGCGCTACCGGGCGATGCGGTACGGACCCGTCCCGGTCGAGATCTACGAGATGCTGAAGGGCGAGCCCTATTGGCTCGCGGAGCTCGCGGCCGAACGCTATCCGTGGTCGTTGAACGGCTACCGGGTCAAGGGCGAGAACGAGCCGCCCGATCTCGACGCGCTGTCCGAGACGGACTTCGAAGAGCTCGAGCGAGGGTTCGACCGCGCGCGGCGCATGACCTTCGACCAGCGCACCGCCGCCACGCACGGCCCCGACTGGCAGAAAGCCCAGCTCGGCTGGATGCGCTACGAGGACATGATCGAGCCCGACAACCCGCGCCGCGCCGAGATTCTCGAGACACTCGAAGAGATCTCGTTCCGCATGGTCCTTTGAATGCAGCTCTCGGCCTGGGACGTGATCTGGCCCTGTGATCCGGGTGCCAAGCCTCCCAAGCCGAAGATGTGGGTTTGTGTGGAACCCGATCGCCTTTGGTTCCTCAGGATAAATTCCACCGAGAAGGACGGGTCGATCGAACTACCCAAAGCACTTCATCCGTTCCTCGATCGCGATAGCTGGCTCCACTGCCACGGCGAGCTGATCGAAACGGACGAGGCCAAGCTCCTGACGCTCCTGGAGCGGCAAGGCATGCCCGCGCGGCGCGGTATCCTCGGCGCGATCGCGCCGGGGGTCCGGGCGGAGGCGATCGCCGCGATCGAGCGGTCTAAACTCCTTGCGGCAACACAGAAGACGAGCATCGTGGCCGCGCTCGGGGGTCCGTGACGTTCACCCCTCCTTGCGCAGCACCTGCGTCATCTGGGCGAGCACCGAGACGGCGATCTCGGCCGGCGACTCGGCACCGATGTCGAGCCCGGCGGGCCCGTGGATGCGAGCCAGCGCCTCGGGCGCGTGGCCGAGCGCGCGCAGCCGCTCGAGCCGCGCCGCGTGCGTGCGCTTGGAGCCGAGCGCGCCGATGTAGAAGGCCTCCGAGCGCAGCGCCACATCGAGCGCCGGGTCGTCGAGCTTGGGATCGTGGGTCAAGGTCACGACCGCGGTGCGCAGGTCCGGGGCGAGCGACTCCATGGCCTCGTCGGGCCAGGCGTCGAGCAGGCTCACGTTCGGGAAGCGCTCGGCGGTGGCGAAGCCGCGGCGCGGATCGATCACCGTCACGGCGTAGCCCGTGAGGGCCGCCATCGGCACGAGGGCTTGGGCGATGTGCACCGCCCCCACGACGATCAGCCGCAAGGGCGGGTTGAAGACCTGCAGGAAGACCGGTCCGGCCGCGGTCTCGATCGTGGTCGAGCGGTCGCGGCGATGGGCCCGCTCGATCGCGTCCAAGACGCCGTCGGGCAGATCGGGCCCGACGACGAGCTCGCCCTCGATCACGAGCGCTTCCTCGCCCGTCTTCAAGAAGCGGAGCAGGCAGGCGCGGCGACCGGCCTCGCGCGCGGCGAGGAGCCGCTCGGCCAGGGCGACCTTCACGAAAGGGCCTCCACCCAGACCTGGACCTTGCCGCCGCAGGCGAGCCCGACCTCCCAGGCCTGCTCGTTGGTGACACCGAAGTCGAGAAGACGCGGCGGGGCGCCCTCCATGACGGCCTGCGCCTCCTTGACAACCGCCCCCTCGATGCAGCCGCCCGAGACCGAACCCGCCATCCGACCGCGATCGTCGACGACGAGCATCGAGCCCACCGGCCGCGGCGAAGACCCCCAGGTCGTCACCACCGTCGCGATCGCGACCTTGCGTCCCTCGCGCTTCCAGGCGAGCGCTTCCTGCAACAGCCGCTCCGCCTCGCTCATGCCGCCCTCCGCTCGGATGCCGCCACCCACTCGGAGAGCCCCTCCGCGCGCCGCGGTCGGTCCTCGGACAAGACGCGGGTGAGCTCCGCTAAGCTCTCGAGATTGTGCACCGGCCGGAACTCGTCGACGTGCCGGATCATCGCCCGGGCACCGGCGCTGATCGGCTGGTAGCCGTCGAAGCGCAGAAGCGGGTTGAGCCAGATCAGCCGCCGGCAGCTCTTGTGCAGCCGCTCCATTTGGGCCGCGAGGCCCTCGCCCGCGTCGCGATCGAGCCCGTCGGTGATCAACAGCACGACGGCACCCTGGCCCAGGACCCGGCGCGACCAGACGCGGTTGAATTCCTCGAGACAGGCGCCGATCCGCGTGCCGCCCGACCAGTCCTGGACGATCTCGCCGACCTTGGCGAGCGCCTGATCGACGTCCTTGAAGCGCAGATAGCGGGTGATGTTGGTGAGCCGCGTGCCGAAGACGAAGCTGAACACGCGATCGCGGTCGGTCGCGAGCGTGTGCATGAAGAGGAGCAACATCCGCGAATAGCGGGCCATCGAGCCCGAGATGTCGCAGAGGATGACGAGCGGCGGATGGCGGGTCTTGGGCTTCTTGCGCACGAGGTCGATCGCCGCCGCACCGCCTCTGAGCGAGCTGCGCAGCGTGCGGCGGAGGTCGATGCGCGCCGCGTGCGGATCGGGGGCGAAGCGGCGGGTGCGGACCTCCATGATCGGCAGCCGGAGCTTGGCGATCGCTTTGCGCGCCTGCTCCAGCTCCTCGGCCGACATCTGCTCGAAGTCCTTGCTCGCGAGCTGCTCGCGCGCCGACCAGGTGAGCACCGCGTCGAACTCGATCTCGGGCTCTTTCCCCTCTTCCGGCGCCTCGCCGCGGCCGGGCAGCTTCTCGGGCCCCAAGGCCTCGCCCACGCGCCGGCTCACCTCCTCCCGCTCGAGCGGCCGCTCGGTCTCGAGCTGCGGCAAGAGGAGCTGCATCATCCGTTCGAGGATCTTGGGGTCGCGCCAGAAGACGTGGAAGCACTGATCGAAGATCGGCTGCTGGTCGCGCCGGTTCACGAGCACGGCGTGCAGGGTCCAATAGAGGTCGCTGCGGCGCTCCACACCCACCACCTCGACCGCTTGCAGGGCGCGGAGCGCATGACCGGGGCCGACGGGCAAGCCGGCGGCGCGCAGCGCGCGGACGAAATGGACGATGTTGCGGGCGAGTTTGCCGCCGCGAACCGGCTCCTCGAACTCGTCCTTCAGAGGCGCACCCCCTCGAGCTTCATGTTGATCTCGGCCAGGATCTTGGCGGCTTCCGAGCCGCGGATCTTGGCGATGTCGTCTTGGTACTTCAAGAGCGTGCCGAGGGTGTCGTTGATCACGCCGGGCGTGAGCTCGAGACAGTCGAGCGTGGTGAGCGCCCGTGTCCAATCCAGCGTTTCGGCCACGCCCGGCAGCTTGAACAGGTCGCGCTTTCTGAGTTCTTGCACGAACAGCACGATCTGGTGCGAGAGCCGCGCCTCGACACCCGGTAGTTTGACGCGGATGATCTCGAGCTCCCGCTCCATCGAGGGATAGTCGACCCAGTGGTAGAAGCAGCGACGCTTCAAGGCGTCGTGGATCTCACGGGTGCGATTGCTCGTGATCACCACAATGGGCGGGCTTTCGGCCTTGATCGTGCCGATCTCGGGGATGGTGATCTGGAAGTCGGAGAGGACCTCCAGGAGGAAGGCCTCGAACGGCTCGTCGGTGCGGTCGAGCTCGTCGATCAAGAGCACGGGCGGGCCGCGGAAGTCGGGCTCGAGCGCCTGCAAGAGCGGCCGACGGATCAAGAACCGCTCGGCGAAGATGTCCTGCGCGAGCCCTTCGCGGTCGGTGATCCCGGCCGCTTCCGCGAGGCGGATCTCCAGCATCTGGCGTTGATAGTTCCACTCGTAGACCGCAGCCGCGACATCGAGGCCCTCGTAGCACTGCAGCCGGATGAGGTTGCGGTCGAGCGTTTCGGCCAGGACTTTCGCGATCTCGGTCTTGCCCACCCCTGCCTCGCCCTCGAGGAAGAGAGGCCGGCCGAGCTTCAACGCCAAGAAGAGTGCCGTGGCGAGCGGCCGATCGGCCACGTAGCGGCCTCTGGCCAGGAGCTCGATGGTGGCATCGATCGTCGCGGGGAGTTCGGGCATCGCAGCAGCGGACTCGTTCGGCAGCGGGCGGGCGTCGAAGCCGGCGCGGCCGGATCAGACACGAGGCCGCGTGCCGGTGCAAGGCACAGAAGTACGGGCGCCCGCGCGGCGGGGGTGACGCCTCGCCGCGCATTCCCCTATAAGCGAGGCGATGCGTGTGCGCGGACCTCGTTCGGGCACGCTTGAGCGTGGGCTCGCGCCATGAGAGCCTTCCTCCTTCGCCTGCTCGCGTTCCGGGTCGACCGCACGCTCGTGCGGCTCGCGGCAGCACTCGTCTGCCTCGGGATCGCGACGGCGTGGCTGGAGTGGGGCGTCGACCGGCTCGAGCCCTTGCCGGGCGCGCCGGCGGTCCGGCCGCTCGTCGAGCCGGAGACGCTCGACACCTTCGGCCTCGCCGAGCGACCGGGGCGCGGCCGGGTGGTGATCGCCCAAGGGGCGGTGTCGCTCGAGAACGCGACCCAGGACGGGATCGTCGCCCTCGATGTCCATCTCGCACCACGGCCGGGCATCGCGGGCCTGCGGATCGCCGCCACGCTCGCGACCCGGGCCGTTCAACCGGCCGGCGACTGGAGGAGCGGCGCGCATCTGCGGCTCGTCGGCCGCGATGCCGAGGGCCGCGCGCTCTACGGCAGCGCGCTGCACCTGGTTCGCCTCGTGGGCAGCCGCGCACCGTTCCTCGCCCGGCAGGACGTCCAGCTGCCGGCCGGTTCGGTCGCAGGCACGCTCGTGATCGAGCTGGTGCGCGCTTCCGGCCGGCTCGAGGTCCAGAACCTCGTGATCCAGCCGCTGCGCGATCGGCCGCTGTTCCTGATCGCGCGCGCCGGCCTGATCGCGGGCTGGATTCTCGTGGGCGGGCTCATGCTAGCGCATCTGCTGCGCGCCCTCGGAACCCCGCTGGTCGCGACCACCCTGGGCCTCGCCGCGGTCGCGAGCATCGTCCTTCTCTTGATGCCAGCCGCACCCAGGGAAGCCCTTCTGGGCGAGGTGGCCGAGCTCTTCGGGCTGCGCGGCGTCGACCCGGAGACGGTGGGCGATCTCGGTCACGTCGCGCTCTTTGCCGTGCTGGGGGCGATCGCCGTGGGTTGGGCGCGCACCGCACCGCTCTGGATCCTGCTCGTGATCCTCGCCCTGGCGGCCCCGCTCGCCGAATATCTGCAGGTGCTGACCGACAGCCGCACCGCCGATCCGAGCGACGCGCTGCGCAACCTCCTGGGTGCCGCCGCGGGCGCGGCGCTCGGGCTCCTGGTCCGCCGCCGACGCGAGGACGAGGCGGCACTCGCCGGTCGCGGGTCGTGACGAGCGCCCGCTCGCGAGCCGGGCATCGACCAGCGGCCGACGCACCGCTCGCTCGCTCGCTCGGGCTCTGGATCGCGCTTCTCCTCGTGCTCGCCTCGGCCACGGTCGCCGTCCATCGCGCCTGGCCGCGGGTCCAGCCGCAGGGTCCGGGGCAGCTCTTGTGGCCGGTGGCGTCCGAGCTGCCCGGGGCGGTCGAAAGCTGGGCGGTCGAGCCCGATCGCGGCCGTGCCAAGGCCGAGGGCGGCGCGCTCGTCCTCGAGGCGCCGCCATCCGATCCGCATGCGATGACCCGACGGGCCCTTGATCAGGCGCCCGACGCGCTCGGCTGGCGGCTCGAGGCCGAGGTCCGCTTCATCGGCCGCGCCGGGGCGAAGCCGTACGAGGCTGCGCGGATCCATCTCCTCGGCCGCGATGCCGCTGGCCGGCGGTTGCCCGACCAGCGCCTCGATCTCTGGCAGGCCCGCGCCGATCGCGCTTGGGAGACCGTCCGTGCCGACCTCGCGCCGCCGATCGGGGCGGCCACGACCGAGGTGGTGGTGCGCCTGCAAGGAACGGCCGGCCGGCTCGAGCTCCGTCGGCTCGAGGCGCGGCCCCTCCTCGTCCATCCTTGGCTCTTGCCGGTTCGCGTCCTGCTCGCCCTGGGCTGGTTCGCGGCGCTGGCCTGGGGCGCGAGGCTGCTCTGGCGGGTGGCGGAGCGGCGGCTGGGTGCCACCGTGGCACTGGCCGCGAGCGCGCTCGCCTTGGCCTCGATCCTGGCCCCGCCCTGGCTGTTCGAGGCGCTGCCGGGGCTCGTGGCGCGACCGCTCGAGCGCGCCTCGAGCCTGCCGTTCCTGCCGCATGCGATCCTCGCCGCGACGGTCGCCTATCTCGCGGGCCGAGCCGTCGGGACGACCCGACCGGCCCGCGGTGTTCCGCTCGTGCTGCTCTTGGCGGTCTCGGGCGAGGTGCTGCAGATGCTCACCGTGGGCCGGACCCCCTCGCTCGACGACGCCGTCGCCAACGCCGCGGGCGGGATCGCGGGTCTCTGGCTCGCCTGGCTCCTCCCCCGGCTGGCGACGCCGAGGGGCCGCGGCACCGAGAAGAGCGTCGCGATCGAGTCGGCCCTACCGCTCGTGCCGATGGCCGGCGCAGGCGGCAAGCCGCCTTCGTCGGGGCACTAGCGGCAGCCCGGGAAACGAGGAGCGGGCGGCCTCGGGAAACGAAGAGGGGGCCCGAAGGCCCCCTCGCACGTGCCCGATCCGGGCGCTGCTCAGCCGGCGGCTTCGATCGCCCGCTTCGCCATCACCTTGATCAGATGCGCCCGATAATCGGCCTGGGCGTGGATGTCGCTGTTGAGGTTCGAGGGGTCGATCGTCACCCCGTCGATCGCCGCGGCCGACCAGGATGCGGCGAGCGCCTGCTCGAGCGCGGTCGCCCGGAACACGCAAGGCGAGGCACCCGTGACCGCCACCCGCACGCCGCCCGCGGTCTTGGCGACGAACACGCCGACGATCGCATAGCGGCTCGCCGGGTTCGGGAACTTGGCGTAGGCCGCCTTCTCGGGCTTCGGGAAATGGACCGCGGTGACGATCTCGTCGGGTGCCAGCGCGGTTTCGAACATGCCGGTGAAGAAATCGTCGGCGGCGATCGCCCGGCCCTTGCTCGTCCGCACCGTCGCGCCCAGGCCCACGACGGCTGCCGGATAATCCGCGGCCGGATCGTTGTTGGCGATCGAGCCGCCGATCGTGCCGCGATTGCGCACCTGCGGATCGCCGATCCCCTCCGCGAGAGCGGCCAGCGCCGGGATCACCCGCTTGACGATCGGCGAATTCGCCACCTCGGCGTGCGGGGTCGTCGCACCGATCGTCACACCGCCGGCTTCCTCGCGGATGCCGCGCAGCTCGGCGATGCGGCCGAGATCGATCACGGCGGCGGGCTTGGCGAGCCGCTGCTTGAGGGTCGGAATGTAGGTCTGCCCGCCGGCCAGCAGCTTGGCGTCCGGGTTGCCGGCCAGGAGTTGCGCCGCCTCGGCGAGCGAGGCCGGTCGATGATAGTCGAACGCGTACATCCGATCCTCCCCCTCACTCGGCCGCTTTGGCGAGCGGGCTCGACTGGATCGCCCGCCAGACCCGCTCGGGCGTGGCCGGCATCTCCACCCGCACACCGATCGCGTTGCGGATCGCGTTGATCACCGCCGCCGGCGCGCCGATCGCACCCGCCTCGCCGCAGCCCTTGACGCCGAGCGAGTTGGCGGCGGCGGGTGTGCCGCGTGCGGTCACGACCTCGAAGGACGGCACGTCGTCGGCTCGCGGCATGCAGTAGTCCATGTAGGAGCCGGTCAGGAGCTGGCCGCTCTCGTCGTAGCGCGCCCCCTCGAGCAGCGCTTGACCGATGCCCTGGGCCAACCCGCCATGGACCTGGCCCTCGACGATCAGCGGGTTGACGACGTTGCCGAAGTCGTCGACCGCGACGAAGCGGGCGATGTCGACGACACCGGTCTGCGGGTCGACCTCGACCTCGCAGACATAGCTGCCGGCGGGGAAGGTGAAGTTCGGCGGGTCGAAGAACGCGCCTTCCTCCATCCCGGGCTCGAGACCGGCAGGATAGTTGTGTGGCACGTAGGCGGCGAAGACCACCTCGCCGATCGTCTTCGACTTGTCGGTGCCCGCGACCGTGAACTTGCCGTCCTTGAACTCGATGTCCGCTTCCGAGGCCTCGAGCAGGTGCGCGGCGATTTTCTTGCCCTTGGCGATGATCTTGTCACAAGCCTTGACGATCGCCTCGCCACCCACGGCGAGCGAGCGCGAGCCGTAGGTGCCCATGCCCACAGGAGTCTTCTCGGTGTCGCCGTGGATCACCTCGACGTCTTCGTACGCCACGCCGAGCTTGTCGGCGACCAGCTGCGAGAAGGTCGTCTCGTGGCCCTGGCCGTGGGTGTGGGTGCCGGTCAGGACCTGCACCTTGCCGGTGTGGGTGAAGCGGACCTTGGCACTCTCCCACAGGCCGACACCCGCCCCGAGCGAGCCCACCACCGCCGAGGGCGCGATTCCGCAGGCCTCGATGTAGCAGGAGATACCGATCCCGCGGAGCTTGCCGCGCCGCTCGCTCTCCGCCCGCCGCGCCGGGAAACCGGCGTAATCGACCAGCCGCAGCGCCTCGTCGAGACAGGCCTCGTAATCGCCCGTGTCGTAGACGAGCGCGACCGGCGTCTGGTACGGGAACGCAGTCTTCGGGATGAAGTTCTTGCGCCGGATCTCGGCCGGATCCATCCGCATCTCGATCGCCGCCTGATCGACCAGCGTTTCGATCAAGAAGCTCGCCTCGGGGCGGCCGGCGCCACGATAGGCGTCGACCGGTGCGGTGTTCGTGTAATAGGCCTGGACGTCGCAGTAGATCGCCGGGGTCTTGTACTGACCGGCCAAGAGCGTCGCGTAGAGATATGTCGGGATGCACGAGCTGAAGGTGCTCATGTATCCGCCGAGATTGGCCTTGGTGTTGACCCGCAGCGCGAGGAAATTGCCTTCCCTGTCGAGCGCCAACTCGGCCGTGGTGACGTGGTCGCGGCCATGGGCGTCGCTCAAGAAGCTCTCCGAGCGCTCGGCGGTCCACTTCACCGGCCGCCCGCCGATCTTCTTCGACGCCCAGAGGACGACGCACTCCTCGCCGTAGATGAAGATCTTCGAGCCGAAGCCGCCGCCGACGTCGGGGGCCACCACCCGCAGCTTGTGCTCGGGGGCGATCCCGATGAAGGCCGACATGACGAGCCGGTGGACGTGCGGGTTTTGGCTCGTCAGATAGAGCGTGTAGGCGTCCTGGCCGGAATCGTAATGGCCGATCGCCGCCCGCGGCTCCATGGCGTTCGGCACCAGGCGGTTGTTGACGAGCTCCATCCTGGTGACGTGATGGGCCTTGGCGAACGCCGCCTCGACCGCGGCCTTGTCGCCCAGCTCCCAGTCGTAGCAGAGATTGTGGGGAACTTCGTCGTGGACGAGTGCGGGGGCGTCGTGCGCCTGCGCGAGCTCGACCACGGCCGGCAGCTCCTCGTACTCGACGGCGAGGGCTTCGGCTGCATCCTTGGCCTGGGCGTAGGTGTCGGCGATCACCACGGCCACGCGATCGCCCACGTAGCGCACCTTCTCCTGTGCCAACAGGGGATGCTTGCCCATCTTCATGGGCGAGCCGTCTTTCGACTTGACGAGCCAGCCGCAGACCAGGTTGCCGAGGCCGTCGGCGGCCACGTCCTGGCCGTCGAGCACGGCGAGCACGCCCGGCATGGCGAGCGCCGAGCTCTTGTCGATCCGCACGATGCGGGCGTGCGCGTAAGGCGAGCGCACGAACACCGCGTAGGCTTGGCCGGGTTGGTTGATGTCGTCGGTGTAGCGCCCGCGCCCGGTGATGAAGCGCAGGTCCTCCTTGCGGGGGACGCGCGCCCCGATGCCCTTCTCAGTCATCGTTGCCTCCGCTCTCTCCCCCGGGATCTCACTCGGCCGCCTTGGCCATGCCGCGCATGCTCTGCGCCGCGGCCAGGATCGCTTTCACGATGTTGTGGTAGCCCGTGCAGCGGCAAAGATTGCCTTCGAGCCACTCGCGGACCTCGTGCTCGGTGGGATCGGGATTGCGCTGCAGGAGGTCGGCCGCGCTCATGATCATGCCGGGCGTGCAGAAGCCGCACTGCAGGCCGTGATGCTCGTGAAAGGCCTGCTGCAGCGGATGGAGCTTGCCGCCCTGGGCCAGTCCTTCGATCGTCGTCACGGTCGAGCCGTCGACCTGCACGGCGAGCAGCGTGCACGCCTTGGCCGACGCGCCGTCGACATGGACGACGCAGCAGCCGCACTGGCTCGTGTCGCAGCCGACATGCGTGCCGGTGAGCCCGAGATGCTGGCGCAGGAATTCGACGAGCAGCGTCCGCGGCTCGACCTCGCCGCTGACCGCCTTGCCGTTGACCGTCATGGAAACCCGCATCGACCCCAACCTCCCGTCCCGTGGCCCCGCCGGGCGCGGCGCCCCTGTCCTCGTCGAGGGCGCGCCCTCCCGTTCGCGGGGCGCGATCCCGATCGTCTTTCCGGCGAGCCGGAACCTAGGTGGGCCCCGCGCGAGCGTCAACGCGCGGCCGGCCCGTGTGAGCGCCCCGGCGCGGACCGCTCCTCGCCTCAGCGGCCGAGCAACGTCCAGAGCAGAATCACGAGGACGACCGCGGCCGCCACGATCCAGATCCAGGGCACGCCCGCGATCCCGGCGGGCGGAGCCGGGGCGGGTGTCGGCGGCGGGGCGGCCGGGCGCGGC
>JANWZN010000100.1 GCA_025054575.1 Geminicoccaceae bacterium | reverse complement strand
CAGCTCCAGAGCGCGCAGCAAGATCTCGCGGCCGAACTCGCGGCGCGCGAGCAGAAGCTCGCCGCCCTCGAGAGCGAGCTGCGTCGGGTCGCGGCTGACCGCGACCGCGCGGCGGCGGCGGCGAGCGCGCAAGAACGCGCGCTCGGCGAGATGCGGCAGGAGTTCGACCGGGTCCGCGCCGAGCTCGAGCAGCGCATCGCGGCACTCGCCGGCGAGAGCGAGCAGCGGATCAAGCTGGTCGCCGCCGACCGCGACAAGGCCGCCCGCGAGCTCGAGGAACGGGTCCGCGAGGCGGCTCGGCTCGCCGGCGAACGGCGCGAGCTCGAGCAGCGGCTCGCGCAAGTGCAGACCGAACAGCAAGGGCTCGCCGAGCAGCTGCGCGCCGCGACCGCGGAGCGCGACCGGCTCCAGGCGAGGCTCGCCGAGCTCGAGCAGCGGGTGGCGACCCTCGGTCGCGAGCTCGAGGCCGCGCGCGCCGCATCGGCCGCGGCCGAGGCGACGGTCGAGCAGCGCGAGTACGAGCTCGCCGCGCAGCGCAGCGCCCGGGAGGCCGCCGAGGCGCAGCTCGCCGCGCGCAGCAAGGCGCTGGCCGAGGCCCGCGCTCAGCTCGAGGCGACCGAGAAGGGGCTCGAGGAAGCGCGGCGCGAGGGCCGCCTGGCGGTCGAGAGGCTCGAGCAAGAGCTCGCGCTTCTGCGCTCCGGCCTCCAGGGGGTCGAGGGTCAGCTCGAGGCGCGCGAGCGGGCGCTGGCCGAGACGCGCTCGGAGCTGCAGAGCCTGCGCCAGCAGCTCGCCGAGCTCGGCAAGGCGCGCGACGCGCTCGCGGGCGAGCTCGAGGCGGCGCGGCGCGAGTCGCAGAACAAGCTCGAGGAGCTCGAGTACCAGATGGCGGCGCAGCGCAGCGCCCGGGAAGCGGCCGAGGCCCAGCTCGCGGCCCGCAGCAAGGCCTTGGCCGACACGCGCGCGCAGCTCGAGGCGGTCGAGAACCAGCTCGCCGTAATCCGCCGCCAGCAGGAGGCCGAGGCCCAGACCAAGGGCCTGCTCGCGGCGAGCCTGCGCCCGGTCTTCGCCGGCACGCCGGCGGTCCGCGCGAGCGGCGAGCGGGTGATCGTGCCGGCCGATGTCCTGTTCAATCGCGGCGGCACCAGGCTCTCGGAAGAGGGGGCGGCGCGCGCGCGGGAGATCGCGGAAGCATTGAAGACGCTGCCGACCGATCGGCCCTGGACGCTCTACGTGACCGGCCACGCCGACAGCCAGCCGCCGCGGCGCGGCAGCGCCTTCGCCTCCAACCGCGAGGTCGCCCTGGCGCGGGCCTTGAACCTCGCCCAGGCGCTGATCGACGCGGGGGTGCCCTCGGCCCGCGTGGTCGCCGCCGGGATGGGCGACGAGCGGCCGCTCGTGCAGGGCAACGATCCGGTGGCGCTCGCGCTCAACCGCCGCATCGAGCTCGAGCTCGTCCCGCGCTGAGGGGTCGTCGCGCGCGCCCCCGGCGGTCCGCCGCGACGGGCGCGGCGATCGGCGAGAAGATGCCGCGCCTGTCGCCCCCTCGCAGCGGCGAGCGGAGTCGCCTCATCGCCGAAACGGACCGGTCGACCGCCTCGACCAGCCTGGTTCGCGCCGGTCGCCTGGGCCTGCGCGGGGCTGTTACCGACGGCTTCTCGGGTGGATCCCCGCCGAGGCCGAGATCCGCGGCAGCTGCCGGCATCGCTGCTGGGCGTATACGCCGTCTCGACCGGCCGCGCCGCCGGCCCAGGGAGAGGTTCGCCGATCGCCGACAGCAGGTGCCGCCGCGAGCGGGGCCGCCACGCGGCCGAAAAGCGCCCCCGACGAGCCGACCGGCCACCCCGATCCGGCCATGGCGCTGCCCCGAGAATGCAGCCGGCGGCGCCGCACGGCGAGCACCCGGCTCGACGCGACGCCGCCGGCACCGGCCGGCCTGTTCGGGGATTGCCGCCGCCCCGCGCTCTGCCGATCGCAAGCGCCCGCGCGGGGCGCCGGCACCGGGCCTGCACGACGGTGGCGGCATCGCGATCGTTCCGGGCTGCTCCCGTCGCCGCCGCCGCCTCTGCCGCCGAACCGGATCGCCAGCGGCGCTTCCTCCGAGGCCCCGACCCGGCCGGTCGGCCCCGCGCCGGTCACTCGGGCGGCAAGGGCTCCTGCTGCGTGATGCAGTGGATGCCGCCGCCGCCCCACAACAGGTCGCTCACCTCGAGCTGGACGACGGTGCGCTCGGGGAACGCCGCCGAGACCGCATCGAACGCTGCGCGGTCGGCGGGATCGTGAAAGGCCGGCATGACGACGCCGCCATTGGCGATGTAGAGGTTGACATAAGACAGCGTCTGCCGGCGGCCGCCCTGCCGAGGCCGGACCCTGGGTGCCCTGATCGGGATCACCTCGAGCCGTCGCCCCCTGGCATCGATCGCGCTCTCGAGGACGGCGAGATTGGCGGCGAGGCCTTCGTGGTCCGGATCGCCGGGCTCCTCGCGCACCATCGCGAGCACCCGACCCGGGCCCGCGAAGCAAGCGACGTTGTCGACATGCCCCATGGTCTCGTCGTCGACCAGGCCGTGCGGCAGCCAGATCACGAGTTCGACCCCGAGATAATCGCGCAACACCGCCTCGATCGCCGCACGGTCGAGGCCCGGATTACGCCGCGGGTCGAGGATCGAAGGCGCACACACGAGGCAGGTCCCCTCGCCGTCGACCGCGATCGCTCCACCTTCGAGCACGATCGGCGCATCGAACCGGGGAACCCCCAGATGCTCGAGGACCCGCCGTGCCATCTGCGCATCCTGGGCGTGATCCGGCCAGACCTCGCCCCAACCGTTGAACCGCCAGGCGATCCCGGCGAGCCGACCGCCCGATCCGGTGACGAAGGTCGGCCCGGTGTCGCGCGTCCAGCTGTCGTCCTGCGGCATCGGCAGGACCGCGATCCCGGGCCCGCAGCCGAGCGAGGCGCCGGCCGTCAGCTCCGGTCGCGCCAACATGATCACCGGCTCGAAGGCGCTGATCGCCTTGGCGACCTCGGCCACCACGCGGCGCGCCGCCTCGAGCCGCTCGCCCCAGAGCTCCTCGCGACACGGCCAGGCCATCCAGCAGCGCCGGTGCGGCGCCCATTCGGCCGGCATCGCGAGCCCTTGGGCGCGCGGTGTCGTCATCGCCGCTCCTCCCTCCGACCGGTTCTCCCCGGTTCGAGGTTGCGGCAACCTCCCCACGCGCGCAACCGGGGACACCTTGCTCCGACCCGTGCCCGAGCCTCTGCCGATGCCCTCCTCCGCGCCGCGAGCTGAGCCCCGCCTCCTGCAACGGATCGCCGACGTGCCGCCCGAGGCGTGGGACGGGCTCGCCGACGGCCACGACCCGTTCACCCGCCACGCCTTCCTCGAGCTCTTGGAAACGAGCGGCTCGGCCTGCGCGCGCACCGGCTGGCGCCCGCGTCACCTCGTGCTCGAGCGGGACGGACGCGCGGTCGCTGCCGCCCCCTTGTGGCTCAAGAGCCATTCTATGGGCGAGTACGTGTTCGACCAGGCCTGGGCCGAGGCCTATGCCCGGGCCGGCGGCCGCTATTATCCGAAGCTGCAGGTCGCGGTCCCGTTCACGCCCGTGACCGGGCCGCGGCTTCTGGCGCGCGGCACGGCCGGTCGCGTGGCGCTGGTTCGCGCGCTGCTCGCCACCGCCGATCGGCTCGCCGTCTCGTCCCTCCACCTCACCTTCTGCCGCGAGGACGAGGCGCGTTTGCTGCAAGCCGAGGGTTTCCTTCTCCGACGCGGCATCCAGTTCCACTGGCACAATCGCGGCTACCGCGACTTCCAAGACTTCCTCGACGCGCTCCGCAGCGACAAGCGCAAGACCATCCGCAAGGAACGTGCGAGCGCGCTTTCGAGCGGTCTTTCGATCGAGACCCTGGTGGGTGCCGAAGCGCGGGCGGCCCTGCGGGCCTTCTTCCCGCTCTATCTCGCGACCGTCGACCGCCGCTGGGGCAACGCGTACCTGAGCGAGGCCTTCTTCGCCGGGCTCGCCGAGCGCTTGGCCGAGCAGGTCGTGATGGTCGTCGCCCGCGCCGAGGGCCGGCTGGTCGCAGCGGCGCTGAACCTGCTGGGTGGCGACACGCTCTACGGGCGTCTTTGGGGAGCGCTCGAGCCGTACCGGTTCCTGCATTTCGAATGCTGCTATTATCGGGCACTCGACGTCGCGATCGGCCGGGGCCTGGCTCGGGTCGAGGCCGGGGCGCAGGGCCCGCACAAGCTCTTGCGCGGCTACGAGCCGGTCTGGACCTGGAGCGCGCACTGGCTCGCCGACCCGGCGCTCGCAGCGGCTGTCGCCCGCTTCCTCGACCAAGAGAATCGTCGCCTCGAGCGGGAGATAGCGGTGCTGCGGGCGGCACTTCCCTACCGAAACAGCCCCGAAGGCTGAACGTGACGGCATGGCCGTCGTGCATTCTTGACAGGGCTGAAAAGGCGGCCTCAGCTTGGCCTCGGCCAGAGTGGTCTGGGAGGCAGCGAAATGGACAAGCGGCTCGCGGGCGTCGCGTGCGCGCTCGCCTTGTCGGTCGGGGTCGTGGGCGCCCGCGAGGCGGCGGCGCAGCAGAAAGTGCGCTGGAAGCTCGCCAGCTCCTATGCGAGCACGCTCGATGTGCTCGGCCAGAACATCACCCGGCTGATCGAGAACATCAAGGTGATGTCCGACGGCAATTTCGATATCCGCTTCCACGAGCCGGGCGCGCTCGTGCCCGCCCTCGAGGTCTTCGACGCCGTCTCCAAGGGCTCGGTCGAGATGTCCTACTCCTCGCCGGGCTTCCATGCCGGGCGCATCCCGCATCTGGTCTTCTTCGCCTCGGTGCCGTTCGGGCCGAGCGTCAACGAATACGTCGCCTGGATCCAGCAGGGCGGTGGCTACGCGCTCTACGACCGCGAGCTCGCCAAGCACAACATCAAGGGCTTCCAGTGCGGCATCGTGATCGCCGAGTCCTCGGGCTGGTTCCGCAAGGAAATCAAGACGCTCGACGATCTGAAGGGCCTCAAAATGCGGTTCTTCGGTCTCGGCGCCAAGGTCATGCAGAAGTTCGGGGTCAACACCCAGTTGCTTGCCGCCGGCGACATCTACCCGGCGTTGGAGCGCGGCGTCCTCGACGCTACGGAGTTCTCGTATCCGTCCCTCGACAAGAATCTCGGCTTCTACCAGATCGCGAAGCACAATTATTTCCCGGGCTGGCATCAGCAGGCCTCGTTCGTCGACGTCATCATCAATCTCGACGCGTGGAACAAGCTGCCCAAAGCCTACCAGAAGATGGTCGAGGTCGCCTGCAACGACGCCAATCTCTGGCTCATGGCGGCCGGCGAGGCCCGCCAGGGCGATGCGATCGCCTTCCACCAGCAGCACGGCGTGCAGATCCACACCTGGCCGAACGAGTTCCTCGACGCCTTCAAGAAGGCCTGGGAGGAGGTCGCCGAGGCCGAGGCGGCGGCCGACCCGCGCTTCAAGGAGATCTGGGACCACTACAAGGCGTTCCGCGCCAACTACGCCCGGTGGCGCGAGATCGGCTATCTCAAGTGACCGCCGGGGCGGCGCCCCGCCGGGCGCCGCCCTCCCCCTCCACCCGCCCGGGAGTGACGCCTCGTGGACGGCTTGCTGCGGCTGAGCGACCGCCTCCGCCGCGTCGTCGAGACGGTCGGCCGCGTCGCCTGCTGGCTGATCCTGCCCATGATCCTGGTCACGGTCTGGGACGTGGTGAGCCGCAAGAGCCCGGCCTTGCGCGAGTGGGGCCTCGCCGTCACGGGCGGCCTCAGCAACTCGACCATCCTGCAGGAGCTCGAGTGGCACCTGCACACGGCGCTCTTCGCCCTCTGCCTGGGCTGGGCCTACGTCAAGAACGCCCACGTCCGGGTCGATCTGATCCTCGAGCGGCTGGCGCCGCGCCGGCGAGCCTGGATCGAGCTCGTCGGCTGCCTCGCCTTCATGCTGCCCTACACCGCGCTCGTCATCTGGTTCGCGATCGACTTCACCTGGACCTCCTGGGCGAACGCCGAGGCCTCGGTCTCGCTCATCGGCATCCCGCACCGCTGGGTCATCAAGGCGGTGCTGCTCGCGGGCCTCGTCCTGGCCTTTCTCGCCGGCTTCGCCGTCCTGCTCCGGCTCGTCGCCTGCCTCTTCGGACAGCGCGAGCGCGTCGATCTCTGGGTGGTGCCGCCCGTGACCGGCCCGGCCGGTCCGAGCCGCTGAGCCCGAGGGAGCGACGCGGTGGACCTCGTCGACCTCCTGCCGCTCGTGATGTTCGCGAGTGTGGCGATCCTCCTGTTCACCGGCTACCCGGTCGCCTTCGTGCTCGGCGGCGTGGCGCTCGCCTTCGGCTTCCTCGGCGCCGCCTTGGGCGTCTTCAAGCCGATCGAGTTCTTCAACCTCCTGCCCCGGATCTGGGGCGGGATCGCCGAAAACCTCGTGCTCGTGGCGGTGCCGCTGTTCGTCTTCATGGGCACCATGCTCGAACGCTCGGACGTCGCTGCCGATCTCTTGCGCGCGCTCCAGGTGCTGCTGCGGCGCGTGCCGGGCGGCCTCGCGCTCGCCGTCACGCTGATGGGCACGATCATGGCCGCCACCACCGGCATCGTCGGCGCCTCGGTGGTGATGCTCACGATGATGGCGCTGCCCGTCATGCTGGAGAGGCGCTACAGCCACGAGCTCGCGACCGGCACGATCGCCGCCGCCGGCACGCTCGGCATCCTCATCCCGCCCTCGATCATGCTCGTCATCATGGCCGACCTGCTCTCCCTCTCGGTCGGCAACCTGTTCTTCGGCGCCGTGTTCCCGGGCCTCCTCTTGTCCGGCCTCTATCTCTTGTTCATCGCCGCCTTCGCGGCGCTGCGGCCGGCCAGCGCCCCGCCCATGGAGACCGGCGAGGGGCCCGCCACCGGCGGCGAGCTCGCCCTCCTGCTGCTCAAGAGCTTCCTGCCGCCGACCTTCCTCATCCTGCTCGTGCTGGGCTCGATCTTCGCCGGCTGGGCGACTCCGACCGAGGCCGCCGCGGTCGGCGCCGCCGGCACCATCCTCCTGGCCGCCGTCAACCGCCGGCTTACGCTCGCCGTCCTGGCCGATGTCTGCGAGCGGACCGGCCTCACCTGTGCCATGATCTTTTTCATCTTCATCGGTGCCACCGCATTCTCCTACGTCTTCCGCTCGCTCGGCGGCGACTACGTGATCGAGGATCTGTTCGCCGCCGCGGGGCTCGACAGCTGGGGCATCCTGCTCCTGATCATGGCGATCGTCTTCGTCCTCGGCTTCTTCTTCGACTGGGTCGAGATCACCTTGATCGTGCTGCCGATCTTCGCCCCGCTCGTGAAAAGCCTCGACTTCGGCGACCATGTCGCCAAGCCGGAAATCGTCTATTGGTTCGCGATCCTCCTCGCCGTCAACCTGCAGACCAGCTTCCTCACCCCACCCTTCGGCTTCGCGCTCTTCTACATGAAGGGCACCTGCCCGCCGCAGATTCGGCTCGGCGAGATCTACCGCGGGATCATTCCCTTCGTGATCCTGCAACTGATCGGGCTCGCGCTCTGCATCGCGTTCCCCGACATCGCCCTGTGGCTCCCGCGGACGATGCTCGACTGAGCGACCGTCGGCTGCACCGGAACCGGCGGCGGCTCGCGCGGCGGCGGGCGCCGCACGCTCCGAGCTGCTCGCGGGCACCGGCTGCGCCGACGGGCTCACCGGTGACGCGCCGATCCACCGAACGGCAGCCCGAGCCGACCGCCGCACCTGCGCGCCGACCTCGGCTTTCCTCGACGGTCGCAGCGCCACAACGGCCGTCACCCTGCCCCGGTGCACCGCCCGAGGCCGCACCGGGCGCAGCCTGCTCCTCGCGAGCAGCCATGCCCGCGAACAGCGCGCGAGCGCACCGCCCAAAAGGGCGATCGCGCGCAACCAGAAGGGTCGGACGGCGAGCAACGTGCCAGCGCTCCGTTCCGCGATGGCGTTGTTGTCGCCGATCCTGGTGAAGAAATCGTAAACCGAGCCGATCGTCGGCAGCGGCTCGCCCGGTCGGCCCTCCGCGCCCGCCCCGCCGCTGGCCGCCGCGACCCGCCTCGCTCGCTCGAACGATCGGTTCGTCGGGGTCGACCCGACAGGCGTGCGCCGCCCACGGATCGCACCTCTCGCCGCGGCGCGCGGCCTCCGGTGCCGCCGTCTCGGGCGCCTTATGCGGCCAACCGCTTCCCCGGGGCTCGATCCGGCGATCGGACAGTGCGGGCCGCGTGGCGACCGCGCATCCTATCCGCGACGATCGGACCGTTCCAATCCACGCCACCACCGACCGTCGCAGGCCCAAGCACCCGAGTTCGGCACGAGCCGAGAGCGCGCCGCCGCGACGACGCGTTCGAGGCGTTTCCCGGCCGAGCGATGGTCGTTTGCCCGCAAGGGTGGCCGAGGCGTCAGGCGATCGCCTCTTCTGCCCGGGCGAAGAACGTAGCGCGCACCGGCAAAATGGGGAACGGCGGTCGAGGCGTCAGCCGACCGCCTCGTCCTCCTCCTCGTCCTCCTCGCCCGCGGTCGTTTCTTTGCCGGGTCGCGCCGTCCGCTCCGCCGGCTCGAAGGTGAACACGGGCGCGCCGTTCTCGACCGAGACCTTGACCTTGCCGCCTTTCGTCAGTCGGCCGAACAGGAGCTCGTCGGCGAGCGGCCGCTTGATGTGCTCCTGGATCACCCGCGCGAGCGGACGGGCGCCGAACAGCGGCTCGTAACCGCGCTCGGCGAGCCAGGCCCGTGCCGCCGCATCGACCTCGACCAGCACGCGCCGGTCGGCGAGCTGCGCGGCGAGTTCCTTGACGAACTTGTCGACGACCGAGGCGACGATCTCCGGGGTGAGGCCTTTGAACGGAATGATCGCGTCGAGCCGGTTGCGGAACTCCGGTGTGAACAGCCGCTTGATCGCCTCGGTGTCCTCGCCCTCGCGCTCTTCGCGGCCGAAGCCCATCGCCGGCTTGCTCATGTCGGCGGCACCGGCGTTGGTCGTCATGATCAAGATGACGTTGCGGAAGTCGACCGTCTTGCCGTTGTTGTCGGTCAACTTCCCGTAGTCCATGACCTGCAGGAGAATGTTGTAGACGTCCGGATGCGCCTTCTCGATCTCGTCGAGCAGCAGCACGGCGTGCGGGTGCTGATCGATCGCATCCGTCAACAGCCCGCCCTGATCGAAGCCGACATAGCCGGGCGGCGCCCCGATGAGGCGCGAGACCGCGTGCCGCTCCATGTACTCGGACATGTCGAAGCGGACGAGCTCGATGCCCATGATCTTGGCGAGCTGCCGCGCGACCTCGGTCTTGCCGACCCCGGTCGGACCGCTGAACAGATAGCAGCCGATCGGCTTTTGCGGGTCGCGCAGGCCCGCGCGCGACAGCTTGATCGCGGAAGCGAGCGCGTCGATCGCCGCGTCCTGCCCGAACACCACGCTCTTGAGGTCCTGGTCGAGGTTCTTGAGCGCGATCTTGTCGCGGGCGTTCACGGCCTTGATCGGCACGCGCGCCATTTTGGCGACGATCTCCTCGATCTCCTTGACGCCGATCAGCCGCGATCGCTTCGCCTCGGGCTTGAGCATCTGCGCGGCGCCGACCTCGTCGATCACGTCGATCGCCTTGTCCGGCAGCTTGCGGTCGTGGATGTAGCGCATCGACAACTTGACGGCCGCCTTGAGCGCCTGGTCGGTGTACTTGACACCGTGATGCGCTTCGAAGGACGGGCGCAGCCCTTGCAGGATCTTGACCGTCTCGGCCTCGGTCGGCTCGGGCACGTCGATCTTCTGGAAGCGGCGGACCAGGGCCCGATCCTTCTCGAAATAGTTGCGGAACTCCTTGTAGGTGGTCGAGCCGATGCAGCGCAGGCTACCGCCGGCCAGCGCCGGCTTGAGGATGTTGGAGGCGTCGAGCGAGCCGCCGCTGGTCGCCCCCGCACCGATCACGGTGTGGATCTCGTCGATGAACAGGATCGCGTTCTTGTTGGCCTCGAGCTCCGAGATCACGGCCTTGAGCCGCTCCTCGAAATCGCCGCGATAGCGCGTGCCGGCCAGGAGCGCCCCCATGTCGAGGGCGTAGATCACCGCGTGCTTGAGGACGTCGGGTACCTCGCCCTTGACGATCCGCAGCGCCAGGCCCTCGGCGATCGCCGTCTTACCGACGCCGGGATCGCCCACGAAGAGCGGATTGTTCTTCGAGCGCCGACAGAGGATCTGGATCGTCCGCTCGATCTCGTGCTCGCGGCCGACCAGGATGTCGATGCGGCCTTCCCGCGCTTTCTGGTTGAGATTCGCGCAATAGGTCGACAGCGCCTCGCCACCCGGATCCTTCTTGTCCTCGCCCTCGCCGCGCTCGTCGGCCCCGCGCACCCGTCGCTCCTCGGAGAGCCCCGGCTTCTTGGCGATGCCGTGGGCGATGTAGTTGACCGCGTCGAGCCGCGTCATGTTCTGTTCCTGGAGGAAGAACACGGCGTGCGACTCGCGTTCGGAGAACAGCGCCACCAGCACGTTGGCGCCCGTCACCTCGGAGCGGCCGGCAGATTGGACGTGGATCGCGGCCCGCTGGAGAACCCGCTGGAACCCGGCGGTCGGGCGAGCATCGACCATGCCCTCGACGACCAGCCCGGACAATTCGTGATCGAGAAAGTCGGTCAAGGTCGCGCGCAGGCGCTCGATGTCGACGGCGCAGGCCCGCAGCACGGCAACCGCGTCCTGATCCTCGCTCAGCGCCATCAAGAGGTGCTCGAGCGTGGCGAACTCGTGCTGGCGCGCGTTGGCCAGCGCGAAGGCCCGTCGCAGGGTCTTGTCGAGTGTGCGCGAGAGCTGCGGCATCACGCCTGACCTCCGCTCGCCGACCCGTCGGCGCCCGCCGCCTCGCCGGTCGTCATTCCTTCTCCATCATGCACTGCAACGGGTGCTGGTGCTGGCGGGAGAATTCGATCACCTGAGCGACCTTGGTCTCGGCCACTTCGTAGGTGTAGACACCGCACACGCCGACGCCCTTGTGGTGCACGAGGAGCATGATCCTCGTCGCGTCCTCGCGGCTCTTGCCGAAAAACCGTTCGAGCACGTGCACCACGAACTCCATGGGCGTATAGTCGTCGTTGAGGAGCAGGACCTTGTACAAGGACGGCCGCTGCGTCCTGGTCCGCGTCTTGGTGGCCACGTCCCCCTTCGTGGCGTCCTGTCGATCCCGACCGCTGTCGCTCATGATCCCTGCCACACGACCCGATCGATCGCCTACTCCGATCTTAGTGCAAGCGCCGGGCTCGACAAAGCCCTTCCTCGGCCGGCGGCAGGCCTCGCGGCACCCGGCCGCCCGTCCGCCACCAGGCGGCGGCCCGTCGGCCCGCCCCGCCGACGAGCTCCGGCCGCGAGGGGATCGCCGGACGCGCGCGCTC